>NZ_CP071613.1:322305-644610 GCF_017357245.1 Rhizobium bangladeshense | reverse complement strand
GATCGTTTTCCCAAGTAACTGCGCAATTTTGAACGAAAGCGCTTCAGTTGCGCAGTTACTATATGCCGCGATTCGTGACCGAATTACAAACGCTTAACTAAAACGCATGTCGCGGCGGGCGAAGCAGGGCCAGGAAACCGGCGGATTTGCGGATGCTTGGGCAAGTGATTCGCCGCCGCCCATGGCACTGCCGGGCAAGGCCTGCGGCATTGTTATGCACATGAAATTCATCGAATTTTTGCGATGCCACCAGCCGGACGGAACTGCTCGATCCGACTATTGTCCGTCGTCTTTCAGGTAGTTGTTGCCGTTGATCACCAGAAGCCCGTCGGAACCCCTCTCGGGTTGGAAAATGCTCAGGCTCTTCGTCTTGCGGATTGCGTCAGCTGAGTCGAGGCGATAGCCGGAGAGCCTATAACGTTCGCTGCAGCAGGCGGCTCACCGGATGTCGTCGATACCTGCTACCCATGCGCTTTCCCCCCATCGCATAAACCGCCGAAGGGTTTGGAGCCATACAAGAGCTTTTCAGCCGGAGGTCCCATGAATGAGGCTCTGGCGCTCACATATCACCCGCTGCGTTACGACTAGAAGGCAGGCGCTATCAGCTTTAACGAGGGGAATAGCTGCGATAGCGGCCGAGGTCTCGTGTCATGAGTGTTAGCTGTTGCACGGCAGCGTGAGCACCGATGAAGAAATCAGGAAGTACGCCGGTGCGGATGCCGCCTGCCTTGCGATACTGCGTGAAGACCTTGCCCGCAAGAAACAAAGCGGGTTTGGGCATCGCGACCATCTGGAGGCCAGCCTCTTCCACAGAAGCCTCCAGCGCCTCGATCCTTTCGTATCAAACCGAAAGTTCGGCTTAAATTACATCGTTGATTAGAAGGGGGCCCTCGATACCGGCCGTCTCGAGCTGGGCTATAGACCAGTCCGCCGATTCCGGGTGGTCGGTCACGAGGTCCAGGAGCACATTGGTATCGACGAGTGTCCCGTTTCTCCGCGCGTCAAAGCCATGATGGCGTCCGTATCGAGGCCCTTGCCGGCATGACCGCGCAGCTTCTCGAAACGGCTCGCCGGTCGTTTCTTGTCGGCGCGCGTCAGAACCACACGCCGTCGGCAGCACGATGAAAATCGACCTTGCTGCCAGGGACGATGCCGAGCATGTCCCGTACCGGCTTCGGAATCGTCACCTGCCGTTTCGCAGTAACGGTCGTGGTCATAGCGGACGCCTCGGTAATACCTTCCTGAAAGAAAGTATTACTGCATTCGGCAAAACTCAGTGGCAGCTAAGCCGCTATCGACTGGTAGAGCCAATCGGAGAGCTTCTGGCTCGCCAAGCGCGCTCCGGCACCCGGAAGCAACACGTCTCCGGTCAATTCGACGCCGAAATACGAAACGGAGGGATCGGTTATCACCTGCCGCTGGTCTTGGTTCGCGGCGAGATAGATCCGGGCGATTTCGTCGATGCCGAGCTGGTCGGGGCCGCCGATCTCGATGATCTCGCCTAGGGGATTTCCACCTGCCAGTTCAGTCAGGAATGCGGCCGCGTCGCGAGCTGCAACCGGCCTCATCAAAGCCGGAGGCAAACGAACGACGTTGCCTTCGGCACCGATGTCGATCACCCCGTTTATGAATTCGTAGAACTGGGTCGAGCGCAGGATCGTGTAGGGCCGGCTTGAGGCCCGGATGAGATTTTCCTGCACCGCCTTCGCGCGGAAATAGTCGCTTTCGACGAGGCGCGGCGTGCCAACGACGGAGAGGGCGAGATAATGCCGGACGCAAGCATGGGCCGCGGCTGCAAGCAGGTTCTTGGTCGAGGCCTTGAAGAAGTCGAGCGCTGAATTGTCGCCGAACGAGGCGGCATTGGTCACATCGATGACGACATCTGCACCTGCCATTGCTGCTTCGAGGCCCCTGCCGTTAACCGTATCGACGCCGAGCGACAGAGATGCGGCCGTGACGTCGTGGCCCGAGCGCCGCAGATCCGCCACCAATTGCGATCCGACAAGGCCGCTTGCTCCCGCCACCATGATTTTCATGTCGACATCTCCGTTGCATCTCGTCTGCATGCCCGCGCGCACGTAGAATGACCAGAACGACCGGCCCCTTCCATCGTGCTTGAGGGTCGGACATCTGAGACGCAGGGGATAGCGGAGCCAATCCAAAGTCCAGGATGCCTAATCGGAAAGACAGACGACCCCGCGGGCTGCCGAAGAATCCGGCTACATTCCCGCGCAATGCATGGGTTTCCATGAGTTGCGGTTGTGGTGCGGCAGGATTACGGTTCGAATATGAGCGCGCCGGCCCCGAAATGGAAAGCAACTGCCGCAGGACATGCTGACGATCCACCGGTCTTGCCTGTCAGGCCGGAGCGATGGATGGAGCGTGCCTGGGCGCATCGCCCCCCATTCCTGCGTCTGGCACTTTTCTTCCTCGCCTATGTCATCGCCTGCGGCTTCGCTCAATCTCTGGCGATCGTACCCGGAACCGGGATTTCCATCTGGCCGGCGAGCGGGCTCTTCATCGCCACGCTTATTCTCAGTTCCGGATACGGCTGGCCGTGGTGGGTTCTTTCCGGCTGCCTGGCGGAGATGTTCAGCAACGTCCTGTGGTTTCACAGTCCACCGCTCGCCGCCTTCCTGATCTATGTCGGCAACGCTCTGGAAGCGGTGGTTGGAGCCTGGCTGGTGAACCGCGTCCTGAAACGGCCCGTGCGGCTGGAAAGCCTCCAGGAAGTGCTCTCTTTCGTCGCACTGGGGGCCGGGATTGCTCCGATGGTCAGCGCGACCATTGGAAGCGCAACGCTCGCTTGGTTCAGCATCCTGTCGCAATCCTTCGTGACGGCATGGCCTCTATGGTGGATCGGCGATGCTACCGGCGTCCTCATCGTGGCGCCCCTGGCGCTGGTCGTGCTTCACAACTGGCAGGGCAGACCGCAGCTCTCGACTACGCAATGGATGGAAGCTTGCGTCCTCGGCCTTATCTTCCTCGCCGTCGCCGCTCTTTCGCTCAGCGGCTACCTTCCTTTCGCCTATATCATCATGCCGCCGCTTCTGTGGGCCGCAGTCCGCTTCCAGTTCAAAGGCGCGGCGGTCTCACTCGTGCTGCTGGCCCTAGTTACTGCGGTCTTCACGATAGCGGGCGCCGGTCAGTTCGCCGGTGATCCGGAATCCCAGAAACACAAGCAGATCATGCTGCAGCTTTTCCTGGCCATCTCTGCGCTTTCGGCACTCATCGTCGCCGCCATATCCCGTCAGCATCAACTGGCGACGCTTTCGTTGCAGCAAAGCGTGGAAGCATTGCGCGAACGGGAGCGAGAGCTCTCGCAACTTGTTGATATGGTGCCGAGCCATGTCTGGCGGTTGACACCCGAGGGCGAGCCGACCTTCTTCAACAAGCGCATGGTCGATTTCCTCGGCCTCGACGTGGCGGATTCCGACCAACCGCAGATGAGCCGGCTGGAAGCGGTCCTCCAGGCCATCGTTCATCCCGATGACGCAGCCGAATTCAGGACAGCGCTCGGCTATTGCCTCGTCACCGGCGAGACCTTCGCGATGCGCTATCGGCTGCGCCGTGCCGACGGCGCCTATCGATGGATGTCGAGCCGCGCCGAGCCGTTGCGGGATCAAGCCGGGATCATCGTCCAATGGTACGGACTTTGCCACGATATCGACGATCAGGTCCATGCCGAAGAGGCCTTGCGCCGAAACGAACAGCAGCTGCAGCAGATGATCGACGCCGTTCCTGTCCGCATCTGGAGCGTGGAGCCGACGGGCGGGTCAATCTACTTCAACAAACGCTATCAGGATCACTTCCGCGCCGTGATCGCCGATTTCGACGCCGTTGGCGAGGCGCGTATCGACCAACTGCTGCAGCAGCTCATCCATCCCGATGAGGTGCCCGACGTGCAGCGTACGCTGCATAAATGCTTCGAAAGCGGCAGCGGCACTGCGATGCGGTTTCGCTGGCTCGAAAAGGATGGCGTGTATCGCTGGGCCGAATGCAGGGTGGAGCCGCGGCGCGACGACGACGGAAAGGTCGTACAATGGTACGGCGTTTCCCTCGACATCGATGACGAGGTGCGGGCGCTGGAGACATTACGTGATCGCGAGCGCGAACTCTCACAGCTCGTGGACATGGTCCCGGTCCAGATCAGACGCCTGACGCCGAAAGGCGAACCCGTCTTCTTCAACAAGCGCCTGATCGACTTTTTCGGTGTCGACGTCGGCGAGATGGACAGGCCGGGCATGAGCCGTCTCTCGTCGGTCATTCACACTCTCGTCCATCCCGATGATGCACCGAGGCTGCTTGATACCGTCCACCATTCCCTCGCCAGCGGCGATCCCTTCTCGATAAAATACCGTATGCGCCGGTTCGACGGAGCCTATCGCTGGGTCGACGGGCGTGCCGAGCCGCTGCGGGATCAAAACGGCGAGATCGTGCAATGGTATGTGATATCGGTCGATATCGACGATGAAATGCGCGCGCAGGAAGCACTGCGCAACCGGGAGCGGGAACTCTCCCAGCTGGTGGACATGGTTCCGAGCCTGCTCTGGCGGCTCAATCCGGAAGGCGCTCCGACCTTTTTCAACAAACGCCTGATCGACTTTCTCGGCGTCGACGTCGCTGAAATGGAGAAACCCGGCATGAGCCGGCTGGCGGCTCTCATCGAAGTCGCCGTCCATCCGGACGATGCGCAGAGCCTCGCTAAAGCGCTCAACCATTCCCTCGTCACCGGCGAACGCTTCTCGCAGCAATATCGCCTGCGGCGCGCCGATGGCGTCTACCGCTGGGTGAAAGGCAGCGCCGAGCCGCTACGTGACGAAAACGGGCGGATCGTCCAGTGGTACGGCCTCTCTCATGATATCGACGACCAACTGCGCGTCGAGGAGGCGCTGCGAGAAAGAGAACGTTCGCTCTGGCAGATCGTCGAAACCTTGCCGGTCATGATCGATTGCGCGGCTCCGGATGGAGAGCCTGTCTATCGCAATCCGCAGCTTCGCGATTTTCTCGGATACGAACTCGAAGACCTTGATGGGACCGGCAAGTCACGGTTGGCCGGCACGCTCGACGCCGGCGTTCATCCGGACGACCTTGCCGACGTCAAGGAGAAATATGCCCATTCGCTCGCCACCGGCGAATCCTATGCGCGCAGGCACCGCCTGCGGCGGTTCGACGGCGACTATCGCTGGGTGGAAACGCGGGCAGCGCCGATGCGCGACGGCGAGGGCGCGATCGTGCAGTGGAACGTCATATATCTCGATATTGACGGCGAGGTTCAGGCGCAGGAAGAGCTACGCCGTACACAGGAAGGACTTTCCCGGGCGAGCCAGGCAGCAAGCCTCGCGGAGCTTTCCGCCTCCATCGCGCACGAGGTGAACCAGCCTCTTGCGGCCGTGGTGGCGAATTCCCATGCCTGCCAGCGCTGGCTGATGGCCGATCCGCCGAACATGGAGCGGGCGCAGAGAACGGTCGAGCGCATCATCCGGGACGCGAATTCGGCGGCCGAAGTCGTCAGCCGTATTCGCGCCCTGTTCAAACAATCCGCGGACAGGAGGGCTCAAACCACCCTCTCCGGCATCATCGATGAAGTGCGCAGCCTGATGGCCGACGAAGCCTGGCGGCGGCGCGTCCGCATTGACGTCGACGTTGACGACAGCTTGCCGTTCGTGGCGATCGACCGCATCCAGATCCAGCAGGTTCTGATCAATCTCATCCGCAACGGCATCGAGGCCCTGGACGCCACGACAAGCGACAGGGTGGTCGAGATACGCTCGCACCAAGTCGGCAATGCCGTCCAGACCGAGGTCCGCGATCTGGGGCGAGGCATCGAGTTCCCTGAAAAAATGTTCGAGCCTTTCTTCAGCACAAAAGAAAACGGCATGGGCATGGGGCTGGCGATCTGCCGCTCAATCGTCGAGCTGCATGGTGGACGATTGTGGACGGAGAAGAACCAACCGCGCGGAGCGACGTTGATCTTTACATTGCCCGTCGAAACGAAGGCAGCGTCATGACGACCGGTGACCATATCGTCTTCATCGTGGATGACGATGAACGCATCCGGGAGGCTCTCGGCGAGCTGCTGGATTCGCACGGCATTCGCGCCATCGCCTTCGAGTCGGCCTGCGACTATGTGAAAGCCGACAAGCCGGATGTTCCCGCCTGCCTTATCCTCGATGTCGAGCTGCCAGATATCAACGGCCTCGACCTGCAGAGACAGATCGCTGATGGCGATCATCCGCCGATCGTCTTCATCACCGGCCATGGTGACATCCCCTCCTCCGTGCGCGCCATCAAGCGGGGCGCGGTGGATTTTCTCACCAAGCCGTTCAGCGACGAGGATCTCATGGCGGCAATTCAGACGGCAATCGCCCAGGATCGCGAAAAGAGAGCCGGGCGCGCCGAACTCGGCATACTGAGGCAACACTATCTCGACTTGACACCGCGCGAACGCGAGGTGTTGCCGCTCGTCGTCAGCGGCCTCCTCAACAAGCAGGCGGCGGCAGAACTGGGGATCAGCGAAGTCACGCTGCAGATCCACAGAAGAAACGTGATGCAAAAGATGGCGGCGGCATCGCTCGCCGATCTCGTGCGCATCGCGGAGAAACTGGAAATACCGATAACCCACTCGCGCCGGGTGGGAGGGAATTGAACATGAACAAGAAAAAACATGTCGTGGCAATTGTCGATGACGATCCAAGACTCCTTGAATCAATGAGCGACCTTCTGGAATCGGCGGGCTATGTCTCCCGCAGCTTCTCGTCGGCGGGCTCGCTGCTCGTCAACGGGCTGTCGGACCTTGATCTGCTTATCACCGACATCGGAATGCCCGGCATAGACGGCTTCGAACTTCGCGATCTCGTCAGGAAATCACGTCCGGAGCTGCCGGTTTTCCTGATCACGGGCCGCCACGAGATCGCGGATCAGGGCCGTGCTCAAGGCGCCGGAGGATTCTTCCGCAAACCATTCGATGCCCAGGCCCTGATCGCGGCCATCGCCAATGCCTTACAGAAATCGAGAGATGGAGGGTGACATGAGAGTTGACCAGCCGTTCGTTCGTAGATCGGCGCCTTTATCAGTGCAGCGCCGAGGTGAAGAGGATCAGCCGCTCGTCATGATCGTGGACGACGACGCATCCATTCGCGAGGCGCTCTCCGAGCTGATCCTGTCGGCAGGTTTCCAGCCCGTCAGCTTTGCCTCGACCCGCGAATTGCTGGACGCGGATATATTGGACAGACCCGGCTGCTTGATCCTCGATGTGCGCATGCCGGGGGTAAGCGGCCTCCACTTGCAGAGCCATCTGACTGAAAACGGCATTGCCAAACCGATCATCTTCCTGACCGGCCATGGCGACATCCCCATGACCGTCCAGGCGATGAAAGCCGGCGCCGTGGATTTCCTCACCAAGCCGGCGCGGGACCAGACGCTGCTTGATGCCGTGACGGCAGCCATCGCCATCGACGGCGAACGTCGGGCGGAAGCGGCGATCGCCAATCGCAATATCGAACGGCTGGAGACGCTGACGCAGCGCGAGCGCGAGGTTCTGCATGAGGTGGCACGCGGGCGGCTCAACAAGCAGATCGCCTTCGATCTCGGCATCAGCGAAGTGACGGTCAAGCTGCATCGCAGCAATGTCATGCACAAGATGGGGGCCGCCTCGATCGGCGAACTGATCCGGGCCTGGGAAACACTGCCGGCGCAGATGCGCCAGGCGGGGGCGCGTTAGCTTCAATCATTTCAAGGAACGAAAGACGCCGGCTGTCCATTTGATGCACGGCGTATCCGATTCACGCCAAAAAAGACGATGCGGCGCCAGCAATGGCTTTCGGCCCCGCACGCTTGCGTTATCTCTAAATTAAAGTTCGGGGATATGACATCGTACCCGGCTTTGGTTCCCCAAAGGAGATCTCGCCTTGAACAATCAGTCGTCAGTCGCGCCTTCCCCTAAAACCGATGCTTTCGACAACGAAGCAAACTTCCTTTCGGCCATGGGGAATTCCAAACGGCTTCACATTCTGCATCTGTTGGCCGAAGGAGAAATGTCCGTGACCGTCCTGGCTGACGAAGTGGGGCTGAGCCAATCTTCGACTTCTCAGCATCTGGCAATTCTTCGAGACCAGGAACTCGTGCAGACACGAAGGGCTGGGCAGACAATCTACTATTCACTTCAATCTGACGCGGTCACGGCAATGCTCGATACGCTCGCGGACATCTTCGGATCACATCGTCGTAGGGCGGCAGAACGTGCCCGAGCCGTGGGCACCTAACGCAAACGGCGGAACGCTGATCGCCCGGCTCATGATTGGTCTCCAATTCTGCTGATATGCCCCCTCGGACGCGTCGATCGCTGATGTACGTTTGATGTACGCCGCCTAGACCACGGTGTGATTACGCCTCCATTGCGAATGGAGATAATGAACCACATCAGGAACGGAACGAACGGCCCCGGCGGCATGGAGGCGATCATGGACGTATATGAGGCAGTCACAAGCCGACGCTCGGTGCGCGGATTCAAAGACCAGCCTGTGGCGATGGAGGTACTTGAGCGCGTGCTGGCTGCCGCGGCATGGTCACCGTCAGGATCGAACATCCAGCCTTGGAATACTTACGTGATGACCGGCGCGCCGCTGGCCGAACTCAAGACATCAGCCGTCGAGCGCGTGGCCCATGGCGACGCCTGGGACAAGCGGCAGTATGAGATGTACCCGGCGGCGCTGAAATCCCCCTACGGGGAGCGCCGGTCAGCCTTCGGCAAGGAGCGCTACAGCGCGCTCGGCATTGCGCGCGAGGACTGGGAGGCGCGCCAGCGCGCAGCGATCGCCAACTGGAACTGTTTCGGCGCGCCCGCCGCCCTGTTCTGCTACATTGACCGTGACCTGGGCCTGCCCCAATGGGCCGACGTCGGCATGTATCTGCAGACCGTCATGCTGCTGCTCCGGGCCGAAGGGCTGCACAGTTGCCCGCAGATGGCGTGGTCGCAGGTTCGCGAGACGGTCGCGGAGGTCCTGTCACCCCCGGACGGGCTGATCCTCTTCTGCGGTATGTCGATCGGCTATGAGGACCCTTCGGTAGGTTATGCCCGTACGGGCCGCGCCCCGCTCGCCGAGACGGTCACGTTCGTCGGCGAATAGTTGTTTGCGCTCAAAGGACACGAGACCCGTCCGATAATTCTGCGTATGATACGTCCTTTATCATGCGGGATACTGGAGAAAGCCATGACCACGCATAAAGTAGGCTATCTTATCGGCAGCCTCGCCAGGGACTCGATCAACCGCAAGCTCGCCAAGGCGTTGGTGCGGCTCGCCCCGCCGGAACTTGAAATGTCCGAGATATCCTTCAAGGACCTGCCGCTCTACAGTTACGACTACGACGCCGACTACCCTCCGGCCGGCAAGGCATTCAAGGCCGCAATCGCGGCCGTCGACGCTGTGCTGTTCGTCACTCCCGAATACAATCGGTCCATACCCGGCGGGCTGAAAAACGCGATCGACTGGGCGAGCCGCCCCTACGGCACCAACTCGTTCACACGCAAGCCGTCGGCGGTCATCGGCACGTCGCCGGGCGCGATAGGCACAGCCGTCGCCCAGCAGAATTTGCGCAGCGTCCTCAGTTTCTGCAACTCTCCCCAGATGAATGCTCCGGAGGCCTACATACAATTCACTCCGGGGCTGATCACCGATGACGGCGAGGTCACGAACGACAGCACTGCCGATTTCCTGCGCACGTTCATGCGGGACTTCCATGCCTTTGTCGCGAGGGTTCGCTCAGTGCTGCCGAAAGATGCCTAGAAAAGACAATGGCGCAGGTCCCTCACGTGACAGCAGTGCGCCGGGAAAGCTTCAGACGGCGCAGAGAACGAACGAGCGGAGTTGACGTCGATCCAGCCTGCCTTACACGATCCCATCGTGTCAAACCCGTCGACAGCATGAGACAGGCGATCGGCAAATCCATTCGGCACGCGTGGGTAGATTGGCGTATTAGCCCTTCGGCAAGGGCAGGTGGCCTTGTTCACGTCGAGCAAAACCGCTGCGGACTTTTGCCGGAATTGTACTATAGCCGATTGGCGCGCAACAAGGTGGCTCGCGACAGATATCCCGCAAGCGTCCCATCGGCTGACCTGACATGAAGGCCCGGCATCTCGCCGGAGAGGATAAGCGCCAAGGCATCGTGAACCGTGGCGTCAGCGGCGATCTCCGCCTCGCCGTTGAACGGTTCCGGCGCGGTCATGATCGTCGATACGGCAATCAAGCTCAGCCTCTTTATGGCTCGGTCGGGGCCGAGGAAGTTCTCGACGAATTCGTTGACGGGACGCGCAAGAATTTCCTGCGGGCTATCATATTGAAGAAGGCGGCCATCCCGCATGATCGCGATGCGATCGCCCATCTTGATGGCCTCGTCGAGGTCATGCGTGACGATGACGACGGTCTTCTTCACCTTCCTCAGAATATCGCGGAATTCGTCCTGAAGCCTAACGCGGGTGATCGGGTCGATCGCGCCGAACGGTTCGTCCATCAGCATGATTGCGGGGTCTGCTGCGAGCGCACGCGCAAAACCGACGCGCTGACGCTGCCCGCCCGACAATTCGTGCGGCAGGCGCTGCCGCATGATGGCCGGATCAAGACCGACGAGATCCAGGAGCTCGTCGACGCGGCGATCGCTGCGCGCCTTTTCCCAACCGAGAAGCCGCGGGACGGTCGCGACATTGCGTGCGATCGACATATGCGGAAACAGACCGACCTGCTGGATGACATAGCCGATGCTGCGGCGGAGCTCCTTCTGATCGACCCGGGCTATATCTCTTCCGTCGACCAGCACGCGTCCCGTTGTCGGCGTCTCCAACTGATTGATCATCCGCATGGTCGTGGTCTTGCCGCAGCCGGAAGGACCAATCAGGGCAA
Source organism: Rhizobium bangladeshense (assembly GCF_017357245.1). Taxonomy (NCBI): domain Bacteria; kingdom Pseudomonadati; phylum Pseudomonadota; class Alphaproteobacteria; order Hyphomicrobiales; family Rhizobiaceae; genus Rhizobium; species Rhizobium bangladeshense. Next base: position 633,715 of record NZ_CP071613.1, on the reverse strand, counting down.
CTGTCGTGCCGGTCTCGATCAACAAATCGAGATTGTCGACCGCATACGGGCCGCTTCCGTCGTATTTCTTGGTAACATGATCGAGATGAATCATCCTGATATCCGCTTTCGGCCGCTCAGCGCCGTTGAGTGAAGAGGCGCTCCAGGGCGCCGAAGGCCAATTCCGCAAAGATTGCGAGCAGGGCTATCGGCACCGCTCCGACGAGAAGGCGCGGCATGTTCATGATCGCAATGCCGGCATTGATGAAATCGCCAAGCCCGCCGCCGCCGATGAAGGAGGCCAGCGCCGCCCCACCGATGACCTGGATGGCGCTCGTCCTGACGCCCGACAGAATCGCCGGAACAGCCAGGGGAAGTTCGATCTCCCACAGCATCTGTCCGGCGCTCATGCCCATTCCATCCGCCGCATCGATCACCGAGGCGTCGATCTCGCGGATGCCGATGATCGTGTTCAACAATAGCGGCGGCACGGCCAGGACGATGAGGGCGATCACCGACGGCAGCAATCCGATGCCGAGAAAAGGCATCGTCGCAGACAGGATCGCAAGGCTTGGGATGGAGCGCAGGGCGCCGGCGATATTGACCACCACAAAGGAGGCGCGCGGAGACCGTGCGACGACAAATCCGAGCGGTACCGCGATGACGAAGGCGATGCCGAGCGATAGGACGCACATCAGAAGATGGCGATTGAAAGCGTTGAAGAAGGTACCGGAATTGTTGAAGATCCAGCTGAATGCATCGATGACGATCATGCTACCTTCCCTCCGCTGCGCCGACGCAGCAGCTTTTCGAAGGAGGCAAAACAATAGTCGGCAAAGAGCGCCAGAAATGACGTCAGCAGCCCGCCTGCGATGATCTTTTCAGGAAAGCGCTGGTCGATGCCTTCGAAAATGATGACGCCGAGTCCGCCGGCATTGATATAGGCGGCAACGGTCGCAATGCCGATGACCGTCACCATGGCGATGCGAAGCCCGCCGACAATATAGGGCATTGCCAGCGGCAGTTCGACTTCCCAGATCCGCCGTGCGGTGCCGTAGCCCATGCCATCGGCAGCTTCCAATATGTCACGCGGAATAGCCTGAAATCCCATGCCGATATTGCGGATCAGGATCATCAGCGAGTAGGCGGCAAGACCGGTTATGGCGGGTGCGGCACCGATGCCCATGATGGGAATGAGAAGCGCAAACAGCGCCAGGCTCGGCACCGCGAACAGGATACCGGTGAATATGACGATCGCGGCAAAGCTCCGCGGTCGCCTCGCCGCCCATATCCCGACGATCAGCGAGATCACCAGGGCAATGCCGACCGAGGAAAAAACGAGATAGAGGTGCTCCAACAGCGCTTCGAATAGCCGGTCGAGATGTTTAGGGACCCATTTCATCGTCGAGACCTCCTGTCTACCATGAGATCCCCAATCTGCGATCGGCGTCGTCGGCTCTCTGCGGCAGAATATCGTAAGCCGAGGGAACGACCGTTGAGAATCGCCTGAGGCCGAGCCGCGCCAAAACCGCCGCTCCCTCAGGCGTTTCATGCAATGTCACGAGGCTTTGCTGCAACGCTGCGGCGATGTCCGACGGCAATGTCTGCGCGGCAACCATCAGCGGCGCAGGAAGCGGATCGGTCGTCGCCAGAATACGGAGACCATCGATCGCATCGGGTTCGTGCATCCGCAGCAATTGGAAGGCGCAAGCGTCGATCGCGCCGGCATCGATCCTGCCGTCCTTGAGGGCGGCGACGATGCCTGACGGGTTGAGCAGCGGTCCGACCGTCATGCTCTGCTTCATTTTCCCGGCAAACCGGTCGGCAAGAAAGGAACGCGCCGCGTGGTAGCCCGATTGAGAATCGCGCACAGTCCAGCCCCAGCGTACCGCTGCGAGATCCTCCACAGCGTTCACCGGCCCGGTGGAGGCGACGAGAATGTGGCTGGCATAGAGCGGCTGGTCCAAAGACCATGCCTCGCTCGAGACGGGTGCGGCAAGCGCCGTCGGTCGCGCAGCCTCGGGCATGTGCGAAAACGGATAGCCGCACATGAAGACCGCTCCCATGTCCGGCCTCGCCCATAGCTCCGACAGCGGTGCCGGTGCTGCGTGAGCGATGATCTCGAGTTCAATGCCGGACTGCAGACTGACCTGCGCAAACAGCGCGTCCCACAGGCCGCGAATGCGCGGACTGAGATTATACATTCTCGAACAGGCGATTGGCTTGAACATCACCATGGCAATTATGCGAACCGCAGCCGTTGGCCGATGTTCATCTCTCTTGCCTTGTCGACCATGGCGGCGCCGAGCGCCACATCGGTGGTGCTGAGGCCGCGGTGCCAGAACAGGATCGTCTCCTCATCGCTTTCACGGCCGGGCTTTCCGCCGCAGATGATCTGGCCGATTTCGGCATGCAGGGTCTCGGCTGTCACCTTGCCCTCATCGACGTGACGGCGAAGCGCTCCAAAAGGCTTGCCGGGGCCGCATTGTCCCCAATCGTCGACGACGACCTTGTCCATGATGTCGGTGAGATCGAATTCGAGCGCGCTCATCGTGCCATAGGGCACGACGAAGGCTCCCTTCTTCACCCATTCGGTCTTGAACAGCGGCGCCGGTTCCGGCAGACGGCTGGCCTCGACCATGATGTCGGCCTCCTTGAGGCAATCCTCCCAATTGTCGGTGACGACGATCTTCTTGCCGAGATCCGCCTCAAGACGCTTGGCGAAGGCATTGCGGCTTTCCGGGCGGCGCGAATGCACGCGGATTTCCTCGAAGTCGAAGAGATGGTCGAGAAGCCGGACATTCCAGTAAGAGGTTCCGCGCGCTCCGACATGGCCGAGCACCTTGCTGTCCTTGCGAGCGAGATATTTTGCGCCAAGAGCTGTGACGGCGCCGGTGCGCATGTCGGTGATGGCGGTCGCGTCGATGATGGCCTTCGGCACGCCCGTATTCGGGTCGAACAGGTTGAGGACCGCAAGCTCCGAAGGCAGGTCCACCTTGTAGTTGTCGACGAAATCGCCGACGACTTTGACGCCAGCATAATTCAGCGCTTTGACATAGCCACGAAGCACATTGAAATGGCCTTTGTCGGAGCTCTCCGGCACAAGATGAACCCTCGGCTCGATGACGGTTTCACCCCTGCCCTGCGCATCCAGCGCCTTCGCCACCGCATCGAGAATCTCGTCATTCGTCAGCGCCAGCGCCCTGGCATCGAGGGCGTTGAGATAATCGATCCAGATTTCCTGCATTTGTCGCTTCTCCACATTCCTGCCCGCCTGCTGACCGGACGGATTTTCGAACAGAACCCTCAAAAGGATCGCCGCGCCAGAGGGCGGCCGGATTGATATCCGGCCGCGGAAGCATGACGGTTATTTCGGCAAGAGGCCGTTTTCCTTGAGGAAACCGACCGCCACGTCCTTGGCTTCCTCGTGATCGGTCTCGACCTTGGCATTGAGGACCCGCATCTTTTCGTTGTCGAGATGGGAGCCGACCGCTTCCAACAGTTCGGCAACCTTCGGGTTGGCCTTCAGCACGTCCTGGCGGACAACGGGGGCTACGTAGTAGGGCGGAAACAGACCCTTGTCGTCTGCCAGCGGCACGAGATTCTTCGAACCGATCTGCCAATCGGTCGCTGCACCATTGGCAACATCGATGTCCTTTTGTTCCAGCGCGTCGTAACGAAGACCAAGCTTCGCGAACTGCTTGAACTCCTTGAATTCGGCATCGTAGACGCGCTTCAGGCCGGGCAGGCCATCGGCGCGATCCGGAAACTCGGCACCGCCGCCGAAGACCAGGGTCTTGGAAACCTTGGCGAGATCCGACAGGCTCTTCAGATTGTTGGCCTGCGCGGTTTCCTGCCGGACAACGATGACATAGCCGTTGTTGATGCCGCTCGGCTTCAGCCATGTGAGGTTGAACTGCTTGGCGTAGAAGTCCTTGACCTGGGTGTAGACCTTGTCGGCATCGGTCGACATCTCGCCCTTGACGACGGACGCAAGCGCCGTGCCGGTATATTCCGGATAGAGATCGATCTCGCCGGCCACCAATGCCTGGTGCGCAATCAGCGTGCCGCCGAGGTTGATCTTGCGCTCGACGGTGAAGCCAGCATTTTCCAGAACGGCTGAATACATTTCAGCGAGAATGAACTGCTCGGTGAAATTCTTGCTGCCGACCTTGATGGTCTCTGCGGATGCAGACTGGAACATGGCGGCTGCCATGATACCGGCTGCAAATAAGCCCTTTGTCCAATTTTTCATGATCATTCCCTCTTGTTGACTTTTCAATGAACGAACCGGCGGCATTCCCCAGAATAACCGTCGGCATGACCGGTCGGCGCCCTGCCCTTCTTGGTGGGGCAGTTGCGAACCGGGCTTATTGCGGGCCAAGCCCAATCAATGCGGCGATCGTCGCAAAATCCGGCCCCTGCGCGCGATCCTCTTCAAGTGCCGGGACATGGCTGCGGACGAATGCATAGGCCTCAGCCGATCCCTTGCCCAATTCGCCTGAGACACCGCGCAGCTCGACGGCCTGTGCCGAGGCAATCAGTTCGATGGCAACGAGATAACGCAGGCGCTCGACGATCGCTTGCGTCTTTGCCAAAACGCTCGGCGCCATCGAAGCTTGATCTTCGACGCCATCGGCGACCGGAAAGGGCGAGAGCGAAACCGGCATGGCGAGATGGCGGATTTCGGCTTCCATGGCCGAGACAGTCTTTTGCACGGTGGCAAAACCGGTCCGGCTCTGGCCCATCGGGGTCAGGAAGCGTGGAAGGTCGGACATGCCAGGCGACATGATCTTCATGATCCGATAGGCGGTGCCTGCCGCACAATGCGCCATCGCCTGCCCCAGCCTTTCCCAGGCGAGCACAAAAGCGGTCATGTCGAAATTGCCGTGCGCAAGAATGACGCCTTCGGAGGCGATGACGACAGGATTGTCGCTGGAGCTGACGAGATCTATCTCCGTCGCCTGCCTTGCCTCGTCGATCGCATGCCTCATCGCGCCCCAGACCTGCGGCGTGCAGCGGTAGCTCAAAGGATCCTGGAGACGTCTTGCGGCATCGGCCGCAACCAAGGAGCTTCCCGAAAGCAAGTCCATCAGCTGAGCGGCGACGCGGCGCTGCCCGAAGGCCGGTCTCGCAGCCAGAGCGCGGTCGTCGAAGACGCTGACATTGGCCCGGAACGCTTCGAAATTGACGGCAATCGCCTTTAGAGACCAATCGAAGAGCCGCCCGATATCCTCAAGCGCCAGGCAGGCGAGGCCGATGGAGAGACTGTTGGCTACGACAAGCGCATGCCCGTCCTTCGGCGCCAATTCGAGAGATTTCAGGCCGGCTCTCTCCAGGGCGACGGCGGCCGGCAGCACTTCGCCGCCAAGCTCGATCTCGCCGAAGCCGAGAAGCGCCCGGCTCATATGGGCAAGCGGAGCCAAATCCGCCGCGCCGATCGAGCCCAATGACGGGACGACAGGATGGACACCTGCATTAATGGCGGCGATCAAACCACGGAACACGTTCAGCGAAATGCCGGAACCGCCCGCCGCCATCCCGGCAGCCCTGACGGCCATCATCGCCCGCACGGATTCCTGGGCAAGCGGCTTTCCGACGCCGACTGCGCGGGCTTGCGGCACACGCATCTGAAACGCCACCAGATCTTCCGTCGCAAGTCGTGTATCGACCCCCGCTCCCAGTCCCGTCGTCAGGCCATAAACCGGCAGATCCTTTTCCGTATAGCGATCGATGACAGCGCGCGCCGCCGTAATCCGGGCCTCGACCTCGTCGGAGATTTCGATCCTGGCGTGACGACGGGCAATTGCTGCGATGTCCTCGATCGTCGGCGGCGACGCGGTGAAGGTGATCGACGGAGAATGGGTGGCGCTCACTGTTTCTCTCCGAGAATGGCGACGGGCTTCGAGGGACCCTTGGTGGACCGAGCTTCCAGCCGATACTGGGCGCCGGGATAGTATAACAGCGCACAGGTCACGACGGCCTCGCCCGACCAGGTCCTTCGAAAGACGCGCAGGCAAGGGTGATCATTCTTCAGGCCAAGATATTTGCGGATCGTCGTGTCCGGTTTGACGGCCTGGACGATATGTTCGAACGCCGTTATCGGCGCCACCTTCGTCAGATATTCATTCGGCGTCATGCTGCTGAAATCGGTCGACAGATAGTCGGGCGCGACCAGCGGATTGACGTAGCGCTCCTCGACCTGAATGGGGTGGTCGTTTTCCATGTGCACGATCAGCGAATGCATCACCTTAGCGCCGAGGGTCAGTTCGAGCGCGTCGGCAACGTTGGCATCCGCCTTCATCAAACCGGCCTTGACGACCGTAGCCTTATGCGTGTGACCCCGCTCCAGTATTTCGTCGGCTATGTTGCGGATTTGAAGCAGATCGACATCGAGGTGTTTTGGCGACACGAAGGTTCCGATGCCGGCGGATCGCTTGAGGACACCCTCGAACATCAACTCCCGCAGCGCCCGGTTCGCCGTCATGCGGCTGACGCCGAATGCCGCCACCAGCTCGCTTTCGGAGGATACCCGGTCTCCCGGCTGCAGCTTGCCCTCGGCAATCTCGGCCAGGATCTGCTCCTTGATCCTGATATATTGGCGCGCCTCGCCGGCGGCCGTCTTGACCGCTTTCGTCATGACAGCCTCGCTATGCCGTTGTCGAGGATGGTCACGCCCCGGGAAGCAACGATCCCCCGGAAGCGAATTTCGGCGTCGTTGCGCCACATCTGCAGGGTGATCGTTTCTCCGGGAAAGATCGGCGCGCTGAACCGCGCCGCGATCGCGCTCAAACCGGTAGCCATGCCTGGATCGATGGCGGCGACGATGGCGTAGCCCGCATAGCCGAAGCTGCACAGCCCATGCAGGATCGGCCGATCGAAGCCGCTGCTGCCCGCTGCCCTTGGGTCGACATGCAGCGGATTGAGATCGCCGTTCAGGCGATAAAGCAGCGCGGCGTTACCGGGGATGTCGACGTTGAATTCGAAGTCAGGCCCTCTGTCCGGGACTTTGGACAGAGGTTCAGGCGCCAATCCCGCCGAACCGCATCCACCGTCGCCGCGGCAGGCGTTCGTCTGGACGACCGTCGCGATCGGCTCATCACCGTCCACGGTTGCGATAAGGCGCTCGAAGCTGACGAACATGCCTTTCTCAATGCCGCGATCGACCACCGACAAGACGCGCGACCGGGAGATCAGCGGCACATCGAGAGGGACCGGCCGGTGGATCATCAGGCGATGTTCGGAATGCACGAGACGCGCCCAGTCGACACCCGTCTGCTGCATCCACGGGCCCGGATGTGCCACGATATTGGCAAGCGTCGGCGCAGTGACCAGATCGCGTTCGTAGACGTAGTTTAACGCGTTTTCGTCGAGCGGGTTGGTGCCATAGCCGACCGACAGGGCGTAGAGGATGGCATCGCTTGCAGTGACCACATGCGTCGCTTGTGGCACCGGGAAATCGAGAATGGATTGGGCCGACAGCGTCACGATGCGGCTCCGCCGGATGCCACGGATTTGCGAACGCCACCGGACAGCCGGATGCCGCCGTCGACGGAGAGCAATTCCCCAGTGACGAAGTCTGCCCCCTGAACAAGCCAGACAATGGCGCCGGCAACGTCCTCCGGTGTCGCGACCCGACCGAGCGGCGCGGTTTCCGAAAATCGCTTGGCAATAGCGCCATAGGCGTCCGGCCCGAGCGTGTCGCGCATCCAGCGGGTATCGATGATGCCGGGGCAAACCGCGTTCACCCGGATATCGGGACCGCAGGTGCGCGCTAGCGCCATTGTCAGTGCATTGAGCGCGCCCTTGGAGGCCGTGTAGGCAAGCGAACTGCCGCCGCCGGTAAAGGCAACGTTGGATGAGACATTGACGATCGCGCCGCCCCCACTGTTACGCATGGCAGGCACCGCCGCCCGGCACATCTGATAGGCGCCGATGACATTGACACCGAAAACACTCTGAAAATCCTCTGCCGACAATGTCTCCAGATCGAAAGGATCCGATTTGACCGTCATTGCGGCATTGTTCACCAGGGCGTCGAGCCGCCCCCACCGATTAACGGCCGTCGCGACCATCCGGCGGCAGGCAGCATCGTCGGCAACGTCGGCCTGGACGATCTCGACCTCCGCGCCCAGGCTGCGGCAGATATCGCCGGTCTCATCCGCCTCTTTCTTGCTGCGGCTATAGTTGACCACCACTCGGGCACCGCCCTCGGCGAACTGCTTCACGCATGCAGCCCCGACGCCTGTTGCGGAGCCCGTGACGATGATGACGGCTCCATCGATTTTCATGGGGCAAAGTCCTTCATGGCGTGGGTGGAAAACAGGCGCGCGTCCATCTGTTTCAGTTGGCCCGACACAGCGACGCCCTTCGGCAGGCGGTCGAGAACATGGGCGGCGAGATCGATGCCGGGGGCAAACTCCGTCAGCGTCAGGCATCCGTCGATCACTTGAAAGACCGCCCGCTCGGTGACGACGAGCTGTGTCTGCCCTTCCGGGGCAAAGGCCGGGCTCGAACTGATCTGGTCGACATGGTCGACGATCTTGCAAACTCTGCCGTCCCGGATGATGTCGAGCCTGCCGTCGGCAACCGCAATTTCCGCGCCGCCGGCGGAAAATGCGCCGAGATAGACAACACGCCCCGCCGTCTGCGAGATATTGGTGAAGCCACCGACCCCAACTATGGAATTGTTGAAGCGGCTGACATTGATCGCACCGTACCTATCCACCTCGGCCATGCCGAGAAAGGCGATATCAAGGCCGCCGCCGTCGTAAAAGTCGAACTGTGATGCCTGTGGGATGATCGCGGTCGGATTGACGGCAGCGCCGAAGGACAACTCCTCGGCCGGCACGCCGCCGATGACGCCAGATTCGATCGTCACCGTATAATCGCAAAATCCCTCTTCGCTGGCGATACGGCCGATCCCGGCGGCAATGCCGATGCCGAGGTTGATCGTCGGGCGATGGAGCGGCGCCAGCTCCAGGAAGGCGCGGCGCTGAATAATCTTATCGGCCGACAGCGGCGCCGGCTGCAGACGGCTCACGGCCATCCGGACGCGCCCGGTATAGGCGATATTGTCCGTCTCGGCGAAACTGACGCCGTGCTGGGCCGGATTTTCGCAAACGACAACATAGTCGACCAGCGCCGCGGGGATGCGAACATCGCCCGGCGGCAGCGAGCCGCGCTCGGCAACCCGCTTGACCTGCACGATGACGATACCGCCGGAATTTCGGCCTGCCTGGGCCATGGCAAGCACGTCGAGCGGAAAGGCTTCGTCCTCGAGGGTGATGTTGCCGTCTTCGTCGGCCGTCGTACCGCGCAAAAGCACGCAGTCGAGCGGAATCGAGGGATATAGCAGCCATTCCTTGCCGCGCAAAGACACACGCTCGACAAGTGCGCGCGGCGTCGTCGCATTCATGCGGCCGCCGCCATGCAGCGGATCCATGAAAGAACCGAGCCCGATATGGGTGATCACCCCAGGCTGACCGGCGGCAATCGCACGATAGAGCTGGGCGATGACGCCTTGCGGCCAGCAATGCGCTTCGATCTTTTCCTCGATCGCCAGCCTGCCAAGGCGCGGCGTTCCCCGCCAGCCCCCGGCGATCACGCGGGCGACGAGGCCTTCATAGCCAAAATGCCCCATGCCGCGCGTCTGACGATCGCCTGTGCTGGCAGCAAACAAGAGCGTCAGATTGCGGGGTTTTCCAGAGGCGATGAAACGCTCCTCCACCGCAGCCGTGATGGCCTCGGGATGGCAGCATCCTCCAAATCCCGAAGCAGCGACAGTCATCCCGTCTTCGAGGAGATCCGCAGCTTGCTGTGAAGAGATGACCCGCATGACGACCTTGTTTCCACCCGACCTGTATATACAGGCTACCCGCTGATCGTTTCGAAGGCAACCGGAATCTTTGCCGGTATTTTGGGCAAATCGCCTCGATCAGCCGATGTCAAGCAGTGCCATCAAGCAAAGCCCAAGAGCCGCCAGAGCCAGCAGCGACAGCGCCGCCGCTGCAAGGACCCGGCCGCCGGTATGGGCGACGGATCTCACATCGACGGAGAGGCCTAACGCGGCCATCGCGGTGACGGTAAAAGCGGCGGAGACAGCCGACATCCCGGTCAGCAGCGGTGCCGGGATTGCGTCAAAGGAGCGAAGCGTCGCCATGGCTGCAAAACCGAGGATGAACCATGGCATAACATGGCGGAGATTGAATGCGGAGCCACCGGGACGCCGGCCATGAAGTGCGCCGAGCACAAGAATGACGGGTCCGAGCATCATCACGCGGATCAGCTTGACGAGCGTGCCTACCTGGGTGCTGACGGCTCCGGCAGAGGCCGTGGCTGCCAATACCTGCGGCACGGCATAGGCTGTCAGCCCTGCGAAGACGCCATATTGTACGGTGCTGAGGCCCAGGAGCAGATGCAGAAGCGGCAGCGCCAGCACCGCACCAACGCCGAGCAGCGCGGTAAAGGCTATCGAGGCAGCGATATCGTCGGGTTTGGCGCCGATGACTGGGGCTGCAGCGGCAATCGCAGAATTGCCGCAGATTGAGTTGCCGCACGCAACCAAGGTCGCTAGGCCGGTCGACAGCCCCAATAGACGCCCGAGCAGAAAGCTGCCGGCCAGGGACAGAGCAACCAGGACGGCAATTCCGCCGACAAGCGGCAGCCCGGCCTGCCGGATGGCAGCCGTACTGAGCGAGGCGCCCAGCAACACGACGGCAATCTCGAGCAGCGTTTTGGCGGCGAAGTGAATGCCTGGAGTGAAACTCTGCGGAAGACGGACCGAGGAGCGCACGGCAATGCCGATCAGAATGGCCAGCACGAGGCTCTCGATCCAGTGCGCGCCGAAAATCACCAGTTGCAACTGCTCGACCAACCGCGCAATGAACGTGACTGCCGCGCAAAGGAAAAGTCCCGGTAGGACAGCAGGAAGCGACGGGGAACGTGAGACGGAAACGAACATTCGCAACACCTTGTGGAATGCTCTACTGTCCCACACCCAATTGTCGACTTCTATTGAATAGATTAATATAGTTCATTCGACAAAATCGAACGATTGCTTATGACCTTCGAACAGCTCTCCATTTTCGTCGCGGTCGCCGAACGCGAGCACCTGACCAACGCCGCCTCAGCGATCGGCCTCACGCCATCAGCCGTCAGTTCCGCCATCCGCAATCTCGAGGCCTCCTATGGCGTCGAGCTTTTTCACCGTGTCGGACGCCGCATAGAGCTGACATATGAAGGGCGGGTGTTTCTGGGGGAGGCAAGAGCCACACTCGCGCGCGCAAAAGCCGCAGCGCTCGTCTTGTCCGATCTCGGCGGCCTGCAAAAGGGTGAGCTCGTTGTTTTTGCCAGTCAGACGATCGCAAGCTATTGGCTGCCATCAATGCTGATGCGTTTCAAGAACCGCTATCCGGGCATCGACCTGAAGCTGATGATCGGCAATACGACCACGGCGGCAAAAGCGGTTCTCGAAGGATTGGCGGAAGTCGGATTCGTCGAAGGCAGCGTTGATGAGCCGGCGCTGAATGTTCAGCCGCTTGCCGAGGACGAACTCCTTGTCGTCGTCGGTCCGCGCCACCCCTGGGCGCGTGGCAAACCGATCGCCCCGGCGGAGCTGGCTTCGGGCACGAAATGGGTTATGCGGGAAAAAGGGTCCGGAACCCGGTCGGCTTTCGAGGCGGCGATTTCCAATCTCGGCATCGGCCCCGGAGATCTGACTGTCGCACTCGAGCTGCCATCGAACGAAGCCGTCATATCGGCTGCAAGAGAAGGCCTCTGCGCAACGGTCGTTTCCGGCGCCGTGGCCGCGCCGCTCTTGATGCAGGGGCTGTTGGTAAAGGCGCGCTTTCCTTTGCCGTCCCGCCAGTTTGCAATCCTGCGGCACAAGCAAAGACACTCCAGCCGTGCCTCGTTGGCGCTGGAAACGATTTGCCGCGAGGACAAAGCTGCCGAAGTCCAATACCGGGATGACTGGACGCTTTAGACTAGATCGAGCGCAGTTCAGATTTCAGCGGAAGCGCAGAACCGCACCATCCCTTTGTTTTTGCATCTCCTGCGGCCGGTATTTGCGAATGGCGGACGGCCTCCATCAGCGGCGGCCATGCCTGACCGGTTTCGCCGCGACCATCCGATCGCCGACGGTCGAAAGATAATTCGGGCGGATTATTGCCAGGGGAAGGTTCATGGCCGCCAACGCTTTCGTCGGCGATCAGTCGTCTGCGCTCAGAGGGCAGGCCCTTCGAACGTGCGAGATGTTGGAGAATGCCATGACCACGCATAACGTCGGTGTCGCCTGACAACCAGGAAATGGCTGCCACCATGCGGCAGCAGCCAGTCCCGATTTTTTTGAGCGGCGTCTCTAAGCGAAGGCGTAAGAACCATCCGGCCGCTTCGGCACACGCCGCTGCCAGTGGATATACCCTTCCTCCTCCATTGCCTTCTCGTCCATTTCGACGCCCCAGCCGGGCCGATCAGGGCGCAGCTCGAGATAGCCGTTCTTCGGCAGATAGGGATCGACGACGTAGCGCGTTTCCCCCTGCCGCTTTTCAATATCGAGGCCGCCGTAAACATAGGCCCGGCCCTTTGGCAGCCGGTATTCGAGGATGCGGAAATTCTGAGCCGCGGCCGAAAAATGCACATTGACCGCCGTTGCCAGCGGCCCCATCGGGTTGTGCGGAGCGACGCCGACGAAATAGGCTTCGGCAAGCGTGGCGATGCGGCGCATTTCGCTGATGCCGCCGACGACGCAGATATCGGGCTGGATCAGGTCGGCGCCCTTGACCTGCAACAGCCGCAGGAATTCGTTCCTGTTATAAAGCGACTCGCCGGTGGCCAGCACACAGTTGAGCCCCTGTTTCAGATCGCCCCAGGCCTCGATATTCTCCGGACGCAACGGCTCTTCGAAGAACAGCGGATCATAGGGCGCCAGGGCATTGCCGAGCTGTCTTGCGGCGATTGGTTCGAAGATCTTGGCATGAGCGTCGAGGGCGATCTCGTATTCGTCATTGACCGTCTCGCGAAGCGAGCGGAAATAGTCCGCTGAGGCTTTCACAACATTCCCCCAGCGATGGGCGTGCATGTCGATGCGCCAGGGGCTTAGCTTGAAGGCGGTGAAACCCCATTCCTCGTTCAGGCGGTCGAACTCCTCGCGGGCGGCCGGCGCGTCGGGCGCGGTATAGACCCCGGCGTAGACCTTGATGCGGTCGCGCACCTCGCCACCCAGCAATTTGTAGACCGGGACATTCGCGGCCTTGGCCGCCAAATCCCACAGGCAGTGGTCCACCGCTGAAATGGCGGCAAGACCGAGCGCGCCCGGCGGAAACCGGCTCTGCTGGATCAGCAGGTTGACGAGATAATCGACCCGTGTCGGGTCCTGGCCGGAGAGAAAGCCGTAGAGATAATCGAGCAGCGGCGGCAACGCCTTGTCGGGGCCGTGATTGTAGCATTCGCCCCAACCCGTCAGCCCGTCATCGGTGTCGAGCGCGACGATTACGCGGGGGCGGTCCTTGTCGCGGGTCATGAACACCCGCATGCGGTCGATCTTCATCTTTCTATCCTTCTAGCGATTGAAATAGCTGCGGCGCGCCACGCGCGTCTACACGGAGAGGTGCATTCATGCCGGCACAGCCTTTCCGGGTGGTACCGGTGAACTCCCGACCTGCCGTTTCGCCCCTCCGCGTTAAAACTGAGCCTAAACACGCTCTCAAATAATTACAAGAGTTGACAGATCATTACAGATTATCTAGCAATGGAGCATCAAACGAGCCGTCGCGGCCCCGCGGGAAACGGAGCTGAGGCAAGAAAGACAGCTTATCTGTCAGATGTTGTCCATGCGCCACATCCTGGCCGCGTGACAGCGCGGCGCCTGAATTGCCGCGTGGCGGGAGAGAAAAGGACGATAATGACATTCGCAGCAGATGCCGTTTCCAACAGAGGCGCAACTCGCTTCAGCGACATCATCTACGAGAAGATCGTAGCGATGATAGCGGACGGCAAATTTCCGGTGAACGAACGGCTGCCATCGGAGACGAAGCTCGCCACCGACTTCGGCGCCTCCAGACCCGTGGTGCGCGAGGCCCTGGAGCGGCTCAGAACCGATGGCCTGATCGTATCGCGCAAGGGATCGGGCTCCTATGTCCGGCAGCGGCCGGATTCGTCGATGCTGAAAATGGTTCCGGTCGGCTCGCTCGCCGACGTCCAGCGTTTTTTCGAATTCCGTGCCGGGCTGGAGGCCGAGGCTGCGGAACTGGCCGCACGGAACTGGCAGCCGTCCGACAAGGAGCGGATCACGGCAGCGCTGCTTGCGATTGAGCAATGTCTGAAGAACGGGGAGCTCGGCGCCGAGGAAGACCAGGCCTTGCATGATGCGATCGCGATGGCGACCGGCAACCAGTTCCATATCACCGTGCGCGAATGGTTCCGGCCGCATTTTGCCATCGGCCATTCGGTGACGCGAAGCCTCAGCCTGAAGCGCACGCCGGAGCAGATTCGCAGCGTCCAGGATGAACATGCGGTGATCGTGGAGGCCATCTTCGCGCGGCGGGAAACCGAAGCCCACGATGCGATGAAGAGACACATACTGAATGCGCGCGCCCGGATGTTCCAAGGCGTCTGAGCGATGGCGGGAGGAAGCACGATGAGACAGGTTGCTGTGATGGGTGCTGCCGGACGCGTCGGGACGCTGCTGCGCCCGTTCTTTCGCCAGCATATCGAGCATCTCCGTCTGATCGATATTCATGAGCCTGCGGATCTGGCCGAGAATGAAAGCTTCGTTGGCGAAGGGCTCGTCAAAAAACCGGAGATCGTTTCGTGACGGCGCCCCGCATCCTTGAACCGAAGGTCCGCTCGGTGCTGCAGCAACCGCTGACGGTCGGCGAATCGCCTGTGTGGGACGAGCAGACCGGTGCTCTGTGGCACGTCGACATACTGGCGCCGGCGATCGTCCGGATCTCGGCAGGAGGCAAGATCGACCGCTTCGCCATGCCGGCGGCGGTCGGCTGCCTCGGGCTTTGCCGCGACGGCAGGATCGTCGTAGGCCTCCAGACCGGCGTCCATCTCTTCGATCCCGTTTCCGGTGATCTCGAATTTCTCTGCGATCCTGTCGGGCGCGACATCAATGGCCGGCTCAACGACGGCAAGGTGGGCCCGGACGGGCATTTCTGGGTCGGCTCGATCAGCGAGGCCAAGCCGCAGGTGAACGACGCGGCGCTCTATCGTGTCGGCGCCGATGGCAGCACGCGGACCGTTGCAACGGGACTGACGAGTTCCAACGGCCTTGCCTGGTCGCCGGACGGCCGGCGGATGTATCACTCAGACAGCCGGCAGTGCTTTCTGCGAGCCTTCGATTTCGATCCGAAGACAGGCGAGATCGGCAAGGGACGTCGACTTCGCGGCTTCACCGAGGAACAAGGGCGGCCGGACGGAGCGACGACCGATCGCGACGGATTCTACTGGAGCGCCGGCGTCTCCGCAGGCCGCCTCAATAGAATATCGCCCGACGGCGAAATCGTCGAAATCTACATTCTGCCGGTCGCAGCACCGACCATGCCGTGTTTCGGAGGGCCTGAATTCAGCACCCTTTACGTCACGAGCCTGTCAACCGACCGCACCGGACGTTTCGAGGCAGGCACGGTCATCGCCTTCGATGTCGATGCGGAGGGGCTGCCGCCCTTCCGTTTCGGCTGACGATCAACTGGAAGAAAAGCGAACGGGGGAGAAAAATGAGCATCGCGATCATGCGCAAGGCGCTTAAGGGCGTGTCGGGCGTTCCCGTCACGGCCTATGACGCTCGGGGCGAAGTCGAGCCCCGGATTACCGCGAAGGTCTACGAGCGGGTGGCCGTGGCCGGCATTCACAACATCGTCGCAGCCGGAAATACCGGCGAATTTTATGCGCTGACGCCGCAGGAGATCCGGATCGTCCACGAGGCGGCGGTTTCAGGCGTCGACGGCCGCGCGCCGGTAACGGCGGCGATCGGCCGGTCGCTGCGCGAGGCGATCGAAATGGCCAGGAATGCGGCCGCGATTGGCGCCTCCGCCGTCATGTCGCATCAGCCCGTCGATCCCTTCGCAGCACCATCTGCCCAAATCGATTATTTCTGCGATCTCGCCGACGCTTCGCCCCTGCCCCTCGTCGCCTATGTCAGGGCCGAGGGTTTCACCGTTGCGGAGATCGTCCGCCTCGCCAACCACGATAATATTGCCGGCATCAAGTTCGCCACGACCGATCTGATGCTGCTGTCGCGGGCGATCCCCGCCGCCGATCCCAATGGCGCGCTCTTCGTCTGCGGCCTGGCGGAGAGCTGGGCGCCGACGTTCACCGCAGCCGGCGCACGCGGCTTCACCTCGGGCCTCGTCAACGTCGCCCCGAGGCTGTCGCTCGCCGTCCATGAAGCGCTTGACAAGGGCGATTTCGCCGCGGCGAGAGCCATCGTCAACAAGCTCGAACCCTTCGAGCGGATGCGCACCAAATTCCGCAACGGCGCGAACGTGACCGTCGTGAAAGAGGCGGTCACCTTTTCCGGCCTCGACGTCGGCCCGGTACGCGTGCCGGGATTGCCGCAGCTCGATGCGCATGACCGCGACGAACTGCATCGGTTGCTTCGAGGCTGGGAGGCCGCGGGCGACATTCAAACGGACCGGCAGGACATCAAGGCAGCCGGCTAAGTTCGAAACATTCATTCCGCAAACAACAGGATTGGGAGGTCTTGAGATGCTGAAACAGCTACTGACGACAATCGCAATGACAGGCGCGCTGATGGCGGCGCAGCCGTGCCTGGCGGCATCGCCGCCCAACATGCTGGTGATCGGGACGAACCTGACCGGCATCCGCACGCTGGATCCGGCCCAGAACAACGCCCGGACGGTTTCCGAGCTGATCTCCAACCTCTACGACAACCTCGTGCAACTGTCGCCTGATGACCTCAAGACGCTGAAGCCGATGCTTGCGACGAAATGGGAGGTCTCGCCTGATGGTAAGGTCATCACGCTGACCCTGCGCGACGACGCAGTCTTCCAGAGCGGCAACAAGGTCACCGCGGAGGATGCGGCCTGGTCGATCCAGCGCGTCATCAAGATGGGCCAGGTCGGCTCCACCGACGTCGCACTCTGGGGTTTCACATCAGATAACGTCGAAAAGCTCGTCCGCGCCAAGGACGAACACACGCTGGAGATCGAGCTGCCGCAAACGGTCAATACCGACCTGGTGCTCTATTCGCTGGCCGGTTCCTCGATCGGCATCGTCGACAAGAAGACGGTGCTGTCGCACGAGGCGAACGGCGATTTCGGCGGCGCCTGGCTCTCGGCCTATTCCGCCGGCAGCGGCCCGTTCAGTCTGGCGCAATGGCGGCCGAACGATGTGGCGATCTTCAATGCGCAGCCGAAATATTGGGGCGGCAAGCCGGCCATGGCCCGCGTCGTTGCCCGCCATATCCCGGAATCCGGCAATCTCCGGCTTCAGCTCGAAGCCGGCGACGTCGATGTCGGCCAATATGTGGCAAGCGGCGATCTCGATGCGCTCTCCACCAATAAGGATATGGTCATCGAGAACGTGCCGGGCCTCGGCTTCTACTATATCGCCCTCAACCAGAAAGACCCGGACCTGCAGAAGCCGAAGGTCCGCGAAGCCTTTCAGTACGCCTTCGACTGGAAGGCGATCTCCGGCAACATCATGCGCCATACCGGCTTCCCCTGGCAGTCGATGATCCCGCGCGGCATGATCGGCGCTCCCGAAGAGGCCGCCGTCCGCTATGATTACGATCCCGCCAAGGCCAAGCAGCTGCTGGCCGAGGCCGGATACCCCAACGGCCTGAAGAAAGTCCTCAATCCCTCGGGGGCGCCAACCCTGCCCTTCGCCGAGGCGCTGCAGGCGAGTGCGCGCGCCGCCGGCATCGATCTTGATCTCGTGCCCGGCGAGTTCACGCCCGCCTTCCGCGAGCGCAAATTCGAAGTGCTGCTCGGCAATTCCGGCGCCCGCCTGCCCGATCCCTTCGCCGTCGCCACGCAATATGCCTTCAACCCCGACAATAGCGACGAGGCGCGCCTCGGCAGCTATTATCTCTGGCGGACCGGCATGAAGGTTGATGAGCTCAACACGCTGATCGACCAATCGATGAAGGAGCGCGACACGGAAAAGCGCACCGACATCTTCAAGAAGATGGACGGCATCTATGCCGGCATGGCCTCCCCGCTCGTCATCTTCTTCCAGCGAACCGACCCCTATGTCATGCGCGCCAACGTGAAGGGCTATCACGGGCACACGACATGGTCGACGCGCTGGCATGATGTGACCAAGGAGTAGAGCGCGTGGCGAGCGCCGATCTCACATCGAAGCAGGAGGCGAGCCGCCGCTCGACCGCGGGCGGGTTCGCCGACGCGGCCCCGCACCCTCTGATCAGCCTGCTGCGGCGGCTGGCGGGGCGCGTGGTAGCTGTCGTCACGACGCTGCTCGGCCTGCTCTTCCTGACCTTCTCGATGGGTCGCCTGCTGCCCGCCGACCCGGTGCTCGCCATTACCGGGGCGGAGGTCAGCAAGGAGGTTTACGACCGCGTCTATGACGAGCTTGGGCTCGGGCAGCCCATCTGGATGCAATTCCTCTCCTATGTCGGCAAGATCGCCACAGGCGATCTCGGCATGTCGGCGACGACGGGCCAGCCAATCCTCACCGACCTGATGACGATCTTTCCGGCAACCATTGAGCTTGCGATCATCGCCATGATCATCGGTGCGATCGTCGGCATCCCACTCGGCATCACCGCCGCCGTCAGGCGCGGAACCGTGATAGACCACATCGCCCGGATCGTTGCCCTTGCCGGCCATTCCGTCCCGATCTTCTGGACCGGGCTGATGGCGCTCTTCGTCTTCTATGCGAAGCTGAAGCTCGTCGGCGCCTCGGGTCGGATCGACGTCTTCTACGAAGGCCTCGTCACGCCGATGACCGGCTTCCTGCTGATCGATGCGGCGATCCAGGGGCAATGGGACGTGTTTCACAACGCGCTCGGCCACATCATCCTGCCGGCGGCGATCCTCGGCTATTATTCGGTCGCCTATATCAGCCGCATGTCGCGAAGCTTCATGCTGGAGCAGCTGAGCCAGGAATACATCATCACAGCGCGGGCAAAGGGCCTGGGCACCCGCAAGGTCGTCTGGCGGCATGCCTTCAGGAATATCCGCGTGCAGCTGCTGACGATCCTGGCGCTGACCTTCGGGGGCCTGCTCGAAGGCGCGGTGCTGATCGAGACGGTTTTCGGCTGGCCGGGACTTGGCCAATACCTCACCCGCGGGCTGCAGATGAACGACATGAATGTCGTGATGGGTTCGGTGCTGACGATCGGCGCCGTCTTCCTGACGATCAACATCCTGTCCGACGTCCTCTATCGCATCCTTGATCCGAGAACACGGTGACGCCATGACGATCTCGACCGAAGACGCAAACAGCGCAAATGCCGGCGGCTTTCGCGGATGGCTGCTAGCGCCGGAGCCGCAGGGCTGGTTCCACTCGTCGGCGCAGCAGATCCATCAGGGCTGGCAGAAGTTCAGCCTGCACCCGCTCGGCCTTGCCGGCCTCGTCATCATCGTGCTCCTGATCGTGGTCGCGACGGCCGCTCCTCTGCTGACGGGCTACGATCCGATCGTCCAGGATATGGCCGGACGGCTTGCGCCGCCTTCGGCCGAGCATTGGCTCGGCACCGACAATTTCGGCCGCGACGTCTTTGCCCGCGTCATCTACGGCGCGCGCACGACGCTCTACATCATCATGCTGGTTACGATCATCGTCGCGCCCCTCGGCCTGCTGATCGGCACCTTCTCCGGCTATTTCGGCGGCATCGTCGATGAAATCCTGATGCGCATCACCGATATCTTCCTCTCCTTCCCGGGGCTGGTGCTGGCGCTCGGTTTCGCAGCCGCCCTCGGCCCCGGCATCACCAATGCGATCATCGCCATTTCGCTGACCGCCTGGCCGCCGATCGCGCGGCTGGCGCGCGCCGAGACACTCAGCCTGCGCAAGGCGGATTATATCGCCGCCGTGCGCCTGCAGGGCGCGACCTCGATCACGATCATCACCCGCCACATCCTGCCGATGTGCATTCCCTCGGTTATCGTCCGCGTCACCCTCAACATGGCCGGCATCATCATCACCGCCGCTGGTCTCGGCTTCCTCGGCCTCGGCGCGCAGCCGCCATGGCCCGAATGGGGCTCGATGGCCGCAAGCGGGCGCGAATTCATGCTCGACAGTCCGTGGGTGATCGCCGCGCCCGGCATCGCCATCGCGCTCGTCAGCCTCGCCTTCAACCTTGTCGGCGACGCCCTCCGGGACGTCCTGGATCCCAGGGGGGCGGAATGACCGAGCTGATCGATATCCGCAACCTCGAAATCGCCTATGGCGGCGGCCACATGCGCGCGGTGCGCGGCGTGAGTTTTACGCTCGGGCAGGAAAAACTCGGGATCGTCGGCGAGTCCGGGTCGGGCAAGTCCACCGTCGGCCGCGCCATCATGAAGCTCCTGCCGCCAACGGCACATGTCAGCGCCGAGCGGATGCGCTTTGGCGACCTCGACCTCCTCAAGGCGGATGAGAAAACGATGATGACGATCCGCGGGAGACGCATCGGGCTCATCCTGCAGGATCCGAAATACTCGCTCAACCCCGTCATGCGGATCGGCGAACAGATCGCCGAAACCTATAGTCTTCACCATTCAAAGGAGAGCGCCAGGAAAGCCTACAGTCAGGCGCTCGTAATGCTCGAGGCCGTCAAGATCCGCGATCCCGAACGTGTCGCCCGCCTCTATCCGCACGAGATATCGGGCGGGATGGGCCAGCGCGTGATGATCGCCATGATGCTGATAGCCGAGCCCGAAGTGCTGATCGCCGACGAACCGACCTCGGCGCTCGACGTGACGGTGAGGCTCGAAATCCTGGCTCTGCTCGACGAGCTGGTCTTGCGCCGCAATCTCGGCCTGATCTTCATCAGCCACGACCTCAACCTCATCCGCAATTTCTGCGATCGCGTCCTCATCATGTATGCCGGCCGCGTCGTGGAAGTGCTCGACGCCCGTGATCTCGACAAGGCGAAACACCCCTATACGCAAGGGCTGCTGGCATCGCTGCCGAAGATCGAGGATCCGCCCGCCCGGCTGCCGATCCTGAAGCGCGATCCCGCCTGGCTTGACGAACTCGCATCGGAGCCGCCACGATGATCCGGATCGACAATCTCACCATCCGCTTCGGACACGGGCAAAGGCCTGTTGTCAGAAATGTCAATCTCGCCGTCGAAAGCGGCACGGCCTTCGGCCTGGTCGGCGAATCCGGCTGCGGCAAATCCACAGTGCTTCGGGCGCTCTCAGGCCTCAACGCTAATTATGACGGGCAGATCGCGCTTAACGGCGAAACGCTGGAGCGAGAGCGCAGCCGACCGTTCTTCCGCCGGGTGCAGATGGTGTTCCAGGACCCTTACGGATCGCTGCATCCGCGCAAGACCATCCGCTCGCAGCTGCAGGAGCCGCTGCGCAACCAGGGTCTGGACAGCAATTCCGTCGATGTGAATGCCGTGCTTCGATCAGTCGGCCTCGATCCGGCGCTGAGCTACCGGTTTCCGCATCAGCTCTCCGGCGGCCAGCGGCAGCGCGTGGCGATCGCCCGCGCTCTGATGCTGAACCCCGACGTCTTGCTTCTCGACGAACCGACATCGGCGCTCGATGTGTCGGTCCAGGCCGAAATCCTCAATCTGCTGCAGAACCTGCGCAAGGAGCGCGGCCTCACCTATCTCCTCGTCAGCCACGACCTCGCCGTCGTCTCCCACATGTGCAGCCGTGTGGCGATCATGGAGGCGGGCGAAATCGTCGAACAGGTCGATATCGAGGCGCTGCGAAGAGGCGCGGTCGAACATCCCTATTCGCAACGCCTGCTGCGGGCGAGCCGGATGTATGGGAGGGCTTAGCCGGAGATCGGTGCGGCCGGCACGACCAGTTTCACATCGGTCTTTACCTCTTCCATCATGCGCCTGGTGCGATCAGCCATTTACGTCCTCGACAAAATGTGCTCGGCGCCCTTCTCGGCAATCATGATCACTGGCGAGTTGGTATTGCCTGACACGATTGTGGGCATGATCGAGGCATCGACCACCCGCAGCTTCGCCAATCCATGAACCCGCAATTGCGGGTCGACAACCGCCATCGTGTCGTTGCCCATCTTGCAGGTGCCGACAGGATGGAAGATCGTCGTGGCGATGTCGCCGACGCGACGGATCAGTTCCTCGTCGCTCTGGTAATTCGTGCCCGGCAGCGTCTCCTGCGGCCGGTATTTGCGAATGGCGGCGGCCTCCATCAGCCGGCGGGCATGCCTGACCGATTTCGCCGCGACCAGCCGATCGCCAACGGTCGAAAGATAATTCGGGCGGATTTGCGGTGCCAGGGAAGGGTCGGCGCCGCCAACATGCACGGTTCCCCGGCTTTCCGGCCGCAGATTGCAGACGGAAACGGTGACGGCCGGATATTTGTGCAGCGGTTCGCCGAGCCGGTCGGTGCTCAACGGCTGCACATGGTATTCGAGATCGGCCGTAGCAACAGCCGGATCGCTCCTGGCAAAGATGCCGAGCTGGCTCGGCGCCATCGACAATGGCCCGGACCGGCGCAGCATATACTCGAGCCCCATGCCCGCCCGGGTGAACATGTTGTGATAGAGCTGGTTCAGCGTCTTGGCGCCCTCGATGCGGAAGACCGTACGGATCTGTAGATGGTCCTGTAGATTTTCGCCGACGCCCGGAAGTTCATGAACGACCTTCAGCCCGGCAGCGGACAACACCTCCGGACGGCCGACCCCGGAAAGCTCCAGGATTTTCGGGGAATTGATCGCGCCGGCGGACAGAATGACCTCGCGACCGGCGCGAGCCAGATAACTCCGCCCATTCAGCCGAAACCGCACGCCTGTCACGCTCCTGCCGTCGAATTCCAGCCGCTCGGTTTCGGCTCCGGTCAACACGCGCAGATTGGCGCGCTTCATCGCCGGGCGCAAAAATGCCTTGGTCGTATTCCAGCGCAGGCCGCCGCGCTGGTTGACCTCGAAATAGCCTGAGCCCTCGTTGTCGCCGGCGTTGAAATCGTCGATTTTGGGGATTCCGAGTTCCTCCGCCGCATCCCGAAAGGCATCAAGGATCGGCCAAGAGAGCCTCTGCTTTTCCACCCTCCATTCGCCGCCGGCCCCGTGCATCCGCGATTTGCCACGATAATTATCCTCGGATTTCAGGAAATAGGGCAGCACGTCGTCCCAGCCCCAGCCGGTATTACCCGCCTGCCGCCAGCCGTCGTAATCGGCTGCCTGGCCCCGCATGTAGATCATGCCGTTGATCGACGAGCAGCCGCCCAGAACTTTTCCACGCGGATACGGCAGCGACCTTCCGTTCAGTCCGTCTTCCGCCGCCGTCTTCATCATCCAGTCGGTCCGCGGGTTGCCCATGCAGTAGAGATAGCCGATCGGCACATGCACCCAATGATACCGGTCGCTGCCGCCCGCCTCGAGCAGAAGGACGCGATTTTTCGGATCGAGCGACAGCCGGTTGGCCAGAACACATCCCGCCGATCCCGCACCGACGACGATGAAATCGTATTTTTCCGCATCGTTTAACGCATCATTCAAATGCATATTCATGCCGCCACTCCCGCAACAGCTGGCTCGGCCGCTGTCAGACGCCGCCAGAACGGCGCCATCGCTTCAGCTATGTCGCGATAGAGCTCATAACGACGCGCATAATGCGCCTCGAGCGAGACGTTCGGGCGATAATGCCGCTCGGTAGCAACCATGGCCGCAGCGCCGGCGCTGAAGTCCGCGAAGAGCCCGACGCCGGTTCCGGCCGCAATCGCAGCCCCCAGCGCACCGGTTTCACGCGAGCGGGTAACGGTGACGGGAACACCGAGCACATCGGCAAAGATCTGTGGCCAGATCAAGCTGCGTGATCCGCCGCCGGACAGAACCGCCTCGTTGAAGACGGCGCCCGCCGTCCGGATTGTCTCGATGTGCTGGCGATGACCGAAGGCGACACCTTCGAGAAGCGCGCGAACGAGATGCCCCTTGGTGTGCCAGCCGGCGATACCGTAGAACCCGGCGCGGGCGTGGCCGTCCTGCTGAGCACCATAGAGATATGGATGGTAGATCGGGTCGTTTGCCGCGGGCTCGATCGCCGCAGCCAGCGCGCAGCAGGCATCGAAGGGAGACGTGCCTTTCACAGGCTCGCCTTCGAAGAACTCCCGCACCAGCCACTCGAGATTGGCGGCCGAGGTCGCACTGTTCTCCATCGCCATATAGCGGGTGCGATCGAAAGTCGAAGACATGAAGACCGGCTCATCGAGATCAGGGCCGTCGACAATGACCTGGTTGATGCTCCAGGTTCCGGCAATGATCGAGGCGCTGCCGGTGCGCGAAACGCCCGATCCGAGCGCCGAGGCGACGACGTCGAACAGGCCGCCGACCACCGGAGTCCCGGCGGCGAGCCCGGTCTCCAACGCCGCCTCTTCCGTCACCGTACCGGCAATGTCCGCGCTTTCGATGAGCGGCGGCAGGAGGTCCATGCAATCGGCCAGTCCGTAGGCCTCCATCAACGCCTTGTCGTAACGGCGCGTGGCAAGATCGAGGAGCCCGGCCCCCGACATGTCAGACACCTCGCTGACGCGGCAGCCGGTCAGGCGGTTGACGACAAAATCTTTCGAGAAGAATACCGTACCGATACGGTTGAACAGTTCCGGCCGGTAGCGCTTAAGCCAGCCAAGCAGCGTCGGCGTCTGGGATGGCCACGGACGCTGTCGGGCGATCGGATAAGTCCGGTCGCCAACACCGGCCTCTCGCCATTCGTCGGCCAGCCCGGCCGCCCGCGTGTCGAGCGATTGGATGCCGAGCAGTGGAGCGCCTTCCCGATCAAGCGCATAGAGACCGTTGCCATGTCCGGCGCAACCGATCGCAACGATTTCCTCCGGTTGAATCTCTGCCTTTCCGATGCAGGCGCGGATGACTTGCCGTGTATTCGTCCAAAGTTCCTCCAGCCCCCGCTCGACATGCCCCGGGTGCGGCATGCGGCTATGCCCCTCCTCGCACGCGGCCGCGATCTCGTTGCCCTGCCGGTCGAATATCACCGCTTTGATAACGGTGTTGCCGGCATCGAGCCCCAAAAGATAGTCTTTCATGCGGGAACCCCTCCCAAGGTTCGAAACGTGAAATTCAGCCTTGGTGGTAGAGCGCTGAGGCCTGTTCGCCGCTCGCGTCATCATGCACGATGGCCATCAGACCGCGCACCACCGCGCTCGGATTGGCATGCTGATAGATGTTGCGCCCGTAAACCATGCCCATTGCGCCCTGCCGCATCAAGGCCGCAGATTTGTCGAAGACCGCGCGCAGGTCTTCCCTGCCGCCGCCGCGCACCAGAACCGGGCAGCGCGCGGCCTCCACCACCCTGTGAAACTCTTCGGCATTATCGGTAGGATCGGCCTTGACGATATCGGCGCCCATTTCGCGGGCAAGCCGCGTCAGCGTGACGATCTTGTCGGTATCGCCGTCGACCATGTAGCCGCCCTTTTCGGTGACCGGCTGCATCACCAGCGGCTCGATCATCAGCGGCATGCCATATTTGTCGCAGTCGGCTCGCACGCGAGAGATGTTCTGCACGCACTGGCGGAACAGGTCCGGCTCGTCCGGCAGCATGAACAGGTTGACGACGACGCACGCCGCGTCCATCTCGATGGCGCCGATGAGCGGCTCAGCCTCGTTCTGCAGCACGGCCCACATGTCGCGGTGGCGGATCCGGTTGTAGGGATTGCCCATGTCGATGCGCATCACCAATGCTGGCTTGTCCTTGCCGGACACGTCCTGCAGCAGGTCCGCCTGGCCATAGTTCATCTGGATCGCGTCCGGCCTGGCGGAGACCAGCGCCTTGACGACGGCCTCGATGTCCTCGAGCCCGTTGAGGAAAGACGGCTCGTTGCAGACGCCGTGATCGACCGCCACGTCGAGGCAGCGGCCGCCGCCGAACAGCCGATTCATCCGGACTTTGCTGTTGTATCGCATTTCGTGCTCCTTGGTTCGTTCCTTGCGGAAAGCATGTCTTCGTCGACGCCATGGCGTTCGCTGAGAAGGGTGAGAAAACGGTCGCGCTCGCTGGCGCGCTGCTCCACGGTCCAGCGCTTTTCCTGAGCCAGCAGGTCGAGCACGGCATCCATCATGTCGAGCGAAAGCTCGCCGGAGACGGACAGCGTCGTGCGCCGCAACAGCAGATCGTCAAGATGCTCTACTGCTTCATTGCGGATCAGGAACTGCAGTTCCCGCTGGGAATATCCGGACTTCGGCATCACCACGTCCGGCCCGGCCGCAATGAACACAGCGATTTCTTCGGCCTCCGTACCGTAACGGTCAAAAAGCTCGGCGGCCCGTTCGCTGGAAATTCCGGTTCTTTGGGCCAGCGTCACCGACCACCGGGTCTTGTCGGATGGATACTGCCGGCCGCCGCCGATCGGGCGCTCTGAGGTCTCGATCCGGCGCTTTCTGCCGAGCCGCTCCAGTGTCATGTCGGCGGCGAGCTCGCCGAATGAGCGGAATGTCGTCCACTTGCCGCCGATCATGCAGAGCACAGGCGGATCACCCTCGGGCTGCTCCAGCACAGTGCAGAAGTGATCGCGCGGGATGCGTCCGGTAAAACTGTCGGTACTGGCCGGCAGCGGTCGTACGCCGGAAAACTGGAAAACGATCTGCTCCCGCCGGATGACAATGCCCGGCAGCACGAAGGCGAGCGATTGCAGAATATAATCACGCTCATCCGCCTCGCAGCGCACTGTTGCCGGATCATCGACGCGGATATCGGTGGAGCCGACGAGAACCTTGCCCAGATAGGGAAACAGAATGCAGATCCGCCCGTCCTCGTTCTCGTAATAGATCATGTGACCGGCAAGCGCGTCGCGCAGGTCCGCATTGTCGATGATCAGATGCGAACCCTTGGTGCCTCCGATCAGCGCCGCCGGCCGCGCGTCCGGTGAAAACAGGGTCTGATTGGCGATGTCGATCCAGCCGCCGGTGGCATTGACGATCAGCGCCGGTTCGAGGGCAAGGGATGCTCCGCCGATCCGGTCCGCGAGGCGGTACCCGCCGCCCTCCGCCCGTTGCAGTTCGGCGTAGTTCAGCGCCACCGACCCGGACTCTGTTGCAAGACCGTCCTGCAGAAGCTCGATGCCCAATCGCTCAGGATGGCTGACCCAGGCGTCGAAATAGGTGGCGGAACTTTTGATATCGGGGTTGAGCGCCGGCCACTTGCTAAGCGTCGTTCGCCGGCCGCGAAACTGGTGGCGCGGCATCAGTGCCCGCTTGCGTGTCAGGAAATCATAGATGCTGAGTCCGGCTTTGACGGCGACAGCGCCGCGGCGGCTCGGACGACGGCTGAGTCCCAGGAAGCGGACGATGCCGTTGCCGAGGCCGGAAAAAATATCGAACACGGGCACCGTCGTCGGCAGCGGCGCAATATAATGCGGCGCGTTGCGCAACAGCCGATCCCGCTCGACCAGCGATTCCTGCACCAGCTTGAATTCGCCGTTTTCAAGATAGCGCAGCCCACCATGGACCATGCGCGACAGCGCCGAACTGGCACCGGAGCAATAGTCGTGCTTCTCGACGAGCAGTACTTTCAGCCCCTGCAGCGCCAGCTCCCGAAAGACGCTGATGCCGTTTATGCCGCCGCCGATAACGCACACGTCCACCTTCGGGCTCTGGCGAAGCCCGTCCAATATCTCTTCACGCTTCATGATGGCGTCCGCTACCTATCCATATCAGTCAGTCTCGCCGCTATGCCCGCCTCGATAGCGGCAAGATCGACGGCGTCCAGCCGGATGGTGCCGGCCCGGGCATTGTCCAGCGCCTGTGCCGGGTTGCGCGCCCCGCAGAGTGCAAAGGTGATGCCGGGTTGCGCCAGTGTCCAGGCAATCACGATCTGCGCAATGCTGGCGCTGTGTTTTTCGGCAACCGGCCGGATGGCGTCGGCAAAGGCCGTCGCCTTCTGGCGGTTGCCGATCGAAAATCGTGGGCTGTCCTTGCGCTGATCATCACCGGAAAACACGCGGTCCGGACCGATAGTGCCGGCCAGCAATCCCAGCGCCAGCGACGAATAGCTCAGAGTCGCGATAGAGTTGGCCTTGGTCAGCGGCAAAAGCTCCGCCTCGATCTCGCGGTCGATCATGCTGAACCGCTCCTGGATCGCATCGAGGCCACCGGCCGCGATATAGGCAGCGAGCTCGTGGCGGCTGACATTGCTCGCCCCGATCGCCCGGATCTTGCCTGATGTGCGCAGATCCTCCAGCGCCCGCATCGTTTCCTCGATCGGCGTCGTCGGATCCTGCCAATGGGTGATATAAAGATCGATATAGTCGGTTCCAAGCCGCGTCAGGCTTTCCTCGACCTCGTGCAGGATGGCATCGCGGCCGAGATAACGGTGGACCGGCTTGCCGTCCTGGTCGAAGAAATGACGGCCCTTCTGCGTATGCCAGACAAGGCCGCATTTGGTCGCGACCACAGCCTTTTCGCGGCGTCCAGCGAGTGCCTTGCCGACAATCTCCTCGGCACGTCCAAGCCCGTAAGCCGGCGCCGTGTCGATCAGCGTCACCCCGGCGTCGAGCGACGCCCGGATCGCGGCGATGGATTGCTGTTCATCGGTACCACCCCACATCCAGCCGCCGATCGCCCAGGTGCCGAGGCCGACCGCCGAGGCGGAAACGCCGGATTTGCCGATTTCCCGTGTCAATTGCTGCCCGCTCATGCCCATTTTCCTTCGCCACTTGCCAGCGCCAACACCCGCGCACCCGTCGCTTCGTCGGTCACCAGCGTGTCCAGATGATTGCCGCGCAGGACGCTGAGGATCGGGCCGGCCTTGTTCGGTCCGCTCGCAACACCGATCTTGGTAGGGATCGAAGCGAATTCCGGCAGCGTCAGCGACACCAGCGAGCGGTTGAGGCTGTAGTCGCAGACTTGACCATGATCATCGAGCAGATGCGCCAGCAATTCGCAGGAAGCGCCGGACCGCTCGATCGCGGCGCGGTCGGTGCTGGAGGACGGATGCAGGTCGTAGTAGCTCGAATCGTCCGACAGGATCGAGCCTATGCCGACCATTGCCACCTTCGCCTCGCGCGCCCGTTTGAATACGTCTGCGACGGAACGCATGTTGATCAGCATCGCCCGCTGCTCGGCATCGTCGGCAAAGAGAGGCGCATGGATCTGATAGGAATGACCTCCGAGCCGGTCCGCCATCAGGGTCGAGACATGGTTGACGTCGGTATAGTGCTTCCCCTGCACGCAGCCCGTCGCCGGAATGACCTGGACATCAAAACGACGCGGCGGCTTCAGCCCGGCAACAACGGCACTCACGCCCTTACCACCGGTAATGCAGATCGTATCGCCGTCGGTGATCTCTTCCAGCAGCAATCGTGCTGCGGCTTCGCCGACGGCTTGAAGCGCCGTTTGCGGATTGTCCGATACTGTCGGCACCACCACGGCGCGGCCGATGCCGCCAAGCGCCTGCAGCTGTTCTTCCATATCGACCAGCGGCTCGACCGGCGATTTGATCTTGATCTCGACCAGACCGAGCTGGCGGCCGCGCTTGATCAGGCGGTTGACGGTGGCGTGCGAGATGCCGAGCTGATCGGCAATCTGGGACTGTGTCAGTCCCTCGAGAAAATGCAGGACCAGAGCCTGGTGCATTTGCCGGGCGACGACGATTTCCTCGCGCGGCGCGTTTGCGGGTTTGAGCTTGGCTATCGGCATATCAGGCAGCCTTCCGCTTGTGCAGGAAATGGTCGATCGAAACGGCGGTCAGCAGAATGCAGCCTTTGATCATGTCTTGCCAATAGACGGACACGTTGAGCAAGATCAACGAGCTTGTGACGACCGACAGCAGGGCGATGCCGAGGATTGCTCCCAAAATCGTTCCGGAGCCGCCGTTCAGCGACGCACCGCCAATCACCGCGGCTGCGATGATGTTGAGCTCCATGCCGACACCGAAGGTCGGCGTCGCGGCACCGAAGCGTGACATGTAGATCGTCCCGGCGACACCGGACAGCGTGGCACAGAGCACCGTCACCCAGAACTTCACCTGCCTGGTCTTTATACCGGAATAGAGCGCGGCCTTCTCGTTGCTGCCGGTGTAGAACACCTTGCGGAAGGCGGTTGCCCGGCGCAGCAGGAAATCGAACAGCATGACGACCGCAACAAAAATCAGGATCACATAGGGGACACCGTAGAACGTGCCCTGCCCGACCGCTTTGAACGAGGGCGGCAAGGTGAACAGCGACAGCGGCGTGCCCTTGGTAATGATCAGGCAGATGCCACGCACGATCACCATCGCCGCAAGCGAAGTAATGAAGTGATTGAGCCCCACGACCGTGACGAAAAAGCCCATGGCGCAGCCGATCAGGCCGCTGGCGATGATCCCGATCAAAGATGCGCTCCACGGATCGAGGCCCATCAGGAACAGGGAGCCCGACAGCACCATTGAGAAACAGACGACCGAACCGACCGACAGGTCGATGCCGCCGACGATCAACAGGATGGTCATGCCGACGACGACGATCCCCTCCACCGAGAACGACATCAGCATTGCCCGGAAGTTGCCGAGCGTCAGGAAATGCGGCGAGGCAAAGCTCATCGCGACGCAGAGCGCCAGGATGATAGCGATCAGTCCCGCCTCGCGCATCGTCCCCAGCCGCTTCCAGCCCGGTATGCGTGAATGATGTGCCGTTGCCAACGTAGCGTCCGCCATGACCTTGTCTCCTGCCCCTGCTTTTTCTCTACGCGGCATGCTCTGATGCCCCTGACTTACCGTGGCGGCCGACACCCGACGCGAGCCGCATGATCGCTTCTTCCGTCATCGTCTCGCCCTCCACCTCGCCGGCAACCGTGCCTTCGTGGATGACCAGCACCCGGTCGCACAGACCGAGAAGTTCCGGCAGTTCCGACGAGATGACGACGATGCCGATGCCGGAGCGCGCCAGATCGCGCAGCAGCCGGTGGATTTCTGACTTCGCGCCGACATCGATGCCGCGGGTCGGCTCGTCCATCAGAATGACCCTGGGGTTGACCGCCAACTGCTTGGCAATCGCCACCTTTTGCTGGTTTCCGCCCGACAGCGACGAAACCGGCATATCGATGCCGCCCATCCGCACGCCGAGCTGCCGGGCCAGGGTGCGGGCACGATCCGCTTCGGCCGCGGAATTTAACAGTCCAAGCGGTCCGGTCAGCGATTTCAGATCGAGAACCGCAATGTTGCGAGCAACGGAGAGATCCAGGAAAATGCCGGAGCCTTTCCGGTCTTCCGACAGGTAGACGATGCCCGCCTGTGCGGCCTGCGCATAGGAACGTGCTCGCAGCCGCTGTCCGTGCAGCTCCACCTCGCCGGCGATCACCGGCCGCAATCCGCAAATGCCTTCGGCTATCTCGGTGCGACCCGAGCCGATCAGCCCGCCGACACCAAGAATTTCACCCTTGCGCAGTTCGAAATTTACATCCTCGAAGCGGCTGCCGTCGCCGAGACCGCGGACGCTCAAAATGAGCTCGCCGGTCCGCTCCGCCGGCGCCTGCTTTTCCGGATAGAGCTGGGTAATCTCGCGTCCGACCATGCGGCGCACGACATCGTCCGGGGTCAGGCCCGCGACCTTCTCCGTCGAGACATAGCGGCCATCACGAAATACCGTGACGCGGTCGCACAGGCTGAAGATTTCGGCCATGCGGTGGCTGATATAGATGATCGAAATGCCCTGCGCCTTGAGGTCACGAACGATTCCGAAGAGGATCTGGGCTTCTGCTTCGGTCAATGCCGCCGTCGGTTCGTCGAAGATCAGAACGCGACAATCGAGCGTCAGTGCCTTGGCAATCTCGACAAGCTGCTGGCTGGATATCGGCAAGTCGCCGACTTTAAGTCGCACGTCGATCGGGGCGAGACGATTCATCACGATCTGCGCATTGCGCTCCAGACTGCCGTAATTCATGAGAGGCGAGCGGCGGCGGTTGGTGGCGGCCATGAACATGTTCTCGGCTACCGTCGCATCAGGGCAGAGCGCGATTTCCTGATGCACCAGCCCAATCCCAAGCGCCTGCGCCGCGGCAGGCGACGTCACCTTGACCGGCACGCCATCGACGAGAATGGCTCCCTCGCTCGGCTGCAGCACGCCGGCAATGATGTTCATCAGCGTCGATTTGCCCGCGCCGTTTTCGCCGCAAAGCGCATGAATCTCGCCTTTATCCAGGCTGAAGCTCACATCCGTCAACGCCTTCACCGCACCGAAGTGCTTGCTGACATTGCGGATTTCCAGAACCGGCACCGAAGCCATCATCCTCTCCTCCTCACGCTCACGGTAGCTGTCCGGAGTTTCCTGCCCCGGACAGCCGGCACAAAGACCTACTCCTCGATGCCTTTGGTGCCCCGCCGCTTCAGATACTTGTCCCAGTAGAAGTCATCGGCATTGCTAGCCGTGACGATCGACAATCCGTTATCGACGAAGGGAATACTCATCGGGTTGAAGCCGACGCGCTTGGCGTCATTCATCGGATCGATCAGCTCCGGATGCTTGGCAAGCCACAGGAGCATGAAGCCCATGTAACCCTGCATGCCCTGGTTCGGATTGATCGAGCCGAACACCTCGCCTGCCTTGATCATGTCGAGAATATTGGCGTTGACGTCGGCGCACATGACGAGGATCTTGCCGCCGCTTTCCTTGTTGGCCTGGGCAGCGCCGATTGCCGAATTCGCCTCCGGCATGAAGACGGCGCCAAGGTTCGGATGGGCCTGCACCAGGCTCATCAGGCCCTGGTAGGCCTTGTTCGGGTCCTGGTTGGACGCCGCGCGGCCGACCAGCTTCATGTCCGGATATTTTTCCTCCATGCGGGCGATGAAGGCGGCGATACGCTTGTCGTGATTGTCCTGGCCGGGATTTTCAAGAACGGCATATTCACCCTTGCCGCCCATCTTTTCGGCAATCGCGTCGGCCGCATAGGTGCCTTCGCGGGTATTGTCCGACGTGACGAACGAGATGCGCTTGGAAAGCGGTGCGTCGGCCGCGAAGGTGACGACCGCCGTGCCCTGGTCGATCGCCCGGTTGATCGGTTCGATGAACGGGTCCGAGTTCATCGGATGAACGAGGATGCCAGCCGGGTTCTGGGCCAGCGCCTGATCGAAGGTGGCGATCTGCTTGTTGACGTCATATTCCGGCGTGCCGGTATAGGCGGTTTCGCACCCGAGCTGCTGACCGGCCTGTTTGAACATTTCATAGACCGGGAACCAATATTCGACACCCGAAACCATGACATTCATGACGTATTTTTCACCCGGCTTGCAGCGGAACGGGTTTTCCGTCGCGCTGCCTCCGCCGGCGAAAAGTGTCGATGCGAGGACTGCCAATGCAGTCGTGGTTAGAAATTTGCGCAAGTTTCCTCCTCGAGGCCGAAGCCCCTCCCAAATATCCGGCGGCGCCCAAGCGGCTGCCGATGATCCATTGAAGACCGGAGTTCCTCCTCGAAGTCCGGTATGGAGAGCTAATCGCAACAGCAAACATATGTCAATATAATTCATGGCATGAAATATATTTCATCCTTTAAGGCTTCGCCTGGTGCGCTTGACATCGGCAGCGTTAAGACCGAAGCCGCACGTGGCCGCGCATGCGCGGCCGCTTTTTCGAGGATACGTGAGATGAAGACCACCACGGCCGCTGCCAATGCCGGAAACCTGATCGTGATGGGCGTTGTGCTGATGCTGCTCGGCGATCTCCTCTTTGCGCTCAACGATGCGATGGGCAAGTGGCTGATGGCGAGCTTCGCCGTCGGCCAGGTACTGGTGATCCGTTCGGTGGGGGCCTTCATTGTGCTCGGGCCGATGATCCTGCGGCAAGGGCCGATGGCCCTCTTCCGCGTCGAGCAGAAAGGGTTGCAGTTCATGCGGGTCGTCATGGCGACGGCCGATGTCGCGCTGTTCTACGCTGCCGTCGCCTATCTGCCGCTCGCCGACGTCATGACCTTCTACATGGCCGGGCCGATCTACATTGCGGCGCTCTCGCATTTCTTTCTCGGGGAAAAGATCGGCTGGCGCCGTTGGCTCGCCGTTCTGCTCGGCTTCGCCGGCGTCGTCATCGCGCTGCGTCCGTCGACGGCGATGCTCTCGCTTCCGTCGCTCTTTGGCCTCGCCGGCAGCTTTTCCTTTGCGCTGTCACTGGTGATGAGCCGCTACCTGCGCTCGACCAGCGACACGACGCTGGTAACCTGGCAGACGATCGCCGCACTCCTAACAGGCATCATACTCAGCATCGGCAACTGGCAGCCCGCAACATCCATCGATTGGGCCGGCATGCTGCTGCTCGGCATCGTCGCCACCTGCGCGCATCTGCTGATCACCCGCTCGCTCAAGCTCGCGCCGGCATCGCTGCTGGCGCCGCTGCAATATACGCTGCTGCTCTGGGCGATCTTACTGGGCTACATCTTCTTCAATGACATTCCCGATGCGCAAATCATCATCGGAGCCGCAATCATCGTCTTTGCCGGTCTCTTCATCTTCCATCGAAAGAATTTGAAGGAAACGATTCCGACCGAAGCCGTCCCGCCGGATGGGCATTGAGGATTAACTATCCGTGGCCGGCGGCGGCTCCCAGCCGAAGACGCTGCGGCCTCCGAGCTCGGCCGATTGGCGAAATTCGCCGGCGATGATCTCCTTGAGGTCGGGGCCGGTGACGTAGCGTTCCATCTGCCGAGATTGCTCGTCCAGGCGCTTCAGCGCCTGCAACTCCTCCTCAAGTCCGAGCTTGCCTTTGCGCACGGCCGACTTCATCACGCCAATCGTCTCGTCATAGACCTTGAGCGGCACCGGGAAGGGATGGCGGTCCTTGCCGCCATGGGCGATCGAGAAGCGCGCCGGATCGGAAAAACGGCAGGGTGCGCCGTGTACGACCTCCGCCACCATCGCCAGCGCCTTCACCGTCCGGGCGCCGACGCCGGGAACGAGCAGCAGTTCCTGGAAATCCGTCGGCCCGCGGTCGGCCGCGGCAGCCAGATTTCCGTGCAGGCGGCGCATGTTCACGTCGCTCTCCCGCACATCGTGATGGGCGGGCATGATGAGATGCGGCAGCAGCGGCTGTTCGGCGGGTTCGGGCGCCGGCTCTTGGGCGCGCAGCAGTGCCGCGGCTTCTCGAACGATCCGGTCGGGGCCCAGCGTTGCCAGGAGGTCGAGCTGGCCACGCCGCGAGCGCTCGGCGCGTTTATCGGCGAGATTGACGATCTCACCCTGGCTCCTGCCTTCGATTGCCGCATGCGGCGAGTCGACGAAGCTTTCCAGCCCTTCGGAGAGCCAGTGATAGCGCCGGGCCTGCCGCCGGTCGCCGTTCATGCCCTGCTGCACCACCACCCAATGACCGTCATCGGCGACGATGAAGCCGTGGAGATAAAGGTCGAAGCCATCCTGAAGCGCGGCGCTGTCGACCTTGGCGATGAGGCGGCTCGTCGTCGCCAGCCCCTCCCCGTCGAGGCCGACGCGTTCGCCGATCGAAACGAGCTCCTGCGGGGTCTTGCGCGAATGCGTGCCTCGGCCGCCGCAGACATGCAGGCCAAGTTCGCCAGCGCGCGGCTTAAGCCCTCGCTTCAGCGCACCGAGAACGCTGGTCGTGATCCCGGAGGAATGCCAGTCCATGCCCATGACCGCGCCGAAGGACTGGAACCAGAAAGGGTGGGCGAGCCGGCGCAGGAATTCGTCGCGACCGTAGTGATGGATGATTGCCTCGGTGATCAGCGTTCCCAGCCGCGTCATCCGGTCGCCGAGCCAATGCGGCACGCGTCCCCCGTGAAGGGGAAGGTCGGCGCTGCCTGCTCGTTGTGACATTCTGTTTCCTTATATCGTGCACACAGGACGGCGGAGCGCTGATCGATCGGGAACCCTGTGAAATTCCAGGCGTTTGCTTTCAGTCAAACGGCCGAGGCAAACATGACCGCATTCGAAAGCATATCCAATCAACCGTACCTGACACGAACAAAAGCGCAACATCCAAGCGACGAAAAAGAGGGAAGCACGGCACTGCGGCTGCATGGACGCGCGGAAAAAGCCGCGTTCTTGATCAATGGCAACAAATATTTTGCAGAAGTCTCGCGGGCGTTGCGACAGGCCCGCCGCAGCGTGTGGATCGTTGGATGGGACTTCCACCCCAATATTCGGATGGAGCCTGAAAAGTCTGAAGAAACCTTGGCCGACCTGCTGCATGCGCTGGCAGCGGAAAACCCCGAGCTTGAAATACGCATCCTTATTTGGGCGCTCGGGCCGATTTATTCGGACAAATCGATTGATCTGCTTCGGAAGAAGAAATTCCCCAGGAATGCGAGGATCGATCTGCGTTTCGACCTACAGGGCGCGATCCGCGGCTGTCATCATCAAAAACTCGTCTGCATCGATGACGCGGTCGCCTTTATCGGCGGCATAGACCTGACGTCGCGGCGATGGGATACCAGGCGCCATCGCGCCAAGGACAGGCTGCGGCGCGACCCCGAGGGGACCCCCTACGATCCGCTGCACGACGTGCAGGCGATGGTGACGGGTGATGCCGCCCGGCTGATCGGTGACATTGCCAGGCGGCGCTGGGAAAACGCCACCGGCGAAAAGCATCTGCCGCTTGCCGCGAGCATGCCCTTCGCCTGGCCGGACGATCTTTCGGTCTCGCTGCGGGAGATCCCTGTCGCTTTCGCCCTGACTGAGCCAGCCACCACCTGGCGCCCCGGGATCGGCGACGGCATTGCCTCAACCCTTGACATCATCGCCCGCGCCCGGCGTCATCTCTATATCGAGGCCCAATATCTAGCCTCCTTCCGCGTCGCCGACGCCATCGCCGCTCGGTTGCAAGAGGAAGACGGACCGGAGGTCGTCGCCATCTGCACCCGCAGCTCTCACGGGCTGATCGAAAAGCTTGTCATGGGCAGCAATCGCGACCGTGTCATCCGCCGCCTCAAACGTGCCGATCGCGCCGACCGCCTGCGGGTCTACTATCCCGTCGTGCCCGGGCGAAAAAAGCCTGGGTCGCCATTGCAGGCGGACAACGAGGTCGAGGTGCTGATCCATTCCAAACTGATGATCGCCGACGACGAGCTGGTTCGCATCGGCTCTTCCAATCTCAACAATCGCTCGGAAGGGCTTGATTCAGAATGCGATCTGCTGTTCGAAGCTGAAAACGGCGAGCATCGTCACGCGATCGCCGACCTGCGCAATCGCCTGCTGGCGGAATATCTCGGAGTGGCTCCCGAGACCTTCGCCGCGGCCTATGCACAAAGCGGCTCAGTGATCGCGGCGGTCGACGCGCTGAATGACAGGCCGCGGGGTCTCAGGGAATTCGCCGTCGCGCTGTCCGGCAGCATCTCGCCGATCACGGGCACCGCGATCTTCGACCCGGCTCGGCCCTTCCTGCCCCTACACCGACTGGGCCTCGGCGCGCTCGTCCGCCTCTTCGTCCGCCCGGCGTAATCGTCGGAAGACGATTTCGCTGACCAGGAGAAGCGTCACGCCGAGTGCCAGCGGAATGAAGAAGTACGCGCAGCGGAAGGCAATCAACGCCCCGATCGATGCCTGCTGCGGCACGACGTAGGACACGGTTGCCTCCAGCACTCCGAGCCCACCTGGAATATGCGTCGCGAGGATTGCCGAATTAGCGAGCACATAGGCCGTGACCGACCTGAAGAAGGCGAGGTCGCCGAAGACAGACAGCATCTGGTGCAAACAAGCGGAAACCAGCGTGAAGTTGATTGTGCCTACCCCGACCTGGGCAACCGCAAACGGAAGCCGAGGCAGCTGAAACGACCAGCGCCACAGCCGCAACTTACCGCGAATGAAGAACGCGAGGCTTGCATAGACGACCGGAACGAGCAGCGCCGACAGGCCGAAGAGCCGGGTTCTGGCCGCATCGAGTTGCAGCAGCCGCGCGGCATCATCCGGATTGACGACCAGCGCAATGCCACTGAGTGTGATAAGGCCGAGCCCGACGGTGACGCCGCAAAACAGGATAATCTTCGCCACGTCCTCCGTGGTCAGCCCCCAGCGGGAATAGAAGCGATAGCGGAAGGCGCCGCTGCTCAGCCCCGCAAATCCGATATTGTGGCCGAGCGACAAGCTGATGAAAGATGCGAGCAGGACCTTCCGGTAAGGCAAGGATTTTCCGAGCGAGCGGATCGCCAGGAAGTCGAAACAGCTCAGGCACAGATAGGACGCCGCCGCAAAGAGAAGTGCGGTGCAGAAGGTCGCAAAAGGTATGCTGCGAACCGATTGGACGATCTGCTCCATGCTGTACTGGCGGAAGATCCGATAGAGAAGAAAGCCCGCGATACAAAGTGCGGCAACGAGCAGCCCATTCAGGAGTATGCGTTTCAGACTCATCGATTGTCCGTTTCCGAGGTGAGCGCCACGGCTCGATCATCTGGAACGATCAAAAGAGTTCTGTGTTCCCTCCGGGAGAACGAGTCCTGTCTCTCGAGGGGAGACCAGCATCAGCGGGCCTATGCCGGATAAATCGATCAAACTCTTGACCTACAATGTGCATAGCTGCATCGGCAACGACCGAAAGCTCGACCCCGGGCGCATCGCTTCCGTCATCGCCGAGGCTGAAGCCGATATTGTCGCTCTGCAGGAGGTCGATGTCCTCAGGCGCAGGACCGGCGGCGTCGACCAGGCCCATACGATCGCCTCACTCCTAAAGATGCAAGCTCATTTTCACCCGGCGCTCTCGATTGCCGAGGAGCAATATGGCGATGCAATCATCACCGCGCTGCCAACAGGCGCTGTCAAGGCTGGTCCTCTGCCATCGATCGGCGAAGCGAGAGGGGCGTTGTCCGTCGAAATATTGGTTGGCGGCAGGAAGTTGCTCGTGGTCAATACACATCTCGGCCTTCGAGGGCGCGAGCGTATTCGGCAGATGACGACGCTCTTGAATTCCGGCTGGCTGCACGGCTCGTCGGACGAACCGGTTCCAAGCATCCTCTGTGGCGATTTCAACGCCATTCCGTCATCGGCGACTTACCGGCTTGCCACGCGCTCATTGACCGACGCCCAGCTTGCAGGCAAGGCGGCGCCGAGAGCGACCTTCCCCTCCCGCTACCCGCTGATGCGCCTCGACCACATCTTCGTCACCAACGATCTCGTCGTCAAACGAGCGTCAGTCCTCGAAACCCGGCTGACGAGGGTCGCCTCCGACCACCTACCTCTACTTGCTGAAATCGGTTTCGCCTGATCACTCCTGCTCGCGCTCAACGCCGGCATCGAAGTGTGGGCGCCGGCGAAGACGGCAAAGGCTTGCCGTCGTGGCCAGGAAGTCCGCGATCTTCTCCAGCGCTTCGCTGAAGCCGGTCAGCGGATCAAGCAACTCATTTGGACGCTCGCGCGGAGATTACCACCGCTGCAGGCGTCGTTGGCGAAACGAGCGAGGTCTTCGAAAGCATTTCTGCAAAAGTGGTCACCGCATCCGAGCAGATGGATATCATCGTCCGCTCGAGCCGGGAGCAGACGCGCTGCATGAGGTCAATTCTTCCGTTAACCTGATGGACCAGAGGACGCAGCAGAATGCCGCCATGGTCCAGGAAATCAGCGCGGCAACCAAAGAAGTTGCCAATGGGACGAGAACGCTCCTGCAACTGATCGATCTGTTCCGAACTGGGTGGAGCCGGCGCAGACCGCGTTGCCGCCGCTTAGCGTCTCAGCCTTCGTTGCAACGCGCACACGAGCGCGGGTGCGTCAGTGATGACTGTAGAGTGGCGTCGCCACCTCTTCGTCGGCGAGATCCGGGTAGAGATATCTGCGCGTGCGGGCAAGTGCTTCCGCCTCCCTGCGGTTCCGCTCCAGCAGCACGGCGGTAATATCCTTGTAGGGTCCGCCATCCGACAAGGCGACGCGGACGGTTCCGCCCTGCGAGAGGAAGTCGCAGAACGATCGCACCGAGCGAAGACGCGTCGTAATCTCTACGTAGCGATCATCATGTCCAGCCATGTTCGCCTCCGTTCAAAACGCCAGGATGTCACGAACACTTCGGCGAGATGATGGCGTCCGCTGCATGGTGAAGAAACCGACCCGCGACCTCACGCAGAACCATCCGTGCATGCTGCAATCACCGCCGCGCGAACTTCCGGTTCATCGCAGCGACGACCAGGGGCAGCGCCGTCGTCGCCACGGTTCCCCAAGGCAACTGTCTCAGCCCCCTGGTGATGACGAATGCGCCGGCCATGGCGCCCGCGAGCTTCAGCCAGGGTTGATTGCCAAGCTGCGCATGAGCGCTGGAATCAGCCCACCTGACGTTTTCAGTTACCACGGTCGCGGCCTGGTGTCTGATTCCATGCAGGCGAGCCCGAAGGTTTTCGAGTTCTCCTCTTAATTCCTGCAGCCGGCTTTCCAGTATGTGCTCCTCAGAGATCCGGACCGGTTCCCCGAGACGATCCTCGGTCGGAGCGGACACATCCCTGCCCAACGTGTCAAAATAGGCCCGGTATTCAGCCTCGCTCGCGAACCCCTCTCGCCGGATGAGATCCGGATTGATGGTCGGCTCTTCTTCGTTCGGCATCGAAGTGCCGGCATTGCCGCGGTTCCTTTCCGCGCCGAAGGCGGCGGACTGATCCTTGATCATGATTGCGTCTCCCGTTGGTTCCTTCCGGCAGAACGCTCGATAGCTCTAATTGATCCGTCCGCCGTCAAGCGGCTGGCACCAATATCGCTGCAGTTACCGGCAGGACGCGCTGAAGCGCTCAGGGCGAAAGTCGGCAAGCAGCGGATGGCGGCGGCTGTTGGCGATCTCGTCCGCCAGCAGCTCGCCGGCAATCAGGCCAAGGGTGGCGCCGCTATGGCTGAAGGCAACGAAATAACCCGGTATCGATGACAGCTCGCCGAAAACAGGCTCGCCGTCGCCAGGAATAGGTTTGGGACCGACCCCATAATCTTCGATCTCAAGCGCCGGATTGCCTTCGAGGACTCTTGACGCCTCTCGCAGCAGTCCCTGCAGCGTCGATTGCCTGACATCGTAGCTGCCGTCGGGATTGACGCTCACCTCTTCCTCCGACCAGGCGGAATCGAGCGCGAAGCCGCCACTGGGCATCCGTCGAATGGCGACGCGAGGCGTATTGAGCACGGCCTTCAGCGGGTGGCGGATCGGCTTGGTCCTGACGAGAAGAGCAATGGGCGTCGCATCTTCGATCTCTTGCCCGGCCTCCGCAACGATTGCGGGAACCTTGCTGCCGGCTGCAAGAAGCACGGCATCGGCGTCGTGGCGCCTGCCGTCCGCCGTGACTACGCCGCGGGCGCGCGCATCTCTGACATCGACCGTCGCGCGTCCGGCATCCGTGATGATCTCGCCGCCGAGCGTGCGAAACTCTTGCGCAAGCCTGCCAATCACGGACGGAAGATCGACCCACCCCTCCCCCGGGTTGAAGATTGCGCCTTGCGGCGTCACGGCGCTTGGGTCGACGCCGGGAGTCACCGTGGCAATCTTCTCCGGGGCGAGCCATTGTGCGTGATAGCCGAGGTCACGTTCATAGTCGAAGACTTCGGCGATCTCGTTGCTGGCGTCGTCCGCGTCCCAGGTCAGGCCGCCATCGAAGCGCAGCCACGGCGCATCGGGATAGCGAGCAGCCAGCGTACGATAGCGGTCAATACCCGCCAGACGCAGCCGGTGATAGGCATCGGAGCGCTTTCGCGCCGAATTCAGCCAGGCGAGCGACCGGCCGGAGGCCCCATTGGCAAGCGGGCCGTCATTGATGAGCATGGTATCAACCCCGAGCCGGGCCAGATGGAGCGCGGTCGAGACACCGAAAATCCCGCCGCCGATGACAACGACCTTCGAAGGTTTGGTGGAAGCATTCATGTCGGGTACCCTGTTCCTGCTCTTGCTTGATCGAAGCGAATTTGCACACGTTACGGCTGGCGCCTCAGAGAACTTCCGCAAGGAAGCGCTTCAGCCGTTCGCTTTGCGGATTGTCGAAAATCTGCTGCGGCGAGCCGGCCTCGACGATACGGCCCTCATCCATGAAGACCACCTGGTCGGCCACCCGGCGGGCAAAGCCCATCTCGTGCGTCACGACCGCCATCGTCATGCCCTGCCGGCCGAGGGTCGCCATCAGGTCGAGCACGCCCTTCACCAGTTCGGGGTCAAGCGCGCTCGTCACTTCGTCGAACAGGATGACCTCCGGATCCATGGCCAGCGCCCGCGCGATCGCGACGCGCTGCTGCTGCCCGCCGGAAAGGCTGGCCGGCCGGTGATCCCCGCGCGCTGCCAGACCGACATCGGTCAGACGTGCCTCGGCGACGCGCCGCGCCTTCTGCCTCGGCATCTTCTTGATCTTCGTCAGCGCAAGCATGACGTTTTCGAGGGCGGTGTGATCGGGAAAAAGGTTGAAGTGCTGGAACACCATGCCGACCCGACGACGAAGCTTTTCAGGCTTCATGACCAGGATGCTCTCGCCATCGAGCCGTATGTCGCCGCCCTTCGGTTCTACGAGCCTGTTCATGCAACGCAGCAGCGTTGACTTTCCCGAGCCGGACGGGCCGATGATGCACGTGACGGTCCCGGCAGCGATATCGAGATCGACGCCCTTGAGAACATCGAGTTCGCCATAGGCCATTCGCACATCCCGGATTTGCAAGGCTCCGCCCTTGAAATGCCGGCTATCGCCGCTGGCGGCGCCGGCGGTGGAATGGGGACTGGTGGCGGCTGCAAGTTCGCCCACTTCGGCTAATCCGCTCGCAGGACCGGAACCGCGGCCCTGTTTTCCCAACCGCAGCCTAGCGTCGATATAATTGACGAAGTGGGTCAGGGGCACGGTGATCACGAGGTAGAAAATACCCGCCAACAGCAGCGGCGACAGATTTCCGGTCACGACCGCCTGGTCCTGCCCGACGCGAAAAATCTCCCGCTCGGAGGCGAGCAAGCCAAGGAAATAAACGAGGCTGGAATCCTTGACGTTACCGATGAACTGGTTGACCAGCGCCGGCAGCACCCGTCTGACACCCTGCGGGATGACGATCAGGCGCATGCCTTGCCCGTAGCTCATGCTGAGCGCCCGGCAGGCCTCCATCTGGCCGCGCTCGACGCTTTGGATGCCCGAGCGGAAGATTTCACCGATATAGGCGCCGGCAATCAGGCTGAGCGCCAATATGCCGAGCGGGAATGGCGACGGGCCGAAGATCTCCCGTCCGATCCGGGCAAAGCCCTGGCCGATGATCAGGATCGTGACGATCGCCGGCAACCCGCGAAAAATGTCGGTATAGATGCGCGCCGGCAGCCTTAGCCAGCGAGCCTGAGAGATGCCCATGACGGCGAGAACCATGCCGATCACGACGCCGAGCACGGTCGAGGCGGCGGCCAGGATCAAAGTATTTTTCAAGCCGACGC
This sequence comes from Rhizobium bangladeshense, assembly GCF_017357245.1. Taxonomy (NCBI): domain Bacteria; kingdom Pseudomonadati; phylum Pseudomonadota; class Alphaproteobacteria; order Hyphomicrobiales; family Rhizobiaceae; genus Rhizobium; species Rhizobium bangladeshense. Next base: position 590,357 of record NZ_CP071613.1, on the reverse strand, counting down.
TGATCATGCTCGGCAGCACGTCCGCCATCGCCTCCCAATCGAGGAAGCTGCGGCGCAAATTGTCGATCCAGTTCATCGTGATCCCCGTTAGGCCCTAGCCGGGCATACAGCAGCCGAGGTAGCCGTCCGCCGTGAGCGGACGGCCGGCGGGCTCACTTCTTGGGAAGATACTGGTCCGGCATCGGCGAGCCGGGGAACCACTTTTCGTACAGCGTCTTCCAGGTGCCGTCCTGCATCGCATCATGGAGGGCGCCGTTCAGCGCCGTGCGGAAAGCAACGTTTCCTTTCCTGATTACGAAGCCGGCCGGCGCATCGAAGGATGGAATGTTGACGGCCACCTTCAGAGCGGGATAACGCTCGCCGTATTGCTTGGCCGCCTCATAGTCGAGAAAATGCGCATCGATCGTGCCGTTGTTGAGCGCGGCGACGGCGGAATTGTTGTCAGGAAATTTCACCAGATCCGTCTCACCGAAATTCTTGGCGGCATAGACTTCCTGTAAGGTTCCTTGGACCACGCCAAGCCGCTTGTCCTTCAGCCCGGCCGCGTCCTTGATTGCAGCGTCCGACGTCAGCACCGAGAGATAACCAGCGAGATAGCCGTCGGAGAAGTCGACGGTTTTCTTGCGGGCTTCGGTGGTTCCGATCGCGGCGACGGCAACGTCGAACCGCTCGTTTGCAACCGATGGCAGGAGCGCCGAAAATTCCTGGCCGGTGAACGTCACCTTGTCTTTCGCAAAGCCGAGCCGGGACACGACGTTGAGAAACAGTTCGACGTCGAAACCGGTGAACTGGCCATCCGCTGTCGCAAATGTATAGGGCTTTGCATCGCCCATGGTGCCGACGCTGATGACGTCGGGCTCGATCAGATTGTAGGGATTGTCGGCCGCTGTTGCCAAACCGACTCCCGTCGCCAGAAAGCAGGCCACAAGGCCGGCTTGCAGCGGCGCAATGAGTGCCGGAAATGATCCAAAAAGCTTCATGTTCGTTCTCCGCTCCGGAAAGGAATGCTCTTGTCGGCATTATCTGATCACCCGCTTGCCGCCCTTCTGCGGCAAAACGGTTTGCAAAGATACCGGTCTCCGATAAAAAGAGACCGGTCTCACAGCAGATTTGATAACTGTCAATTGACCGGCCGTCAACAACTCTTGTAGTGCTGCCGCATGGAAGATTCCGTTGCTCCGAAACGTTCAGTCACGGTCGCCGACGTCGCGAAGGCGGCAAAGGTGTCGAAAGCGACGGCCGCCCGCGTACTTGGCGGCTACGGCGTCGTCAGCGGCAAGATCAGGGATCAAGTGATGGCGGCGGCGGCCGCGCTCGAATACCGGCCGAACGAGCTTGCGCGCAGCATGAGCACCGGTCGGTCCGGCATCATCGGGGTCGTGGTCGGCGACATCGAAAACGCCTTCTTCAGCTTAGCGGTGCGCGGCATCAGCGATGCGGCTCGGCTCGCCGGCTTCAACGTGATCATTTCCAACTCGGGCGAGAAGCTCGAAGCGGAGAAGTCGGCCGTCGATCTCCTGATCGGCAAGCGTGTCGATGGCCTGATCGTGACACCCGCCCGCTGCGACAGCCTCGACCATCTCCGGGATGTCCGTCGCGCCGGCATGCCGCTGGTCCTCTTCGACCGGAGCATCCCGGAGCTCGACGTTGACGCAGTGACCGGCGACGATCGCGAGGCGGCAATCGCCGCCGCCCGGTTTATGCTCGAGGCAGGACATCGCCGTCTCGCTTACGTGTCGGCCATGGACGCCGAGGACGGCGGAACCACCGATATCGCACGGATATCGAATTCTGCCGTGCGTGAACGCGTGGAGGGCTTCGTGAGCGTTCTGACGGAGGCAGGCTTGCCCAACCCGCTTCACTATGTGCGGCTCGGTGCGACGGATCAACCGCAGACGGACGCCGTGATCAAACATCTGCTCTCGGATCTATCGCCGCCAACGGCGATCCTTGCATCGGACAGCTTGGTGGGGCTGCGGGTCTTCAAGTCGCTGCGATCACTCGGCCACTTCATCCCCGATGATGTTTCGATGATTTCCTTCCTGGATGCCGATTGGACAAGCGTTACCGTTCCGCCGATTACCGTCGTCGACCAGCGCGTCTACGAGATGGGCAAGCTCGCCGGCGAGCGGCTCATCGCCCGCATCGGACAAATCCCCCTTGCCGTGGAACGGCTGCGGGTCAGCACGCGCCTCGTCATCCGCAGCTCGGTCGCGACGGTCGGCCGGTAAGCTCGGCTGTCGGCGGGAGGCGACGTCTAATCGAAAAGCTCGCCGTGGCCAATCTGCTCCCGCTTGCCTGGCACGTCGCTAATGGCTGGGTCGTCGGCAGGATCGGGATCTTTTCTGTTGGCTTCGGTCAAGAACCGCGCCGCCTCCAGGAAGGCGACGGAGATTTCCTCCGTTCCCCATCCGGCTTCATTGGCGGCTGCAATCAGCCTCTCTAAAGCGTCGCGCGCAGCAGCGCTCGCTTCTTCGAAACGCTGAGCGGGAGCTTCGGTTTTTGGCGGTGGAAAGGTCATCGGCGTTCCCTCCATGGTCTGGCTATCAGGATGAACGCAGCTCTTCCGAAATGGATGCACCACCAAGACGATTTAGCGGCGGAAGCGTCGATCTTTTGATCAGATGACCGTCTGCAACAGAAACGGGGAACGCTCCAACGGACGCTGGGCGAGGATCCTGAGCATCGCCGAACCTTGTATGCCGGTCGTCGTGCGCGAGCGCCCGTCATGATAGACGACCGTCATGACCTGGTTGAGAATATCATAGCGTATCTCAGCGATCGTCCGGGTGTGAACCGGAAATACGAACTCGTCGGGCCGAGATGGTTGCCCGGATGTTTTCAAAGTCATCGCAATGCCCTAACGATAACAGCGCCCTGTCCCTCGTTTCCCCTGTTCCAGCGCACCCGGCCTGGAAATCAAAAGCGCTGACGGTCCAATCAAGCATATATTGCTTCCATGGTCGCGTGACATCGGCGTGACACGGACTCATGTGTGAGGAAATCGCCTGGCGCGCAGCCACTTAGGAAATAGCCAAAGCCTGCAAAAGTCACGTGGTCAGTGCAATGCCGTCTGTAATGCGTGGACCCGAGCGGCCTGCGGCCAGCGTACAAGCACAATATCGAGAGCGCTTCGCATAAGGATGTCGAGCATGCCCTTCTTGCTTGATAAAGCGTCGGGCAGAATCGGGATCCTGCAATCCTAAAATCTTGTCAGGCCCGCGCGCAGCCTTTCGTAGAAATCCCCGAGATCTCGCATGGCCGATGGTCGGCGACGGCGCGACGGGGAGAGCTGATGTGAGGCAACCACGAACAAACCTGCGGCAACAGCCATAAAAACAAACGTTGAGAGCGGATGATGTTTCACCAGAGCCCCGGTCTGGCGGATCGCCTTTCCGGCGCCGCCCTTAGCCGATTGCCCGGCATTCATGACCTGCTGCTGAAGCGTATCAATCTGCTTCCGCAAAGCGCTCAATTCTGTGCGCAGATCGTGCTCGGCCTGGCGGGGGACCCCGACAGAGGCGGTGTTGACATCGATGATGGCTTTCGGAACCGGCTCGCCGATCTTGGCTCCCTCCGTGTCCAGCGTCATTGTCTCGGTGCTCTTGCGGCGCGGCATGATCATGTCTCCTTCCTAGTCGTCGTCGAGCGAAAAAGCCGGTCGGTAGTGGCGATCGGCGATCAACAAACTACGGTCGGGCCGGATGATGTAGATTTCCTCGACTTGCCGCCCCCATTGATCCGTAAATGTGTGCGGGAAGGACGAACCCACCGGCGATCTCGCCAACTTTGTGCGCGGTTGTCCCTGGTAGGTGATACTGCCCGGAATGGGCGCCAGTCCTGCCGATGAGTAACTTCCTGCGCTGGTTGTGCAGCCTGTCAGCGCGAAGGCCAGAACCAGCCGCAATCCCATGCTCCGCCTCATCGAATCCTCCGGCTGCTTCGGCTTCTGCCCTGTTGGACAAGTAACAAAGCGCGTCGGACATTGTTCCAGAGCCCGGTGCCGCCAAGCAGGAGAACAGGAACAACCGCGCCATGGCGTAGTTCGGCCGGCAAAGGAGATGCTATATGAACCACGAAGCACCGAACCGACCGCGGCTCCTCCCATGGACCTGCCATACGTTTGACCGCGCGGCCCAATACCGGACTTTCAGAGACAGAGGCAGCGCCCGCCGTCCAAACAACCACCCTGGATCATATCATGGCTGATATTATCGAGGTCGATTTCCAGCTGGTGTGGCAATACCCGGTTTTCATCCGTATCGGAGAGAGTGAGCAGCAGCGCATTGAGGGCCCGGACGCGGCGCTTGACGCCCTGAACCATCGCTGGTCCAAGGTTCGGGGTGGCGGTTATTTCGAAGCGAAGCGGCGCTGCGTCGATGCGCTTCGCCGACGCGGAAGTGCGGAACTGGCACGCCAACGCTTCATCCAGGCTGCTATTGCCGCCGGTGTCCTGGCCTGAGGTAGGAGAGGCTAGCACGCCGCTCAAACAGCCGGTCCGTGCGCTAACGCACCAAGGAAACAAGCGGCTTGGTATCAAACAGCGCACCCCTTATCTTGTTTATGTGAAGAGCGATGAAATTAAGCACCAATCGTGGCGGGGCGTTCATGGCGATATTCTACAGACCGATATTACCGCAGGATTTTAGATGCCTGTCGAAGGCTGTCATGAGCTGGTATCACCATTTCGGTGTCGCGGTCAGCGAACACGACAGTCAGATCCTCTGCAGCGCCGCCATCCAGCTCTTCAATAACGGCAAGACAGATGTCGATGACCTCGCCGCAGGATTAATCGAGATGTTTCCCGCCCCGGATCTGCTCAAGATCAACGCTCCATCCTCCCAGTCGATCCACTAACGTCTGTTCGTCCTTTTGTTTCGCCAAGACCAGAATTCCCGCAGACAGCATGCGATCCTGCTATGGCGAACTGTGAAACCCAATCTGGGAACAGGCTCCGCTTTACTGCGTTTCCCACGCTCGAAAGGAGCTGTACTATGGCCAAAACAAGGATCCCGAAGAAGATTGCGGGCTACAAGGTGCCGAAGGGCATCCGAAAGAATTCGATATTGAAAACGTTGTTGGCGAGCCCCACCGGCCGGGATATCCTGGGGAAAGCTCTGATTGCCGGCGCCGGCGCTGCTGCGGCCGTGCTCGTAGAGGACCGCGAAGACATCGCCGACGCTGCAAAAACGGGAACCCGCAAAGGGGCCAGGACCCTTGGACTCGTCGGCGAAGCCTTTCATAGCGCAACCGATGCGGCCGTCGATGTCGTGCGTGAGGCTGCCAGTTCGGCGCTTCCGAAGAAGATCCGCAAACAGGTCGAAGAAAACCCTCGGAAGGGCGTCGCCGTGCATTAGATGCGACGTCGCCCCGAAAGCGTTCAAAGCGAAAGCTGGAATCTCTCTTGCGCAAACGCGCAGATAAAGGCGTACTGTCTCAGGCCAAGGCGGCAGCGACCGCCAGGGCGCTGAGCAAGCTTGTGCGCAAGCACCCTCTTATCGCCGCGGAGGTTGCCCTGGCGGGGACGGCCAGAGGTATTGCGGTCGCGGCCGAGGAAGTAAAGCAGCGCATTCTACCTCACCATGATGTCGAGGAAATCGGAGACGACGGTTCGGGGGAAATCAGATGAAAGAACAGGATCTGAAGGAGCTTGGCGAGACCATCTTAAAGGAAACGCGGGCTGATATCACACCGAATCAGTTGATCAAGGCCGTAATGAAATCGAATCCGCAGGCCACCAAGAAAGAGATCGTTCGTGCGGCCTTCTATGCTGTTATTGCCCATGCCGGCAACGAACCTGAAAAGGCTGGCATCCTTCAGGACTTCGCGATCACTCAGCGTGCCAACGAGAACGAGTGACGCTGTGGCGACCGAAGATATCGGTATCCCAAGTGTGAATGTGATCCTGGCTCGCCGCTGACCCGCAGCTAAAGCTCGTCGCTGCGACGCCTTACGGCGTGTTTGACAGCCAGCAAATGTCGGCGCCGCTCGATCATGTAGTCAGCATAACCGACGCAGATATAAAGCAATGTCGGGCCGGCATAGATGACGAAGAGAGCCAATGCTACAAGGATGAATGCGGTCGTCATAGTCTGTTTTCCATCGTGTTGATCATGTGAAGCGACGGGACCTCGCGCCTTTTGGCTGATCGGGTTCCGCCGCCAGGTCTGTCCCTCACTTCTCTCTCGCGTCGTGGGTGTGGTGGCGATCATGCTCGCCGCCGCCGCCGGAAACCTTGCTCCGCATGCGTCTATCCGGCTCGGCTGCCGGCTTTGGTATTTCGAGCGGCGCCTTGGCGTTTTCGTGGGATGCGCCGGGGCCGCCCTGGCGTATAGTCGAGGGGCTTTTCTTCGAGGTAGACATCGATGCCTCCTACCTGTCTTGCTGGTATCCCTGATGGGTGGTGTTGACTTTGGTGTTTCCTTGTTGACCCTTCTTTTCTGGATTTTCGCTGCCGCCTGCCATAGCGGCATCCTCTGGGCTGGTCCGCGTCGGCTTGCCAGCGGCTCCCTTGTTGCTGACGTTATCAGCGGGAATGGGCGGTAACCTGCTGCTCATCGCCTTGTCCTCACTCAGGATTTCGATTGGAGCTGTGATCGGAATATTGTTCGGTCTGGACCGTTTTGCCGTCGAGGCCGCGCTCCTTGGAATGCTGTGTCTTGTCGCGGTTCGAAAGGACCATATTTTCGGGAAGCTGTTCTTCGTCGAGATTGGTCATCGCGCCGCTGCCGTCGCCCTTTCCCTTCGAGCCGGCGCCAATATGTTTCCGGTCGGCATGTGCCATGATTTTCTCCTTCGGTTTTATCGAGTCAAACACTCCAGGCCCGCGGAGGTTCCGGTCTTGAACTCAAATCCCCTGGCGGCGTAGAGCTGGTAAGCCAAGCCATCCTAGGACTTGTCCAGGTGCCGATGCAGTTGGTCCTTAGGAATGAAATTGTCGGTGCTGCCCGGCTCATGATCAGGATGTGATACCTTCACATCCAGATCGTCAGGAAGCGACAATGCCTGCTTGGCGTTCATGATGCCCAGCGGCACCCGCCCCTCCTCGGTCTCTACGGCGACTTCGACAAGTTGTTTTGTGGCTTTCATCTCGGCGATCCTTATCCTTGTCTATTCGAAATCCGCCTGCCCGCTGATCGTTCCCTCACCGCGCTGATACGTGGCCTTTCTTCCCGCATGGTCGCCGCAATACGATTCAGCAGGGGGACCGACGCGAGGCCCTCAAGCGAAACGGACAGCTTCGGCTTCCAGTTCGGATAACTATCGCTCGTGCCCGGTATATTGGTGGGCTTTTTCTCGTCGGTCAGGTCCGCAAGCCGAACCGCGACGAGAAGCGACGGGGTTCGGGCGATGAAGCGATAGGCGCTGACGGTCAATTCTTTCAGAGTTTCCCCGCTTGCCCTTGCGCTGAGGCGGGACGGCACGTCGATCCCGGCAGCGCGGAGCGCCGTCGTCAGATTTCGACGCTCGCGCCGGCGGTGCCGGAGATGTTTTGCCGTGAGATCGGGCGGCACGATGCCGTGGTTGCGGCGATCCTGAATGTCGGCGCTGCGCCACCAGCCTGCAAGCGTCTGATGGTCGTGCGTCGAAATGCAGGTTAGGCCGAAAACGGGATAGGCATCCGGCGGCTTGAAGCCTTTTCCGTCCTGTTCATAGGAGAGAATGCGGTACGAAAGGATTCGCGCCGCCGCCAGCTCGTCAGGCAAATCCAGTGGGATCATTCCCAGCGCTTCGCCGATGACGAGGCATCGATGCTCGGCGGAAGTCTCGGCAAGGATCTGCAGAAGCCGGTGCTGGGGATAGCGGACATAAGCGCCCCCATCCGGCCTGCTGCCGAGCGGCACCAGGAAGAGGCGCCGGAGCGCCGGAGCGTGATCGATACGGACAGCCCCGGCATATTGCATCGCCGCGCTGACCATGCGCCGGTAAGGCGAGCTGTCTCCTGCCGCGATGGTGGACGGCAGAAATCCGGCAAGATGCCAGTCCTGCCCCTCTACCGCGAACGGATCGGGAGGGCTGCCGATGGTCGCCTTCGAGATATAGACATCCGGCTCGCTCCATGTCGCCGATCCGTCTACCGCCTCGCCGACGGCAAGATCGAGATAAAGCCCGATCCGCAGGCCGGCTGCGCGCGCCCGGTCCGCTGCCTGCAGCAGCTGCCGGTGAGCAAGCCACTGCAGCCACATATGGAAGCGGACCTCGTCAGCATGCCCATGCTCGAATTCGGCGACGGCGGCGCTGTCGAAGCGCCGGAAACCTACCGGCCACGCCTGCCAGCCGGCACCTGCCCCGCGCTCCACCATGGAGAACGAGAGACATTCGAAGAGCGCATGTCGCCGCAAGCTATCGCCTCCACGTGCGATGAAGGCTTCGAAATCAACGGGATCATAGGTTTCATCGGCGCCTGCCTGTGGCCAAGTGCGCCAGAGATCGCGCATAGTTCCAATCTTGGCCTTGGCAACCCCGGTATAGTCGACGAGATCGCTCCGGCGAAGTCCCTCCAATTGTCGATCGAGTTCGGCACTACCGGCAAAACCCGGCAATCGGTCGACCGCGATATAGAGCGGGTTGAGATGCTGACGGCTCGAGGGTTCATAGGGGCTGCAGCGATCCGGATCGGCAAGAAATGGTGCGTGAAGCGGATTGAGGCCGATGAAATCGGCGCCGAGCTTCCCCGCCAGGTCGGCCATATCAGACAGATCCTCGAAATCTCCGATGCCCCAGTTGCGCGCCGAACGGAGTTCGTAAAGCTGCAGGCTGATACCCCAGACCCGCGTCTTGAGCAGGAAATCCGGCAGAAATGATTTGGGAATCGCCTTATGCGCCGGCCCCGACTGCTGCTCCCGTCGCGTTGGATAAGTCTCGCCTTGGGTGGTTCCCGATAGCTCGACTTCCAAAGCCGAGAGTATCTTGCGTTTGGTGTCGGCGGAAATGGCCACCTCCCGATCGTCCGGACTGGGCCGGGTCGGGCTGATCCCGTATCGCCGGGCGAGCTTGTCGAGCTCAGCGGATTTCATCGTCCGATCGCCTTCATGCCAGGCCCTCACTTTTCGAGATTCTCCAGATCACCGTCCAGGGCGCCAATTGTCCTCCATCGCTGCCGAGGTGGAAGATCGTTTCGCCCGCTTGGCGCCGCCGGAGAAGCGGCGCCGCCTCGCTGCCGAGATTGGCATCCAGATGAAGGCGCCGGTTACCGGCGAGGTTCCAATCCACCGCGAGCGTTGCGCCCGCCGAATGATAGGCCGCGTTTCCGCCCCCGGCGCCTTTCAGCAGGGGTACGATCCGTTTATGCCGGAGCTTGAGAAGCGTCCTATAGAACTCAAGCATTTCCGCTGAGGGTTTGGACCAGTCGAGCTTGGCAGCCGCAAAGGTCGACTGTGCTGGCGGGTCGAGAAACTCGTCGGCGTCGAAGCCCGGCAGGCGTGAAAGCTCTTCGCGCCTGCCCTTCCTGACCTTCTCGTTCAAATCCTCGTCAAAATCACAGAAAAACGGAAAAGGCTCTCTCGCACCCCATTCCTCGCCCATGAATAGCATCGGTATCTGCGGCGCCAGCAAGTAGATCGATGTGACGGCCTTGACGGCCTCGGCCGGGCTCGAAGCCATAATCCGGTCCCCCAGTGCCCGGTTGCCGATCTGGTCATGGTTCTGGATAAAGGACACAAAAGCGGTGGTCGGCAGGTGGCCGCTCGGCCTGCCGCGGCTTCCACCTCGATACGGCATGTGCTCGCCTTGGAACACGAAGCCTTCGGCCAGCGCCCGACCGAGCTTGCCGCTGTCACCGACATAGTCGGCATAGTAGCCGAAGGTTTCACCCGTTGCAGCAACATGCAGCACATGGTGGACGTCATCGTTCCATTGAGCCGTGAACAGCCTGGCCTCGCCGCCCGCGTCGCGCGTCAGGAGCTCACTGTCATTCTCCTCGTTTTCCACGATCAGATGAACATGCCGGTCACCGGCCGCCGCCCTGACGCGGCGTGCAAGCGCGTGAAGAAGATGCTCAGAGCTGTCGTCCTTGATGGCGTGGACGGCGTCGAAGCGAAACCCGTCGAGCCTGAACTCGCTGATCCAATAGATGGCGTTCTCGATGATGAATTCGCGGATCATCTCGGAGCCGTCGCCGTCATAATTGATACCGTGGCCCCACGGCGTCTTGTGATGATCGGTAAAGAGCGGGGCGTAGGAGGGGATATAGTTCCCGTCAGGCCCGAAGTGATTGTAGACCGCGTCGAGGAATATCGAGATGCCACGCTCGTGCGCCGCATCCACCAGCGCCATGAGATCTTCCGGCCGGCCGTAACTGCTATCGGGCGCGTAGGGAAGAACGCCGTCATAACCCCAGTTGTAGCGCCCCGGGAAGTCGCTGAGCGGCATGATCTGCAGCGCCGTGACGCCCAGTTCCCCCAGATGGTCGAGACGCTCGATCGCGGCCTTGAAGGTCCCCTGCGGTGTGAAGCAGCCCACATGCAGTTCGTAGATGACCATCTCCTCCCAGGGCCGGCCGGCCCATTGGCGCGTGTTCCAGCGATAGGCAGCAAGATCGACCACTTCGCTCGGACCATGCACATCCCGCGGCTGGAAGCGCGAGGCAGGATCGGGAATTTCGAGACCGTTCGGCAGAATGAAGCGATAGTGGGCGCCGGGACCGGCCCCCGCGGCCGTGCACCGATGCCAGCCATCTTCGGCCGCTTGCATCGGGCGCGGATCAGAGCCCTCGATTTTCAGTGACACGCTTTCAAGCAGAGGAGCCCAAAGGCGAAACTGAACGCCGTCTTTGGTGAATGCGGGGCCGAACATCGTTTTGGTCAAGGGAAAGCCTTCGGTGAAGTGAGATGGGTTTGAGTAACTTTTGTCGGGGCAAAAAGTTTCGGCCGGGCAAATGGGCGCGCAGCGAGATCTCATCAGCGGGCGGCGCAAATCCGGATCGGCCGCGGCGTAGGTCTCGTTGATGCTGAAAGTTTAACGCCGACAAAGAGCAACCTTTCGTATTCCGCTTGGAACACGGTTTTGCTTCAACCATCCGACGAATGGGTATGACGCTGGGCGCTGGAATCACCCCGCAGCGGAACGGCTCCTATTTCCTGATCATCTCTTGGAAGCGGGCGATGACACATGGAACTGATCACCTCCAACCACGCCAGCTCCCGCCAGCCGCGGGGCTTGATCATCACGCCGCTGCCACCTTTTCCCTCAGTGCTTCGTCCATGGCCGCCTGGAGCTGCTCCTGCGTGAATGGCTTCGTCATCCTGAGCATCCGGCCGAGCCCCTGATCCTCGGTAAGCTCGACATAGCCGGAGGCGAGGATCACCGGCAGGTCGGGAAAGGCGGTTCGAAGATGACGCGCGAGCTCGGCGCCCGTCATGCCCGGCATGGCATGATCGGTGATGACGAGGTCACACTCCTGTCCGCCGGCGAGGAATTCCAGAGCCTGGGAAGCGGAAGCCGCCTCCCGCGGCAGGTGTCCGAGATCCTCCAACATTGCCACAGTTCCGGTCCTGACGAGCGCATCGTCATCGACGACGAGGATGGCGAGCGATCGCGAGACCGGTTTCAAAGGTTCTACGGCCGCAGGCACGGCCGCTGGCTGCGCCCTGGCAATGCTCTCCGCGACCGGCAGCCACAGGGAGACGGTCGTGCCCTTCCCTCTTGCACTCGAGATCTGGATGGAACCTCCCGATTGCGCGGCGAGGCCATGCACCATCGACAGGCCGAGACCCGTGCCCTTGCCGATCCCCTTGGTGGTGAAGAATGGCTCGGCCGCGCGCAGGACCGTCGCCTCGTCCATTCCCTCCCCATCGTCCGAGACCGATATCCTGATGTAATTTCCGCCTGCAAGACCAGCCGGCCGGGCCTCCTCGGCCGCCGCAGCCACCGTCACCGCACCGCCACTTTCGAGCGCATCCCGCGCATTGACGAAAAGGTTCAGTAGCGCCAGCTCCAGTTGGTTGCTGTCCACCAGCAACGGCTCCAGATCAGCCGGGATGTTCTTTCGGATCTCGATGCGCGGTCCGACCGCCTTGGCGAGCAGATCCTCCACATTTTCGAACAGCCGGAGGAAGTCGACCGCCTGCGGCTTCAGCTCCTGTCTGCGAGCGAAGGCAAGCAGGCGCTGGGTAAGCGCCGTACCGCGTTCGGCCGCCTGGATAGCGTTCGTCACGAGGCGTTCGCTGCGCTCATCCGCAGGAAGCCGCTTTTTTAGCAGACTGAGGCTGCCGAGCACTGCCATGAGAAGATTGTTGAAGTCATGCGCCACGCCGCCTGTAAGGTGGCCGATCGTATCGAGCTTCTGTGCCTCGAAGAGCTGTGCCAGCGCCTCTTCGCGCTCGCGTGTTCTTTGGTCGATGCGGTGCTCGAGCTCTTCGTTCAGTTGACGCAACTGCGCTGCCGAGGCTTCGAGCTCGGCGGTGCGCTGATGCACCCTGGCCTCCAGCTCGGCATTCAGGCGCTCCAGCTCCCGCGTCTTCCTGTAGAGATCGGCAAAGACCCTGACTTTGGCTCTCAGCACCTCGGGCACGATAGGGACTGAGACGTAGTCGACGGCACCGACCGCATAGCCGCGCAACCGGTCCGGTTCGCCGAGCATCACGGCGGAGACGAAGATGATCGGCGTGTTCTGATAGCGCGGATGCTGGCGTATCATGCCAACCAGCTCGAATCCGTCCTGCTCGGGCATGCAGACGTCGACGAGGATCACGGCGATTTCGGTGCGCAACAGGTGCTCGAAGGCTTCGCGCGCCGATTGCGCCTTGATCAGATTTTCGTCGAGCTCTTCGAGAATGACCTCGTAGCTTAGCAGTTTGGCGGGTTGATCGTCGACGAGGAGGATGTTGACGGGGTTCATGGCCGTTTCCTCAGCGGTGCAGCCACATGCGCAGAGCCGACAGGAGCTGCTCGGTGTTGACGGGCTTTGCCAGATAATCCGACGCGCCGGCTTCCAGGCATTTCTCCCGGTCTCCCTTCATCGCCTTGGCCGTCAGCGCCAGGATCGGCAGCCGCCGGAATCGGGGCTCCGATCGGATCACCTGCATCGTCTCATAGCCGTCCATTCCGGGCATCATGATATCCATCAGCACGATGGCGACGGAGGGCTCGTTGTTGATGACGTCGATCGCCTCTGTACCCGTCGTCGCGGTCAGCACCTTCATGCCGCGACGTTCGAGCACGCTGCTCAGCGCGAAGATGTTGCGGGCATCGTCATCGACGAGCAGCACGGTCTCGCCGACGAGATCCTCGTCCGAGCTGTGCAGCTCCTGCAGCGTCGCCTGCTTTGCAGCCGGCAGGTCGGCAACGACCCGGTGCAGGAACAGCGCCGTCTCGTCGAGCAGCCGCTCGGGCGACTCCACACCCTTCACCACGACGCTGCGGGCCATGCTGTGCAGCGTCGCATCCTCTTCGGGCGAAAGCTCCCGCCCGGTGAACACGACCACCGGAACCTCGGCGATCCCATCGTCGTCGCGTATTTGCTCCAGCACTTCGAAGCCCGACATATCGGGGAGCGTGAGGTCGAGCACGACACAGTCGGCGGCGCCTTGCCGGAGAACGGCGAGCGCCTCCGACCCGGAGCCGACGCTCGTTATGTCGATGTCGTCGTGCCCGAGAAGGGCGGTGACGCTCAGGCGTTCGGCCTCGTTATCCTCCACGAGCAGAAGCTGTTTACGGCGCGGCTCGGCATAGGCCTTGAGCCGCGACAGCGCCTTGCCGAGGCCTTCCGGCGTCGTCGGCTTGCTCATGAAGGCAAAGGCGCCGCGGGTCAGCCCATGCTGGCGGTCCTCGTCGAGACTGATGATCTGCACCGGAATATGCCGCGTCTCTGGATTCTGCTTGAGCTGGCTCAGCACCGTCCAGCCGAGCATGTCGGGCAGGAAGATATCGAGCGAGATCGCTGAAGGCTTGTATTCCTGCGCAAGCGCGAGCGCATCGCCGCCACGCATGGCGACCAGCACCTTGAAGCCGTTGTCGCGGGCGAGATCCACGAGGACTCGGGCGTAATGCGCATCGTCTTCGACGATGAGCAGCACGGAGTCGCCGGCCTCGATCCGGTGACGGTCGTCCGCGACGTGTTCGACCGGTTTCTCAGCCCGGCGGGCAGCCGCCTCGGCAAATTCCACGACGTTCGCCGCTGCCGGAGCTGGCTTCGGCGCCACCGCGCCGGCGCCGACATAGGTGAGTGGCAAGTAGAGCACGAAGGTGCTGCCGACGCCGGGCGTGCTGCGCAGCTGGATCTCGCCGCCCAGCAGGTTCGCCAGTTCGCGGCTGATCGCCAGCCCCAGGCCGGTGCCGCCATACTTGCGGCTGGTCGAGGCATCCGCCTGTTGGAACGCCTCGAAGATGATGCGCTGCTTCTCAGGCGGTATGCCGATGCCGGTATCGACCACTTCGAAGGCCATGACGGAAGGCGCGTGCCGAAGCGAGGGATGATCCGGCGACCAACCGCTCCTCACCGACGTGACGCGCAGCGTGACGCCGCCCTGCGCCGTGAACTTGAACGCGTTCGAGAGCAGGTTCTTGAGGATCTGCTGCAGACGCTTCGAGTCCGTGATGATGCTCTTCGTCACCTCGGCGCCGATCTCGACCGCGAAGGACAGGTTGCGGTTTTCTGCCTCGTGCCGGAACGGCCGCGCCGTCACTTCGAGGAGGTTGCTGACGAAGATCTCCTCGGCATCGACCGAGACCGTGCCGGACTCGATCTTCGACAGATCGAGAATATCGCTGATGAGGTTGAGCAGATCGGTGCCGGCCCCATGGATCGTCTTTGCGAACTCGACCTGCTTGGCCGACAGGTTGCCGTCAGGGTTTTCGCCGAGCTGCTGGCCGAGGATCAGGATCGAATTCAGCGGCGTGCGCAACTCGTGCGACATGTTGGCGAGGAATTCGGACTTGTATTTCGAAGTCAGCGCCAGTTCAGTCGCCTTTTCCTCCAGCGCGCGCCGCGCCTGCTCGATCTCCTGGTTCTTCGCCTCCACTTCGACGTTGCGTTCCTCGAGCTGCTGCGCCTTCTGGCCGAGCTGTTCGTTGGTCTGCTGCAGCTCGCGCTGCTGCGTCTGCAGCTCGGCGGCGAGCTGCTGGGACTGTTTGAGCAGGCCTTCGGTCTGCATCGTCGCTTCGATCGAATTGAGCACGATGCCGATTGACGTCGTCAGCTGATCGAGGAAGGAAAGCTGCAGCTCGGTAAATTCGCCGGCGGAGGCAAGCTCGATCACCGCCTTCACCTGCCCCTCGAAATGAACAGGCAGGACGATCGCGCTTCGCGGCAGCGTCGTGAACACGCCGGAGCTGATCGGAACGACATTGTCGGGAAGATCGGTGACGAGGATGCGGCGGGCATCGCTGGCACATTGGCCGACGAGGCCCTGGCCGAAATCGAGCCGCAGCGGATGCGCCGCCTCGACGCCCTGCGCATAGACCGACAGCAGCGACAGGAACGGCTGCTCCTCATCTGCATCCACCTGGTAGATGACGCCCTGATGCGCGCCGACCAGCGGTGCCAGCTCCGACAGCAGCATCTTGCCGACCAGCGTCAGGTCGCGCTGGCCCTGCAGCATGTTAGTGAAGCGCGCCAGGTTGGTCTTCAGCCAGTCCTGCTCGGTGTTGCGCTCCGTCGTCAGGCGCAGGTTGTCGATCATCGTGTTGATGTTGTCCTTGAGCTCGGCCACTTCGCCGCGCGCATCGACCTTGATCGAGCGCGTCAGGTCGCCCTTGGTGACGGCGGTGGCGACCTCGGCGATGGCGCGCACCTGCGTCGTCAGGTTGGCGGCAAGCAGATTGACGTTGCCGGTCAGGTCCTTCCAGGTGCCGGCCGTGCCGGGAACGTTCGCCTGGCCGCCGAGACGGCCTTCGACGCCGACCTCACGCGCCACCGTGGTCACCTGATCGGCAAAGGTCGCAAGGGTGTTGGTCATGTTGTTGATGGTTTCGGCAAGTGCTGCCACCTCGCCCTTGGAGGCAACGGTGAGGTTCTGCTTGAGGTCGCCGTTCGCGACCGCCGTCACCACCTTGACGATGCCGCGCACCTGTTCGGTCAGGTTGGCGGCCATGACGTTG
The DNA here is from genome assembly GCF_017357245.1 of Rhizobium bangladeshense. Classification (NCBI taxonomy): domain Bacteria; kingdom Pseudomonadati; phylum Pseudomonadota; class Alphaproteobacteria; order Hyphomicrobiales; family Rhizobiaceae; genus Rhizobium; species Rhizobium bangladeshense. The sequence goes on along the minus strand of NZ_CP071613.1, from coordinate 574,319 downwards.
ACGGTGTCGGTCAGATCCTTCCAGGTGCCGGCGACGCCGGGCACCTGCGCCTGGCCGCCAAGCTTGCCTTCAGTGCCGACTTCGCGGGCCACGCGGGTCACTTCACCGGCGAAGGCATTGAGCTGATCCACCATCGTGTTGATGGTGTTCTTGAGTTCGAGAATTTCTCCCTTCACATCGACGGTGATCTTGCGCGAGAGGTCCCCGCGCGCCACGGCCGTCGTGACTTCGGCGATGTTGCGTACCTGGGTCGTAAGATTGGCGGCGAGCAGATTGACGTTGTCGGTCAGATCCTTCCAGGTGCCGGCGACACCGGGAACGACGGCCTGACCGCCGAGCCGGCCATCGGTGCCCACTTCGCGGGCAACACGCGTCACTTCGCCGGCAAAGGAGCGAAGCTGATCGACCATGGTGTTCAAAGTGTCCTTCAGCAGCAGGATTTCGCCGCGCACGTCGACGGTAATCTTGCGCGACAGGTCGCCATTGGCGATCGCGGTCGCCACCTCGGCGATATTGCGCACCTGCGCCGTCAGATTGCCGGCCATCGAGTTGACGCTGTCGGTGAGATCCTTCCAGGTGCCGGCGACGCCCGAAACCTGCGCCTGGCCGCCGAGCTTGCCTTCGGTGCCGACCTCGCGGGCGACGCGCGTGACCTCGCCGGCAAAGGCATTGAGCTGGTCCACCATGGTGTTGATGGTGTTTTTCAGTTCGAGGATTTCCCCCTTCACGTCGACGGTAATCTTGCGCGACAGGTCGCCGCGCGCAACCGCGGTTGTGACTTCGGCAATGTTTCTCACCTGTCCGGTGAGGTTCGAGGCCATGGAGTTGACGTTTTCGGTGAGATCCTTCCAGGTGCCCGCGACCCCCGGCACCTGCGCCTGGCCGCCGAGCTTGCCTTCGGTGCCGACTTCGCGCGCCACGCGTGTGACTTCCGAGGCGAAGCGGTTCAGCTGGTCCACCATCGTGTTCAGCGTTTCCTTGAGCTCAAGGATTTCACCCGAAACCGACACCGTGATTTTCTTCGACAGATCACCATTGGCAATCGCGGTCGAGACCTCGGCGATATTGCGCACCTGCGCCGTCAGGTTACCGGCCATAGAGTTGACGCTGTCGGTCAAGTCCTTCCAGGTGCCGGCTACGCCGAGCACGTTCGCCTGGCCGCCGAGGCGCCCCTCCGTGCCGACCTCGCGCGCCACGCGGGTGACTTCGCCGGCAAAGCCGTTCAGCTGATCGACCATCGTGTTGATGGTTTCCTTGAGTTCCAGAATTTCCCCCGACACGGGAACGGTGATCTTCTTGGAAAGGTCGCCCTGGGCAACCGCCGTCGCGACTTCGGCGATGTTACGCACCTGGCCGGTCAGGTTCGAGGCCATGGAGTTGACGCTGTCGGTCAGGTCCTTCCATGTGCCGGCAACGCCGCGCACATTGGCTTGGCCGCCGAGGCGGCCTTCCGTGCCCACTTCGCGGGCCACACGCGTCACTTCCGAGGCGAAAGCGTTCAGCTGGTCCACCATCGTATTGATGGTTTCCTTGAGTTCGAGAATTTCGCCTTTCACGTCGACGGTAATCTTTTTCGACAGATCGCCGTTAGCGATCGCGGTCGAGACCTCGGCGATATTGCGCACCTGCGCCGTCAGGTTACCCGCCATCGAGTTGACGTTTTCGGTAAGGTCCTTCCAGGTGCCGGCGACACCGCGAACATTGGCCTGGCCGCCGAGCCGCCCTTCAGTACCCACTTCGCGGGCCACACGCGTCACTTCGGACGCGAAGGCGTTCAGCTGGTCGACCATCGTGTTGATGGTTTCCTTGAGCTCGAGGATTTCGCCCGACACCGTCACGGTGATCTTCTTCGACAGGTCGCCATTGGCAATCGCGGTCGAGACCTCGGCGATGTTGCGCACCTGCGCCGTCAGGTTCGACGCCATGGAATTGACGTTGTCGGTCAGGTCCTTCCAGGTGCCGGCAACGCCCGGGACCTGCGCCTGGCCGCCGAGCCGGCCTTCGGTGCCGACTTCGCGGGCCACGCGCGTCACCTCGCCGGCAAAGCCGTTCAACTGATCGACCATCGTGTTGATGGTTTCCTTGAGTTCCAGGATTTCGCCTGAGACGTCGACAGTGATCTTGCGTGACAGGTCGCCGCGCGCCACCGCCGTCGTCACCTGGGCGATGTTGCGCACCTGTGCCGTCAAGTTGCCGCACATGGCGTTGACGCTGTCGGTCAGGTCCTTCCAGGTGCCGGCGACACCAGGCACCAGCGCCTGACCGCCCAGCTTGCCCTCGGTGCCGACCTCGCGGGCAACGCGCGTCACCTCCGAGGCGAAGGAGCGCAACTGATCAACCATGGTGTTGATGGCTTCCTTCAGCTGCAGGATTTCGCCGCGCACGTCGACCGTGATCTTCTTGGAAAGGTCGCCATTCGCAACGGCGATCGTCACTTCCGCAATATTGCGCACCTGCGCCGTCAGGTTCGACGCCATCGAGTTCACGCTCTCGGTCAGATCCTTCCAGACGCCGGTGACCTCAGGCACCTGCGCCTGTCCGCCGAGCTTCCCGTCGGTGCCGACTTCACGGGCGACACGCGTCACTTCGGAGGTGAAGACGCTCAGTTGCTTGATCATCGTGTTGACGATATCGGCGGAGCGCAGGAACTCGCCTTTCAGGGCCCGCCCGTCGACATCGAGCGGCACGGTCTGCAACAGATCACCCTTGGCGACCGCGGTGATCGTGCGGGTAACCGCCGTCGTCGGCCACAGCAGATCGTCGATCAGACCGTTGATCGATCCTTCCATTTCCGACCAGGATCCATCCGACAGGCCGAAGCGCACCCTGGTGCTCGTCCGCCCGTCCCGGCCGACGACTTGGCCGACATGCTCGAGCTGCTGGGCCATGCGCTGGTTGGCCGCGATGATATCGTTAAGAGCATCGGCGACCTTGCCGGCAACGCCGGTCAAGTCGGAGCGCATCCGCACGGAAAAATCGCCGCGCCTCACCGCAACCAGGACCTCGAGCAGCGCGCTGGCGTCTTCGACCGCCATGCTCTTATGGTCACGTCCGTTGAGGCTGTCGGGCGAAATACCATCGGCCAAATAATCACTGTGCTGCTTGCTCACGGAATCCCCCTTCTTCGACAGAAGGTAATTAGTGCTCGACTGGAAAAAGGGTATGGGTGTGCCGCAGGGTTGCATTGACAGCCCTAACCCAAAGTCAACGGCCAAACTCAGCTTGTGTGGGAACAGTTTACGGCCCGCCGTCGTTTCCGTCCTGACAAGGAGAGCGACATGTCGAACGTCTCGAGGACAGGCAGGGAAGAGATAAACACCGCGACCAGCCCGACCACCTTCGGAAGATCGGTCGAAAGCCAGGCGCAGATGCAGGATGCCGCGGCGGAAGCGTCGCCCGAAACAGGCGGCGAGGTGCTCAACGTCTACCGGCTGGAACCGATCGCCAAACCCGACGATCCCAGATGGGGCAATGCCCCCAATCACGGCACCATCGTGGTGGCTGCCCGGACGCCGGGCGATGCGAGGATCGTCGCAGCCGCGCGCGAACTTGATTTCATGGAAGTCGATGCGGCGCCCGCCGAGGATGTCACAACGGCCAATGCCAGCGCCTTTCGCGACGACAAACTCTACACCGTGATAGAGATCGATCGGAACAGACATGATATAAAGCGCGGCATCCTCGACGGCACGGTCTCGGTCGATACGATCCGGCCGGTCGAGCAGGACTAGAAATCCTTTCTTCACCTGGGAGCTCTCATGAATACCGCCAATCTGCAGCTCAAAGGCCTGATCATGGCGATGGCCTCGATATGCGACGCGATCGTCGAGAAGGAACTGCTCACCCGCGAGGAAATCGATGCCGCACTCTCGAAGGCTCAAAAGGCAATCGAGGACGACGATGACCATGAGCTGTCCGGCTCCAACCGGGCGGCGATCCTGTTTCCAATCCGTGTGCTGCAGTTTGCTGGTGACGCCGGCCGCAAAGGCGAAGGGGCGACGTTCTCGGACTACGCCAAGCTCGTGGGGAAGATGAGCTGACCCATGTTCGAGAGTTTTTCTCTTGATACCGTGGACGTCGGCACGGGTTCGCTTCGTGTCCGCCACGGCGGATCGGGGCCCGCCGTTCTTCTGCTCCACGGCCATCCCAGGACACATATGACCTGGGGCAAGGTGGCCGATCAGCTTTCTCCCGATTACACGATCGTCTGTCCCGACCTGCCCGGTTTCGGTCGCTCCTATCAGCCGGCCGATGCTCCAGACAGCAGCAACTCTTCGAAGCGCGCTAAGGCTGAAGCTCTAGTCGCGCTGATGCGGCGACTGGGCCACGAGAACTTCGCGGTGGTCGGCCACGACCGCGGAAGCCTGACCGCCTTCCGCATGGCGATGGACCATCCCCATCGCGTGCAGAAACTCGCCATCGCCGATGGCATTCCCGTCATCGAGCATCTCGAACGCGCCGACTGGAAATTCGCCAGGGATTGGTATCACTGGTTCTTCTTTGCTCAGCCGGAAAAGCCGGAACGGGCGATCTCGGCCGATCCTCTGGCGTGGTACGACAAACTCTCGCCTGACCTGATGGGAAGGCAAGCCTATGACGACCTCATCGACGTCATCCACGATCCAGCCGTGATCCACGGGATGATCGAGGATTACCGCGCCGGTCTCAGAATCGATCACCTTCACGACCGCGAGGACCGCGAAGCCGGCCGGAAAGTGACCTGCCCTATGCTCTGCCTCTGGTCGCTCAGCGACGATATGGAGCAAATCTATGGTGATCCCGTCGCCATCTGGCGGAACTGGGCGATGGACGTGCGCGGCTTCGGCATTGACAGCGGCCATCACGTGGCCGAGGAAAATCCTGAGGCGCTTGCACAGGCGATCGCGAATTTTCTCGAAAATGGATAGCAACTCAACCTGAGACGCGCTTTGGTGGCATTTATCTCTCCAACAATGTCCGCCGTTTCCGATTTTGCAATAAGTTGATCCGTTTGGTCTTGTTTCCAGTCAGTCCCTGTGGCTATACCCCGGCCGCATATATTCACGCACCGGGATTTCTTTCGTGACCAACCTTAAATCGCTTCTGGCCGCCTGCGGCCTCTCCGCCCTGATCGGCCTTGTGGCAACGCCGTCATTGGCCGGTTCGACCACCTACCCGCTGACCCTTGAAAATTGCGGCGCTCAGGTGACGTTCAAGACGGCGCCGGAACGGGCGATCGGGCTTGGCCAGAACAGCGCCGAAGTTCTGCTGCTGCTCGGCCTTCAGGACAAGATGGTCGGCACCGCCTTCTGGCCGAGCAAGGTCCTGCCGCAGCTCGCTGAGGCCAATGCCAAGGTCAAGCTTCTCACCGTCGAGATGCCGACCTTCGAATCGATGCTCGCCGAAAATCCCGATTTTGTCGCCGCGGCCTTGCCGAGCTTGGTCGGGCCGAACAGCAAGATCGCCAAACGCGAGGATTTCGACAAGGTCGGCGTCGCCACCTACCTCTCGCCCAGCACCTGCCTCAGCACCAAGGACGCCAAGGACCAGTATGGCAGCCGCGGCGAACTCTGGAACATGGACCTTCTCTACAAGGAGATCGACGAACTCTCGCAGATTTTCAACGTCGCGGATCGCGGCCAGGCGCTGATCGCCGATTTCAAGGCGCGTGAAGCCAAGCTCCGCGGGAGCGTTGCCAAGGACGGTCAGAACCTGTCCTACGTCTTCTGGTTTTCGAGCCCCAGTCCGTCGGCCGATGCCTATGTCGGCGGCAAGAACAGCGCCTCCGGCTTCATAGCCGATCTGCTCGGCGGACATAATGCCATCACTGCGGACGCGGAATGGCCGACCGTAGGCTGGGAGGGCATCATCGGCGCCAATCCCGATGTCATCGTTGTCGCAAGCCTCGACCGCAACCGCTGGGAACTCGACAAGCCCGAAGCAAAGATCAAGTTCCTGAACACCGATCCGGCCGTCAGCCAGATCCCTGCCGTCAAGAACAAGGCTCTCGTCGTCATGGACGGTCAGGCGATGAACCCGACCATCCGCACGATCTATGGCGCCGAGCAGGTGGCTGAGCAGCTGAAGGCTCTCGGTCTCCTGAAGTGACGGAAGCGGGTAGTTTCTTCAGGCAGCTCGGAGCAGTCACGACACTGCTCCTGGCCTCTCTCTGTCTCATCACTGTCGCCGTCGGCGTCAGCGTCGGGATCGGCGACCTGCCGATCCCGCTCACGACCACCTTTTCGGCGGTCACCAACCGGCTAGGCTGGACTGCGATCGAGCTGAACCGCATCCATGAGACGGTGATCTGGGATTATCGTCTGAGCCGCGCGCTCGTCGCCGCCTTCTGCGGCGCGGGGCTGGCGCTATCGGGCGCCATCATGCAGTCGCTGCTGCGCAACCCACTTGCCGAACCCTATGTGCTCGGCATTTCCGCTGGCGCCTCCACCGGCGCCGTCGCAATCGTCATCCTCGGGGTTGGCGCCGGCGCTGTTTCGCTCTCAGCGGGCGCCTTTGCCGGCGCCTTCGCGGCCTTCTTCTTCGTGGCGCTGCTCTCGAACGGAACGCGCGGCGGGGCGGACCGCACCATCCTCGCCGGTGTCGCCGCATCGCAGCTCTTCAACGCCTCGACCTCCTACATCGTCACAACCTCGGCCAATGCGCAGCAGGCCCGCGACGTGATGTTCTGGCTGCTCGGCAGCTTCAGCGGCGTGCGTTGGCCAGAATTTGCGCTGGTCTCCATCGTCGTCGGCCTCGGCCTGGTTGCCTGCCTGTTCTACGCCCGTGTGCTCGACGCTTTCGCGTTCGGCGACGAGGCGGCGTCTTCACTCGGCGTCAATGTCGCCCGCGCGCGCATGGCGCTCTTTGCGCTGACGGCGATGATGACGGCCACGATCGTCAGCATGGTCGGGTCGATCGGCTTTGTCGGCCTGGTCGTGCCGCATGTCGCCCGCTTTGTCGTCGGCCCCCTCCATATCCGCCTCCTGCCGGCCTGCGCAATCGCCGGGGCAATCTTCATGATGCTCGCCGACATCGCCGCGCGCGCGCTCATCCCCAACCAGGTCCTGCCGATCGGCGTTGTCACGGCGCTGGTCGGCGTTCCGTTCTTCTCGATCATACTCTACCGGTTCCAGCGGGCATCATGAGCATCAAGGCTGACAATCTCACCTGGAAAATTGGAAGGAAGACCATTGTCGACGACGTCTCGCTGGAGGCGCAGCCGGGCAGGATGCTTGGCCTGCTCGGACCGAACGGCTCCGGCAAGACCTCTCTTCTGCGCCTTCTGGCCGGATTGCGGCGGCCGCATTCCGGCCGCGTCACGCTCGATCGGAACGACATCGGAAAGATCGGCCGTCGCTCGATCGCCCGGCGCATCGCCTTCGTCGAGCAGCACGCCACGACGAATGCCAATCTGACGGTTGTCGACGTCGTCAAGCTTGGCCGGTTTCCGCACCGTTCGATGTTTTCAGGCTGGACAGCGGCTGATGAAGAAGCCGTTGAAGCAGCGCTCGCGCGCGCCGGCATGGTGGAAAAGCGCGACGAGCGCTGGCAGAACCTGTCCGGCGGCGAAAAGCAGCGGACCCATATTGCAAGGGCGCTTGCCCAGTCGCCGCAGGAACTGATCCTCGACGAGCCCACAAACCATCTAGACATCCAGCACCAGATCGGCCTCATGCGGCTCGTCTCCGGCCTGCCGATCACCAGCATCATCGCCCTGCACGATCTCAACCATGCCGCCATGTTTTGCGATGAGCTAATCATCATGCAGCAGGGCAGGATCGTCGCCTCAGGCGCACCTGAGGATGTGCTGAGCGAGAAGCTCCTGCGCGAGGTCTTTTCGGTCGAGGCCCGCATCGAAGCCTCGCCCTATCATTCGCGCCCGCATATCCACTATATCAGGTGAGAGCGGCCGGAGCTGCCCTCACGTCACAATCTGCAGCGGCAAAGCGGTCGTCTTTTTGATCGTCCTGAGAACGATGCTCGACTTTACCGACGCGAGATTGTCGGTGACACGGATCATTCTTTCCAGAAACTGGCTGAGATGTTCGAGGTCGCGCGTCATGACCTTCATCAGAAAATCGGCGTCGCCCGTCTGCGAGTAACATTCCAGGATCTCCGGCGCAGTCTCGATGAAACGATGGAGCCGCTCGTTTCCAACCTCTGTATGCGCTCGAAGGCTGACAAGCGTATGGGCGACGACGGTGAATCCCAGTTTCACCGGGTTGAGGATGGCGACGACGCTCTGGATATATTTCTCATTGCGCAGCCTTTCCAAACGGCGGGCGCATTGAGTGGCCGAGAGATTGACCTTCTGAGAGAGTTCACTTTGCGTCAGCTCGCTGTTTTGCTGGAGAGCGGCGAGCAATTTGATATCGAATGGGTCAAGCATGATCATTGCCCCAGGAAGGTGAATTTCTGCGCATTATAGCGATAAGGCGCGGATTATCTGCACAATTCTCAACAAACAGGATGATCATCGCAGAAATTCCTCACGATGGTTCCGTTAATCTCGGTCAAAGACATGCAAGTGGAGGTGGACAGTGTTTGACCAACTGAACAGCCGGCCGGCCGATAGCCTGCTCGCACTCATCAAGGCCTTCCAGGCCGACGATCGTCCCGGGAAGATCGACCTCGGCGTCGGCGTTTATCGAGACGCGATGGGACACACGCCCGTCATGCACGCCGTCAAGGCGGCGGAGCAGTTTCTCCTGGAGACCCAGGACAGCAAGAAATATCTCGGCCCGGAGGGCGATTTGCAGTTCGTGCGCCTGCTGGAGCCGATCATCTTCGGCAAATCGCCGAAATTTGCCCAACGCCTCGCCGGCATTCAGACGCCGGGCGGCAGCGGCGCGCTTCGTCTCGGCGCGGAACTCATTAAGGCGGCAAATCCATCGGCGAAGGTTCTGCTCGGAACTCCGAGTTGGCCCAATCATGCGCCGATCTTCGCTTCGGCACGCTTGGACGTAAAGGAATATGAATTCATTGACCTGACGTTACAGCAGGTGACATTCGAAAGCGTCGTCTCCGCCTTGTCTTCCGCCGGGGAAGGCGACGTCGTGCTGCTTCACGGTTGCTGCCATAACCCGACCGGCATCGATTTCACCATGGAGCAGTGGCGAGAAATTACCGATCTCCTCCTTACGCACAGGCTGGTGCCCTTCATCGACCTTGCCTATCAGGGGCTCGGCGACGGTCTCGAACAGGATGCCGCGCCGACACGAATGATCCTCAATGCCGTCGACGAGGCGCTCATCGCCTATTCCTGTGACAAGAACTTCGGTCTTTATCGCGAACGCGTCGGCGCGCTCTATGTCGTGGCCCGCAATGCCGATGACGTCAGAAAGGCTGAAAGCAACGTGGCGGCACTTGCCCGCGTCAACTGGTCCATGCCGCCGGACCATGGGGCCGCCATCGTCAGGTGTATTCTTGAAAGCCCGGAAATGACGGCGATGTGGCGCGTTGAACTCGACGAGATGTGCGAGCGCGTCAACGGCAATCGTTCAGCACTTGCCGCCGCTTCACCCGACCTTGCCTTCATCGGCCGGCAACGCGGCCTGTTTTCCAACCTCTCCATGGCAAAAGAAATGGCGGTCGTGCTGAGAGCCAGGCACGGCATTTACATGGCGGATTCCGGGCGCATGAATCTAGCCGGCATGCAGCCGGCCGACGCCGACGCCATCGTCGCAGCGCTTAGGGCAGAAGGCTGCCTGGGGGTCGTAATCGAACATACCGTTGGAGCCTGAATGAGCACGAAAGAAACGACCGGCCAGGCGATCACCCGTTCTCTTGTTGCCCATGGGATCGACACGGTATTCGGCATCCCCGGCGCCCACATGTATGATTTCAACGATGCGCTTTATGACGCCGGCGACAAGATCCGGTTCATCCACACCAGGCATGAACAGGGCGCGGCCTACATGGCCTACGGCTATGCGAAATCCACTGGCCGGATCGGCGCCTTTACCGTCGTGCCCGGCCCGGGCGTTCTCAATTCGGGTGCTGCTCTCTGCACGGCTTACGGCGCCAACGCGCCGGTTCTCTGCATCACAGGCAACATCATATCGCATCTCATCGGCCGCGGCAGAGGACAGCTGCACGAGCTGCCGGATCAGCTTGCGACGTTGCGCGGGATCACCAAGACGGCGGAGCGCATAAACCATCAGTCCGAGGCCGGTCCCGTCATGGCGGGAGTCATCGGCAAGATGCTTTCCGGCCGCCAAGGCCCGGGTGCGATCGAAGCCCCTTGGGACGTGTTTGGGCAATCCGGCCCGGAAACCGACATTCCCGGCGCAACGCGAGCGCCTCACCCGACCGTCAATCCCGATCAGATCGCTGCCGCGGCGGCGCTAATATCAGGCGCCAGCAATCCGATGATCATGGTCGGCGGTGGCGCGGCGGATGCCGGCTCCGAGATCACCGAGCTGGCGGAACTGCTGCAGGCGCCGGTCACATCGCATCGCTCCGGCAAGGGCATCGTCGCCGACGACCATCCGAACTATCTGAACTTCGTCGCCGCCTATGAATATTGGAAGAAGGTCGACGTGCTGATCGGGATCGGCAGCCGGCATGAACTGCAGTTCATGCGCTGGAAGTGGCTGCCCAAAGCGCTGAAGTTCATCCGCATCGATATCGATCCGACCGAGATGGTCCGCCTCAAACCGGATGTCGGTATTGTCTCGGACGCGAGGGATGGAACGCAGGCTCTGGCCGATGCGCTGGCCGGCTTCAGTCGCGAGGACCGCACGCGCGAGTTTGCGGAGTTCAATGAAGAGGCCCGGTCTCGCTTCTCGGCGGTGCAGCCGCAGCTTGCCTATCTCGATGCCATTCGCGAAGCTCTGCCGAGAGATGGCTTCTTCGTCGAGGAAGTCAGCCAGATGGGCTTTACCGCCCGCTTTGCATTCCCGGTCTACGGTCCTCGCCGATATGTGACATGCGGTTATCAGGACAATCTCGGTTTCGGCTTCAACACCGCCTTGGGCGTGAAAGTTGCCCATCCCGATAAAGCCGTGATCTCCGTTTCAGGTGATGGCGGCTTCATGTTCGGCGTCCAGGAACTTGCCACCGCCGTCCAGCACAGGATCGCCGTCGTCGCCATCGTCTTCAACAATTCAGCCTATGGCAACGTGCTGCGCGACCAGAAGCAGACCTACAAGGGCCGGACTCTCGGCTCGGATCTGACCAATCCCGATTTCGTCGCCCTTGGCGAGAGCTTCGGCATTCGATCCTTCAAGGCGACGAGCCCTGGCGAGTTGAGAGACATAGTGAAGAAAGCACTCTCACTCGATGAGCCCGTTCTCATCGAAGTTCCCGTCGAAAAGGGATCGGAGGCGAGCCCGTGGCCCTTCATCCATCCGGCGCCGCACGCCGAATGACCGCAAGGGGCCGAGACCTTTTCACGGCGACGGCCCTTTGAGCAAGATCGTCGCCAGCGGCGGCAACGTCAGCGTGAGGGAATGCGGCCTGCCGTGCGCGGGTACGGGTTCGCTCGACACCGCACCATTGACGAGACCTGAGCCACCATATTCGCTCGCATCCGTCGTTATCCGCTCGATCCAGACGCCGTCTTGCGGTACGCCGATCCGGTAACCGTAACGCGGCACCGGCGTGAAATTGGAAACCATGAGGACCGAGGACGAGCGATCGGGGGCATAACGCAGCATGCCGAGAACGGAATTGACGGCGTCGTCAGCCGCCGCCCATTCGAAGCCATCGGAATGGAAATCGCCAAACTGCAATGCCGGCTCCTTTTTGTAAAAGCCGTTTAGATCCTTGACCAGCCGCTGGATTCCCGCATGCGCTGGCCGATCCAGCACATCCCAGCTGACCGAAGCGTCATGGTTCCATTCGCCGGGCTGAGCGATCTCGCCTCCCATGAACATCAGCTTCTTGCCGGGATGGCCCCACATGAAGGCGAGATAGCTGCGAAGATTGGCGAATTTCTGCCATTCATCGCCCGGCATCTTGCCGAGTAGCGAGCCCTTTCCGTAAACCACCTCGTCGTGCGAAATCGGCAGGATGAAACGTTCGGAATAGGCATAGATCATCCCGAACGTCATCGTGCCGTGATGATAGCTGCGGTAGACGGGATCCTTTTCGATATAGCTCAGGCTGTCGTGCATCCAGCCCATGTTCCATTTCATGTCGAAGCCAAGCCCACCCTCTTCCGGCGGCTTGGTGACGCCGGGCCAGGCCGTCGATTCCTCGGCGATCGTTATCGCATGCGGGCAGCGCTCGTGAACGATGCTGTTCAGGTGCTTGAAGAATTCCACCGCTTCCAGGTTCTCGCGCCCCCCATATTGGTTCGGGATCCATTCCCCTTCATTGCGGCTGTAGTCGCGGTAGAGCATCGAGGCGACAGCGTCCACGCGCAGGCCGTCCACATGATAGCGTTCGAGCCATTCGAGCGCGCTGGCAATCAGGAAACCTTTCACCTCGCGCCGGCCGAGATTGTAGATCAGCGTATTCCAATCGCGGTGAAAGCCTTCGCGCGGGTCCTCGTGTTCGTAGAGGGCGGTGCCGTCGAAGCGGGCAAGACCCCAGACGTCTGTGGGAAAATGGGCCGGCACCCAGTCGAGGATGACGCCGATGCCGGCGCCATGGCAGCGGTCGATGAAATAGGCGAAATCCTCGGGCGTTCCATAGCGCCCGGTCGGGGCGAAGAGGCCGAGCGGCTGATAGCCCCAGGAACCGCCGAAGGGATGCTCCATGATAGGAAGCAGTTCGATGTGGGTAAATCCCATCTCACGGGCATAGGGAACGAGCCGTTGGCTGAGCTCGACCCAGTCGAGCGATCGCCCGCCATTTTCCCGCAGCCAGGAACCGGCATGCACCTCATAGACGGAGATCGGCCCTTCCAGTCTCTCCTGTCGGGACCGGCCCTTCATCCAATCGTCATCCGTCCATCGAAAGCGCGTCGAAGATGCGACGATCGACGCAGTAGATGGCGCGGCTTCGCTGGCTCTCGCCACCGGATCGGCCTTCTGCGGCAGGCAGTTCCCATGCGCATCGATAATCTCGAACTTATATCTCTCGCCGGCCGCCAGCCGGGGAACGAACAGCTCCCAGACGCCGGCCGACTGCCTCAGCCGCATCGGGTTTCGTCGCCCATCCCAGGCGTTGAAGTCGCCCACGACCGAGACGCGGCGCGCATTCGGCGCCCAAACGGCGAAGCGGACGCCCGCGGCTCCGTCGACCGACATCTCCACCGCGCCGAGCGTCCGGCTCAGGCTGTAGTGGGTACCCTCGGATATCAGGTGAAGATCGAGCTCTCCGAGCAGAAGGCCGAAGCTGTAGGGATCCTCGGTAATCTGCTCGCCATCAGGCCATTTGATCCTTAGGCGGTAGGGTGTTCTCGAACCCGTGGCCGCCGCAAACAAGCCGGAGGGGTGCGCGATGCTGAAAGGCGTCACCACCCTGCCGCTCGCCGCTTCGATGAGATCGACCCCTTCCGCACCCGGAAGATAGGCGCGCACGATCGTCATGCCGCCGCTTTCGTGCGGGCCGAGAATCGAGAAGGGATCGCTATGTCGGCCCTCGATCAGAGCCCAGAGCGCATCCTGTCCGATGCCTGAGAGAAGTTCCGAGCGCTCAACATTCATGCGTTCACTCCCGCCAGGCGCGATACGATTTCGGTGAGACCGGCGAGGGGGATCGGCAACCACTTCGGCCTGTTGCGAGCTTCATAGGCGATCTCGTAGGCCGCCTTTTCGAGAAGAAACGCATCAAGAAGCCTCCGTCGTTGATCGGGCCGCATAGCGAGTGCCTTCGATGCGGAGACCGCCTGCCAGTAAGCATCGAGAAAGGCCCGCTCGGCATTGCGACCAAAACGCGCGATGGCGTCGCGACGCACTTCGTTCTCGTGTTCGGTAACGGCGTCATTGTCGAGCTGCGCGGTGGCGACGAGATAGCTCAGCGACCTCAGAAGCCCGGCGACGTCGCGGAGCGGAACCGTCTTTGCGCGGCGCTCGGCAAGATTCTTCGCAGGCTCACCCTCGAAATCGATGATGACGGCATCACCCTCGCTGACCAGGATCTGGCCGAGATGGAAGTCGCCATGCGTGCGGGTCATCAGCGCGCCGCGGGCGCTCTCCGCCAGGTTCGCGGCGAGTTCGACGAGTTCCGAGCGGCGTTCGAGAAGAGGAACAGCAAGCAGATCGACCGCGGGATCGGCATTTTCCTCGCGTTCTGCAAGCTTCGACATGGCATAGGCTACTTCGCCCGCCACCGCCTTCTTGATCGCCTCGACCTCGCCGTCTCCGGCGACGAGCGGGCTGAAAGACTCGTCCGCATTCTCCCCCGAGAGAACGACATGCAATTCGCCGAGCCTGAGGCCGACCATTGCAACGAAGCTGATCAGCGACTGGAAGACGTCGTCGCCAGGTTCGACCGCCGGGTCGTTCAGTACAAGTTCGTCGGCGGCGCGGCGCAGATTGTTCAGCATCCAGTTCCAGGCGTCGCCTTGATTGCGGATCGCACCCTGGACGATGATCAAGGTCGAGCGGCGCCCGCTGGAATCGGTGTGCGCAACTTCCCCGAGCAGCGGCGCGGTGTGGTCGTAGCCGGCGCGGGTGAGAAACCGCGTCATCTCGACCTCCGGATGAACGCCCGGGAAAATATGCCTGATCAACTTGATCATCGCGACGTCGCCGACGATCAGCGAGCTGTTGGATTGTTCGGCGGAGAGCCAATGGACCGGCATATCGTCGGTGACCTGGAGACGATCGAGCCGCTCCGTGCCGAGAAATTCGAGAGTACCTGTACGCCCGGTAATGCGCGAGCGGTCGGCAAGCCCGCGTAGGATGCCACGGGCCATCGGCTCGAGGGCAAACCCGTCCGTCAGGAAGCCGACGCGCCTTCCCTGGCGAACCCGCCCAAGGGCAAGCTGTTGGGTCAGCGCCGAGGGATGTGCATCGTCCCAGGCGACCGTCAACGGCAACTGGTAGGATTCGCTGTGATCGGGCAGCACTACTTCCAATTCGCCAAGAACGACGCCATCGGCATAGGGGATCGGGGTGGCGGAGACGAGCCGCGCCGTCTGAAGCGGCTGATCCTTCGCTCCGAACCAGCGCCGCCTGGCGAGATAGGCAGGCAAAATGTCGTTGCTGAGGGCATGTCCCAGCCGCGGCTCATCGACGAGATCGAGCAGGCCGCGGCGGAGAACCATCGTTACGAGATCCGGAAGCTGTTCCGGCGGCGCGGTGCGCCATGCCGGCGGATCGGCATCCGCCTCCAGCTGAAACCAGAAGAAGCCATAAGGCGGCAACGTCAGGAGATACGTCAATTGTCCGATCGGCGGAAAGGGCGACATGCCCGTCAATTCAATCGGCACGCGCCCCTCGAAGGCTGAGAGGTCGAGTTCGACCGCCTGGGGCAGTCGTGAGAGGTTTGCGACGCACATCAGCGTCTCGCCGTCATATTCCCTGAGATAAGCCAGGATCTTGCGGTTCTCAGGCGAGAGGAAACGCAACGAGCCGCGCCCGAAGGCCGGATGTTTGCCGCGCAGCGCCAGCATCTTTCGAGTCCAGTTGAGCAGTGAATGAGCATCGGTGCTCTGGGCTTCTACATTGACGGCCTCGAAACCGTAGAGCGGATCGGCGATAAGCGGCAGAACGAGGCGCGCCGGGTCCGTCCGGGAAAAGCCGCCATTGCGGTCGGGTGACCATTGCATCGGCGTCCGCACCCCGTCCCGGTCGCCGAGATAGATGTTGTCGCCCATGCCGATCTCGTCGCCGTAATAGATCACAGGCGTCCCCGGCATCGACAGCAGAAGCGCGTTCATCAGCTCGATGCGCCGGCGGTCGCGCTCCATCAGCGGCGCCAGGCGCCGCCTGATGCCGAGATTGATGCGGGCGCGCTTGTCGGAAGCATAGGTCTCCCAGAGATAGTCTCGCTCGGCGTCGGTCACCATCTCAAGCGTCAGCTCATCGTGATTGCGCAGGAAGATCGCCCATTGGCAATTCTCGGGAATCTCAGGCGTCTGGCGCAGGATGTCGGTGATCGGGAAGCGGTCCTCCTTCGCGATCGCCATGTACATTCGCGGCATCAGCGGGAAGTGGAACGCCATGTGGCATTCGTCGCCTTCGCCGAAATATTCGCGCGTATCCTCCGGCCATTGATTGGCCTCTGCAAGCAGCATCACTCCAGGATGAGTGGCGTCGAGGGCGGCGCGGATGCGCTTGAGGATCGCATGGGTCTCGGGAAGGTTTTCGTTGATCGTTCCCTCGCGTTCGACGAGGTAGGGGATCGCATCGAGGCGGAAACCGTCAATACCGGTTTCCAGCCAGAAGCGCATCACCTTCAGCAGCTCTTCCATGACGAGTGGGCTGTCGAAATTGAGATCCGGCTGGTGGGAATAGAAGCGGTGCCAGTAATAGGCGCCGGCGACCGCATCCCATGTCCAGTTCGACTTTTCCGTATCGAGGAAGATGATGCGTGTTTCCGGGAATTTCTGATCGCTGTCCGACCAGACATAGAAATCCCGCTCCGGCGATCCTGCAGGTGCATGGCGCGCGCGCTGGAACCAGGGATGCTGGTCGGAGGTGTGGTTGATGACGAGCTCGATGATGACGCGGATATTGCGTCGATGGGCGGCTTCGACGAAGGCGCGGAAATCCTCCATGGTCCCGTAGTCCGGGCTGACATTGCCGTAATCGGCGATGTCGTAACCGTCGTCGCGGCGCGGCGAGGGAAAGAAAGGCAAAAGCCAGATGGCGTTGACGCCGAGCGCTGCGACGTGATCCAGCTTCTGGTGCAGGCCCGCAAAATCGCCGACACCATCGCCATTGGCGTCGTAGAACGACTTGATGTGCAGCTGGTAGATGATCGCGTCTTTGTACCAGAGCAGCGGATCAACGCTATCGGGATTCATCGTGTCCATTCATGCCTCCGCTGCGCGAACGCGCCAGATCGCAAAGGGCAGGATCTGAGGATTGAAACTCACTCTCTGCCATTTGCCGTTCCACCTGAACCGGTGCCCCGTGACCAAATCCTCGGCGTCGAGCGCGCCGCCGTCTCCAAGCCCCCATTTCCACAGCGGCAGCTCGACATTGCTTTCCTGAAAATGATGCGGATCGAGGCTGATCGCGATCAGCAGGACATTGTCGCGGGCGCGGCTCGCCTTCTCGAAGAACAGAATGTTTTCGTTCCAGGCGTTCAGCAGCGTTAGCCCGAGATGCGAATGCAGCGCGGTGTTTTCGTTCCGGATACGGTTCAGCATTCGGATTTCGGCAATGATGTTGCCAGGCCGGTCGTAATCCCAGGCGCGGATCTCATATTTCTCGCTGTCGGCATATTCCTTGCGCTTGGCATCGGGACGCCCCTCGCAAAGTTCGAAACCGTTATAAACGCCCCACAGCCCGGAAAGCGTCGCGGCGAGTGCAGCGCGGATCAGAAAGGCCGGGCGCGGTGCGTTCTGAAGGAAATCCGGATTGATGTCATGCGTGTTGACGAAGAAATGCGGGCGGAAGAATTCCTTCGGCGCCGTCTCGGTCAGCTCCCGCATATATTGCTCGAGCTCCCACTTCGTATTGCGCCAGGTGAAGTACGTATAGGACTGGGAGAAGCCGATCTTCGCCAATCGGTACATGACCTTTGGTTTGGTGAAGGCTTCCGATAGGAAAACGACCTCGGGGTGGCGCGCCCTGATGTCGCCGATCAGCCATTCCCAGAACGGAAAAGGCTTGGTGTGCGGATTGTCGACGCGAAACAGCTTGACGCCCTGATCGACCCAAAGCTGGACGATATCCCTGAGCTCCACCCATAGAGAGGGCAGCGCGTCTTTCGTATAGAAGTCAACATTGACGATGTCCTCGTATTTTTTCGGCGGGTTCTCGGCGTATTTGATCGTACCGTCGGGCCGCCAGTCGAACCAACCGGGATGTTCCGTCAGCCAGGGATGATCCGGGGAGGCCTGGATCGCAAGGTCGAGTGCGATTTCCAGCCCATGCCGGCCCGCCTCCTCGACCAGCCGGCCGAAATCCTCAAAATCGCCGAGTTCCGGATGGATAGCGTCATGGCCGCCGTGCTCGGAGCCAATGGCATAGGGGCTTCCGGGATCGCCCGGTGCTGCCTTCAGGCTGTTGTTGCGCCCCTTTCGGTTGGTCATCCCGATCGGATGGATCGGCGGGAAGTACAGCACGTCGAAGCCCATGTCCCGGATATCCGGCAGCCTTGGGATGACGTCGTCAAATGTGCCATGTCGGTTCGGATCACCGCTCTGCGAGCGCGGGAAAATCTGGTACCAGCTCGCGAAGGCAGCCGACTTGCGTTCGGCATCGACGGCGCTTGTCGTTGAGCGTAGCCGGAAAGGCCGCCTGTCAGCCTTGTTCATCAGCTCTGAGGTTTCTGGATCGAGCAGGATTGCTGTGCGCTCGGCATCCGACGCATTTTCAAGACTGTCGATGACCGCCTGCAAGTCGGCGCCGAGTGCCGCCGGCGCCTCGGCCTTCGCGGCGCGGACGAGAGTCAATCCCTCCTGAAGCTCCAGCTTCAGATCCAGCCTGGCATCGTTCTTCTTGGTCAGCTCGTAGCGGAAGATCGCGAACGGATTCTTCCACGCTTCAACCGCGAATTCGTAGCGGCCGATGCGCTCCAGCAGGAACTCGGCGCGCCAGCGGTCGTTCTCGACCAGCTGCATCTCGGCCTCGCTCCACTCGGCCATGGCATCGTGCGGCCGCCACAGCAGCACGGCCGCGATCGGGTCGTGGCCGTCTGCGAATATGTCGGCCTCGACGGTGACGGTCTCGCCGACCACGCGCTTGACGGGGAAGCGTCCGTCATCGACCCGCGGCATGATGTTTTCAATGGCAAGCCGCGGCGAGGTGATCGCCTGCTCAACGTCGAAGGCGGGCCGGGATTCGATTGGCGCGGGCGCTTTGGCCTCGATGATCCGCGTCTCCCCTGCCCGCAGGCGCAGGACCGCGCCATCGGCGGCGGCGGGAAGATAACCGGAGGCAGCCTCGCGAAGTGCCGTCATCGGCGCGGATGCGCTTCTCCTGAGATCCCTGTTAATCAGGACAAACCGCACATTCGATGCGTTGCGAAGGTCCTGCTCCTCGGATTGCACGAGCGCCGAAACCGGCCCATTGGCGTTGCGGATCAGGCGAAGCGATGGGGCGCGCGCGTGGCCGGCTTTGCCGATCTCTGCATTGGCGACGCGTATTTCGGAAGAGATGTCGAAGGCGAGATCATGGCGCAGCCTCCGCAAGCCCGAGCCATCGCCGTGGGTCGGATCGAGCGGTGTAGCCGCACCATATTCGAAACCCATGGGAACCATGAGGCCCCCGCCGAGCGAAGCGGCGAGGCGCAGCGCTCTGACGGCGCGCCGCTCGAGAATTTCGCGGCTCTCGGTCCCGTGCGCGATCCGCTTTGCGAATGGCGGCTCGGGAAAGGCGACCTGCCAGCCGAGCGGCTGTTGGACGCGATGCTCCTCGACGAACCATCTCTCGTCGAGATCCCACCAGGCCATCGATGAAAAACATCCATCGAAACCTGCATCCGCGATCGCTGTCCTCACAGCAAAATCGGTGCCGGGCGTCCAGGCGAGGAATTGGGCTTCCGCCTTCTCGCGCACCGCCGCAATCAGCGATTTCAAAAGCTCAGCGGCGACTCGATCGATTCCGAGCACCCGATAGCCGGAGAGGCCGAGCTCGGACAGCCGCCAAAGCCGTTCGGTCCACTCCCCAAGCAATTGCGATTGCCGCTCGGAGCCGATCGTGTTCATCGGCTCCGCCGGATCGAGCGGCGAGCGCCGAGGATCGACCGGACGAGAGCCCGCTTGCGCGTCGCCGACTCTCCCGTCGAGCATCAGGTCCATCATCAGGCCGACGCGGCTCTTCTCAGCGGCCTCGGCCAGACGCGATATCCCATCGTCGACCGCGCTTCCGATCTGCAATGCAGGATCGAGACGATCGAAGTCCTGGAAGGTAAAAACGCTCCGTTCTCCGCCCCGGTCGAAGAGCGGCGCCGTCAGAACATGGCCGAAACCGGTATCGGCCGCGTGGTCGAAAACCTCGCGCCATGCATCGATGCCTTGGAGAAGTAGCGGGTTGACATAATAGATCCGGGGTGGGGTGCTGAGCGCACCCTGCTTCGCAGAGAGTAACATCGGCCGCCGCCTCGCGTTGCTTTTCAGGCAAACTTCCTTTGACGGAGGTTGTTCCACTCAAGCGATCAATTCACGGCTGTATGGGGTAAGGCATGCCGATCAGGTAGGAGGCGGGATCGACCGCTGATTTGCGCGGCCGCCGTTCCCAATACCGGAATGAGGCCTAGGTGTGTGCTCGCGCCGGTGCGCAAGAAGCGGTCAGCCATAAAAGGCGGGCATCCGAACGAGACTTAATGTAGTGGATGAAGTCACTGCGCGTGCAATGGGAGGCGAACGGTCATGAACCCCGCGGTGGAATTGTGCTCTTACCCGGGGCTGGACGAGCGCATCGTCATCGTCCGGGCAGGTGATGAGGTGGATGCCGTATTTGTCCGGACCGAAAGATTGAACGTCATGGTCGATACGCTCGGCACGCCCGAATTATGCCGGATCGCGCTCGACCTGCTTGAGGAAAGCGCCAAGGCTCGTCCGCTGCTCGTCGTCAATTCACATATGGACTGGGATCACTTCTGGGGCAACTCTGCGATTTCAGGGCGCGCTCCGATCATCGCGCATGCCGCGGCACTCGACCGTCTGCGTGACGCCTCCACCCAGCAGGTCCTGAAGGACAAGGCGAACCAGGAATCGCGCTTTCGCAAGGTGGAGCTCATCGGCCCCGATATCACCTTCTGCGGCTCTATGGTGCTGAACGGCGGCGATCTGACGCTCGAACTCATTCATACGCCGGGACACACGCCCGATCATATCGCCGTCTGGATTCCTGAACTTCGCATCTGCCTGGCCGTCGACGCGGTGGAATGCCCTATTCCCGAAGTGTGGAGCAGAAGTGGTCACGATCTTCGGCTGATCCAAACCTCGCTCACGCGGATCCGTGACCTGGATGCGAGACTGATAATCCCTGCGCATGGCAAGACATCTTCGCCGTCGATAGTGGATGAGAACATCGCCTATTTCGAAGCCCTTGCCGATCGTATCGGTATCTTGAGCGAGAGCCAGCTGGCGGATCCGCAACTCGGCGGGATGGATGGTTTCAGGCTTCAAGATTTCGTCGCCGTTCCCGACGGAATTCCTTCCGACACGTTGGCGTTCTACCGGGCCTGTCATGAGACCAATCTCGGCGCCACGGTTCACGCCCGTATCGAAAAATTGAAATCCGCATAGAGAATACCGGAGGCCATGACGTGAGACTGTTGGAGGGCGGGCGGACCGGGCAGATCTGGCGCGACGGCGATAACGTCATCAGGCCGTCCGGCGAATGGACCCCGACCGCGCACCGGTTTTTGCGCCATCTCAGAAGCAAAGGCTTCCTCGCAGCGCCGGAGCCCATTCGCATCACCGGCGAGGGCCAGGAGGTCGTCGGCTATGTAGGCGGCCGCGTCTGCGAAGACCTCGGCGATCCCCTTGTCGGGTCGGAGCGCATGCTGATTTCCGCAGCGAGACTTCTGCGCGATTTTCACACGGCATCTCAAGGTTTTCTGGAATCGGATGACGCGGCCCAGATATGGATGCTGCCGGCGCGGGAGCCGCGCGAGGTCGTCTGCCACGGAGACTATGCGCCCTACAATGTCGCCACTATCGATCATGAGGCTGTCGGGATCATCGATTTCGACACTGCCCATCCCGCACCGCGCCTTTGGGATCTAGCCTATGCAGTCTATCGTTGGGCACCGCTCTCCGACCCCGCCAATCCGGCTGTGGCATTCGGCTTTTATGAACAGCTGCGGCGGGCGGAAATCTTCTGCAACGCCTACGGCGCGACGGCAGAGGAACGGCGCCGGCTCCCGGAGATGATCTGCAGGCGGCTTCAAGCCCTCGTCGATTTCATGCTGGCGAGTGCCGCAGCCGGAGACGAATTCTTTAGGGAGGACGTCCATGCAGGAGACGCCGGGCTCTATCTTAACGACATCGGCTATATCGCCAGGTATCGGGACCAGTTGTTGCAAGCGCTGTCCTGATTAGAGCCATTTCCTCCGGCGGAAGAAGCCGAACAGGCCCGTGCACAAGACGGCGATGACGCCAAGCACGACAAAATAGCCATACTGGAATTTCAGTTCCGGCATATCGTTGAAATTCATGCCATAGATGCCGGCGATCGCGGTGGGAACGGCGAGAATTGCCGCCCAGGCGGCGAGCTTGCGGGCAATCGCCGTCTGTTCCGTCTGGCCGATCATCACGCTGGCCTCGAAGGCGAAGGCAAGCACTTCGCGCAGCGCGTCGATATCTTCCTGGACCCGGCGCACGTGATCGGTCACATCGCGAAACAGCGACTGAAGCGTCGGATCCATGCCGGGCAGATCGATGTGTTCGTATCGGCGGCAGACATCCACCAGCGGCACCACGGCATTGCGCAGCCGCAGGAGCTTGCGCCGCAGCAGGTAGAGCCGTTCGATATCGGACTTCGACAGCAGTTCGCGCAGCACCAGATCCTCGAGCTTCTCGACCTCCTCCTGCACCACCTCGATGACGGGCATGTAATTGTCGACGATGAAATCGAGGATGGAATAGAGGATATAGTTCTCGCCGTGAGCAAGGGCGGCGGGTGTGGCCTCGCACCGCTGCCTGACTGCAAGATAGGAGGAGGATTCTCCATGGCGCACGGAGACGACATAACCACGACCGACGAAGAGGTGCGTTTCGCCGAAGATGATCTCCCCATCCTTCATATGGGCAGTGCGGGCGACGACGAACATTGCGTCCCCGTAAATTTCCAGCTTCGGACGCTGGTGCGGCTGCGCCGCATCCTCGATCGCCAACGGGTGAAGATTGAACTCGGCCTGGATCTGGTGCAGCAGCACTTCATCCGGCTCGTGCAGGCCGATCCAGACGATGGCATTCTCCCGGTTCCGCCATTCTCCGGCCTCTTCTATCCTGATGTCGCGAATACGCTGCCCGTGCTGGTAGACAGCGGCCGCGACGACACCGCGCCGTTCATGCGGAGGCGACGACGGAGCGCTTCCGGTCCGCACGGAAACACTGTCCAAATCCTTTAACCGTTTCAATCCCGCCATCCTCCCCATTCCCGTGCGGATCGCACATCCGCACCCAACGCCAGTCAGGCGTTGCGGCGATCATAATGCTATTTCGAAAAACATGCATCCGCCTCCGGCCATGTGGCGACGAGCCGCCGCCTGCCGGCTCAGTTAGCGGTTACAGAAGCATCACCCGCTATCACGTGTCCGTGGAAATATCGTCCGAGTCCTGGTCCATGTAGCCGATCAGCCAGTTGAGGGCATAATGGCGCTCATGGACCACACCCTTGTTCAATCCGGTGGGCGGCTCTTCGCCCTTCAGCCTTGCATTCACGACGGCCCAATCGTAGCGATAGGTCAGGTCGGCGGCGTCGAGCAGCTCGTTCTGCGAGCGCAGCTTGGCACCGCGCATCAATCCATCCGTACCCAGCTCGCGGAGCGTGTTCGCAATGAACGGGACGTCGCAGATATGGTCGGGGCGCTCGAGCTCGGGCACGATGCCGAGCGCCCAAAGCATGACGTGCACGCCTTCGTAACGCCAGGTGAAATTCGTTTGGTCCTGATCCGAGGGATCGGGATCGTCCATGAAGGCCTGCTCCTTCGGGGTAAAAAACCCTTTCGCCCCGAACTGCCGGATGAGGGCCTGACCCATCGCGTGGTCGCCGGTCTCGCCTTTCACGGCGACGATCGCCAGCGCGACGGCGCGCTGGACGACGACCTCGGTATTTCGACGGATGCTCGTGCTCTCGGGCTCGATGGTCGGCAGGTGATCGATGGTCGGAACGCCTTCCGATCGAAGCTGGGCGACAGAACGGGCCTTGCGCGCCTGTGCATCGTCGGCAGTTTGCGAGAGGGCTGCCTGCACCGGAATAATCAGTGCGAGAAGGGTGGAAAATAGTCGCTTCATGTCTGACTCCCTGTCGGCGCGGCAAGGTGAGCAATAGGCATTTTTCCGTATCAGTGGGACTGCAAAGCCCGGAAACAAGCGCTGCTTTCCGCAAAATTGGTAAACGTGATTTTACCTATGGAACTCGATGAGTCGGGCGCCCGGCAATGCCGGGCGCCGCGTTTTTTCAGGATGCGAAGGCCGGATTGCGCCGCGCGCCCATTCTCAGCACGAAATAGATTGCTCCACCGATGGCGACGCCGAAGAACCAGCCGTAGGTGCCCCACCAGTCCGGCAGGATCGAGGTGAAAGTCGGCAGGATCGACGAGAATAGAGCGCCGACCGCAAATGCGATAAAGGCATTGCCGTGCCATCCGTTCTGGAAGCGGAACTCGCCATTCTCGTGATAGAGCGCCTCGACGTTCAGCTGACTTTTCCTGATAAGGTAATAATCCACCATCATGATGCCGAAGATCGGCCCCATTGTCGAACCGATGAAGTTGACGAAATGTGCCGCACCTGTCTCCCACGGAGCGAAGGGATAAAGCACGAGAGCGATCAGGGCGGCGATATAGCCGCCGCGCTTGAAATTGATTTGGCGCGGGAAGACGTTGGCGAAGTCGAAGGCCGGCGAAACGAAATTCGCCACGACGTTGATGCCGAGCGTCGCGACCGCGAACGTCAGCGCCGCAAGCAGCGCCAGGAACCAGCTTTCGAATTTGGCCGAGATCTGTTCGGGATGCAGCAACACCTCTCCATAGACCGTAAAGGCGGCCGTGGTGGTGACGCCTGCGACGAGGCAGAAGGCCAGGAGGTTGATCGGCAGACCCCAGAGATTGCCCTTCCGCAGCGCCTTTTCGCTCGTTGCATAACGCGAGAAATCGCAGAAGTTCAGGTAGAGTGCGGCGAAATAGGTGATCCAGGTGGCGGCCACGGCAGCAAGCGCCGCAATCGAGCCAGGTTCGCCGGGCACGCCGGCATCCTTGGTCTTTTCAATCAGGACATCACGCGGGATTTCTGAACCGAAAGAGAAAGTGCCCGACTTGGCGACCAGATAGACCGCGAGGATCAGCATCATGATCCACACGGCCGGACCTGCCCAATCCTGGAATTTGCGGACCGTTTCCATGCCGCGCTGGATGATCAGCAGCTGCAGCGCCCAGACGATGGCGTAGCAGATGACCTCCAGCGTCGAATGGCCAAGCAGGTGGCTATTCTGGTGGAAGGCGAGCAGGCTCTCATTGCGGATCAGCAGGGCGACGATTGCACCGGATGCCGCGGCGGTCTGCGCCCCGTACCAGAAGCAGGCGACCACCGCCCGGACAAGTGCCGGGACATTGGCACCGAAAGTGCCGAAGGAGGCGCGCGCCAGCACCGGAAAGGGCACGCCGGTACGCACGCCCGCATTGCCGACCAGGCTCATGAGAAAGAAGATGACGAGAGAGCCGATGCCGATGGCGATGACGAAATTGACGAAGCTACCGCAGAGCAGAAACAGGCTCGCCGCCAGATAGTAGCCCCAGAGGCTGTGGACGTCTGAGGTCCAGACGTTGAAGATGCTGAACGCACCCCATTTGCGCTCCTCGGCGGGCGCAAGATCCTCGTTGTATAACGAGGGAGATGGATTTCGTATGCTCATGAATGCCCTCCCATATCCCTGAGGTCGACTCGACCACGGAAGAAAGTCTGCTCCTCATTTGGGCATCTGACAATTTACTAGTCACATTGTACACAATGGTGAGGATGCAGATGTACAGGCACCCGGCCTATTGCGCGCCGACGACACGTCCGGCCAGCCGAAACGGGCTCGCGACCGCGGCGCCTGCAGCATCAAAGATGAAGGCGCCGACATCGCCGGCGGTCGATCGCCTGCCGCTCTCAAAGGAGGCAAGCTGGGCGCCGAATTTGGCAAGAGAATGCCGTTCCGTCATCGATCGATTTCCCGGGAATCAAAAGGCTCTTGGGAGCAGACTTTCGCCAATTCTCATTTCGGCGTGGGATGGCATCGCCTGCGCCATCCCACCCATTTCTTATCGCGGCCCGTGTTGCAGCGGCCGCCGCGGCGGCCGTAGGCGATGGCCGCGAAGACAGGCTCAAACTTCCGCCGCGGCGGCTTCGGCCCGAACGCCTTCGTCCCTCGGAATCCTGAACCATGCGACGTAAAGCGCAGGCAGGAACAGCAGTGTGAGCGCCGTTCCGACGACGATGCCGCCCATCATGGCGTAGGCCATCGGACCCCAGAAGATCTCGCGCGAAATCGGGATCAGTGCGAGCGTGGCGGCTGCCGCGGTCAGCATGATCGGCCGCATGCGGTGTTCGGTCGCCTCGATCACCGCCTGCCACGCCGCGACGCCTTCGGCGCGCAGATGCTCGATCTGCACGACCAGAATGACCGAGTTGCGGATCAGGATGCCGATCAGCGCCAGGACGCCGAGGATGGCGACGAAGCCCATTGGAGCATTGCTCAGCAGGAGTGCTGCGACCACGCCGATCAGGGCCGTCGGCGC
Organism: Rhizobium bangladeshense; assembly: GCF_017357245.1. Lineage (NCBI taxonomy): Bacteria > Pseudomonadati > Pseudomonadota > Alphaproteobacteria > Hyphomicrobiales > Rhizobiaceae > Rhizobium > Rhizobium bangladeshense. The sequence goes on along the minus strand of NZ_CP071613.1, from coordinate 547,874 downwards.
GACCGCGAAGACCAGGAAGAGGCGGCTGAAGCTCTGCAGCTGAATCATCAGGATCGTCGCCATCGTAAACAGCATCAGTGGAGCTACGGCGGCGATCGGCCCTTGCGCCTCGGCGCTGGATTCGACGGCGCCGCCGATTTCGATCTTGTATCCGACAGGAAGGTTCTTCTGGAACTCCCCGACTTTCGGCTTCAGTTGATCGACAATCGTCGCCGGCTGCGTCGAACCGATGACGGCTGCCTTGAGCGTGATCGTGGGCTGCCGGTCGCGGCGCCAGATCGTCGGCTGCTCGAGCTCGTAACGGAAATTCGCGACTGCCGAGAGAGGCACGACCTTGCCGTCGGAGGTCGAGAGCTGCAGATTCTCAAGGGTCTGGATCGAATCGCGCTCGGATGCCCTGGCTCGCCCGACGACATTGACGAGGTAGATGTCGTCGCGGATCTGTGTCGCCGTAGAACCCTCAACGATACCGTTAAGCGCGGTTGCGATGTCCTCGGAGGAGACGCCGAGCTGTCGCGCCTTGTCCTGCAGGACATCGACCTTTACGACGCGGGAAGGTTCGTTCCAGTCCAGCACCATGTTCGAAAGCAGGGGGTGGGAACCCACGACACCTGCAAATTGCTGTGAGATATCGCGGACCTTCTGAATGTCCGGGCCGCTGATCCGGTACTGGACAGGTTTGCCCACCGGCGGGCCGATGTCGAGAAGCTTAACGAAAGCGTCGGTGCCGGGGAAGGTCTTCGTCAGATAGGCCTGCAGCTCTGCCCGAACCTTGTCGCGCGCGTCGAGTCCTTTGGTAACGATCACCGTCTGTCCGAACGAAACGTCGGGTGTCTGCACGTCGAAGGACAGGATGAAACGCGGTGCGCCCTGGCCGACATAGGTCGTCCAGTGGTCGATATCCTTGTTGTTGGCCAGCATCTCCTTTTCGAATTTGGCCATCTGTCTGTTCGTCTCGGCGATGGAACTGTTGTGAGGCAGGTTCCAGTCGATGACGAGCTCGGTCCTGTCCGAGTTCGGGAAGAACTGCTGCTGCACCAGCCCCATGCCGCCGACCGAAAGGGCAAAGACGCCGACCGTCGCCACGATGGTGATCCAGCGCCAGCGCATCGCGAGCTTCAGAAGCCAGGAGAAGACGGCGGCGAAGCGCCCCTTCTTCTCGTGATGGGATTTCATGGTCTTCGGCAGGATAGTGACGCCGAGAAGCGGCGTGAACAGCACAGCCACGATCCAGGACACGACCAGCGAAACCGCGATGACGACGAAAAGCGTGAAGGTGAATTCGCCGGCGGCGCTGTTGTTGAGACCGACCGGGATGAAGCCTGCGACAGTGACAAGCGTTCCGGTCAGCATCGGAAAGGCCGTCGATGTATAGACGTGGGTGGCAGCCTTCCTCAGATCGTCGCCTGCCTCCAGGCGGGCCACCATCATCTCGACGGCGATCATGGCATCGTCAACGAGCAGCCCGAGCGCGATAATGAGGGCGCCGAGCGAGATGCGCTGCAGCGAAATGCCGGAATATTCCATCACCACAAAGGTGATGGCAAGCACGAGGGGAATGGAGATCGCCACCACCATGCCGGCGCGAAGGCCGAGACTGATGAAGCTGATGACGAGCACGATGACGATCGCTTCGAACAGCGCCCGGGTAAAGCCGGAGACAGCCTCATCGACGACGTGCGGCTGGTCGGAAACACGGTGGACATCCACGCCGATCGGAAGATCGGCAACGACCTGCTTCATTTCAGCATCGAGCGCTTCGCCGAACTCCAGGAGGTTGGCACCCTGCTTCATGCCGATGGCAAGCCCGATCGCCGGCTCGCCGTTGAACCGGAACAGCGCCGAGGGCGGATCCACATAGCCGCGCTTGATCGTGGCGACGTCGGTCAGCGGGAAGAAGCGGTCGTTGATGCGAAGGTTGATCGATCGCAGGCTTTCTTCGGAGGTGAATTGTCCGCTCACCCGCAATGCGATGCGCTCCGGCCCGGCATCGACAAAACCGGACTGGGTGACAGCGTTCTGGGCCTGCAGGGTCTGGACGACCGACTGCTGGTCGATGCCAAGTGCTGCAATCTGGCGCGTAGAGAACTCCAGATAAATCGCCTCGTCCTGGGCGCCGATCACGTCGACCTTGCCGACATTCGGTACCTTCAGGACCTCAGAACGAGCATTTTCCACGAGATCGCGCAGCTGCCGCTGGGTCAGACCGTCGCTGGTGAAGGCGTAGATATTGCCGAACACGTCGCCGAAACGGTCGTTGAAGAAGGGGCCGACGACGCCGCTCGGGAAATCACCCTTGATGTCGGCAATCATGTTGCGGATACGCAGCCAGGTCGGTGTGACATCCCTCGCCTTCGTCGTCGGCAGCAGCTCGACGAAAACGGTCGTCTGGCCGGCGACGGTCTGGCTCCTCGTGTAGTCGAGCGATTCCAGTTCCTGGAGCTTCTTCTCGATCCTGTCGGTCACCTGCCGCGTCACTTCCTCTGCGGAAGCGCCAGGCCACTGCGCGGTGATCACCATCGTCTTGATGGTGAAATTCGGGTCTTCCTCACGACCCAGGTTCAGGTAGGAGAAGGCGCCTGCGAGAATGAAGACGATCATGAAGTACCAGACGAGCGAACGGTGTTCGAGCGCCCAGTCGGAAAGGTTGAAGGACTTCACTGGCTGATCTCCTGGTCGATCCTGATGGGCTGGCCATCTTCAAGTTTATGCACGCCCGCCACGACCACCCGCTCTCCGGGAGCGAGTCCTTCCGTGACGCGGATGCTTCCGCCGTCGACGAGGTCGCCGTCGATCTTCACGCGGCGCAGCGACACCTTCCTGGCAGGCACATCGACAATCCAGACGCTCGAGCCGTCGCTGCCGGCAAGGATGGCCGAGGAAGGCAACACTATCTCGGGATTGGCGGCGATTGTTGCCGAGGCTGTGATGACCGAGCCGAGCCTGAAGGCTTCAGGCGGATTGGTGAGCGCGATCTTGGTCCTGCTCGTGCGCGTGGCGGTCTCCGCCTCCGGCGCGATCTCGCGCACGGTCCCGGAGGTGCGGATCGTCGGGTCGAGCTGCAGCGTCACTTCGAAAGGCGCGCCGTTCTTCAGTTTTTGAGCGGCGGCCTGGGGCACGTCGACCACGGCGTCGCGCTTGTCCGGACGCGCGATGGTCACGACGGTCTGGCCGGCCGATACGACCTGGCCAACCTCAGCCGAGGTCGCCGTCACCACTCCGTCGAATTCCGCCCGCAGCTGCGCGTAGCCCAGTTGCTCCCTGGCCTTGTCGAGGTTGGCTTGCGCCTTGGCGACGGCGGCCGCGGCCGTTCGCCTCGCCTGCTCTGCTTCTTCAAGCGAAGCTTCCGTGCCGGAGCGCGATTCCACCAGCGCGCGCTGGCGCTGCTCCGTGGTCACCGCGTTTCTGAGCTGGGCGTCGCTATTTTCCACATCGGACTGGGCGCTGCGCACCGCAAGCTCCAGCGCCAGTGGATCAATCGCGGCGACGACGTCGTCCTTCTTGACGATGTCGCCGACATTGACGTTGCGCGCGATCATCCGTCCGAGGATCCGGAAGCCGAGCTCTGTCTCGATCGTGGGTTCGATCGTACCGGTCAGGCTGAGGCTCGTCGCGGGCGTCTGTTTGACCGTCATCGACAGCACCGGACGGGGCGCCTCTTCCTTGCCTTCCTCCTGCTTCGTGCAGGAGGAAAGCAAGGCCGTACCCATCATCAGTGCGATTATCTTGGGACCAATAGTCACTTGGAAGCTTCCTTGACATAAGACACGATTTCGCCGGGCCTGAGGAACTTGGTCCCGTCAGTCACGACTATCTCTCCCGCCGTCACACCCGACTTGACGACGAAGCTGCCGGTCTCATAGCCGGCGACGTCGACCGCACGGACGGAAACCGCAGAGGATGCGGGATCCACGATCCAGACGGCCGGCTTGCCGTCCTTCGAGGTCATTGCCGACCAGGGCAGTTGGATGACGTCCTGCGAGAGGTAATTGAACCGTCCGACGACGGGTGCGCCGAGAGGAATAGGCGCGTCGCTTGATATCGCGATCTTGACCCTGATAGTGCCGGTGGAGGAATCGATCGTCGGAGAAATTTCGCGAACCTTCGCCGTGATCTTCTGTGTCGGGTCCGATAGAAGGGTAACTGTTCCGTCGCCGTCGATCGGGCGGAGGAAGGCACTTTCAACCACCTCGAAAACGGCATCCCGATCGCCGTCATGGGCAAGGGTGAAGACGACCTGAGCGGCCTGCGCCACCTGCCCGACCTCGGCATTGCGGGCGGTGATCACGCCGTCGGCATCTGCCTTCAGCTCCGTGTAGGACAGGGTATCCTGTGCGGTTTCGAAAAGCGCCTGCGCCGACTTCGTCGATGCCTGGGCGGTCAGCAGCGCTTCCTGTGCCTGATCGAGTGCGGCGCGCGTCGTCACCTGGGTTCGAAACAGGCTCTGCTGCCGGTCGAAGGCAAGCTGCGCCTGGGTCTGCAGGGCCTCAGCGGACTGAAGATTGGCGGCGGCCACATCGAGATCTGCCTTCTGCTCCTCCGGATCGATGCGCGCCAGCACTTGCCCCGCCTTCACCGATTGTCCGACCTCCACCAGCCGCTCGATGATCTTGCCGCTGACGCGGAAGGACAGATCGGTCTGAACACGGGCGCGGACTTCTCCGGTCAGCGCACCGCCGTCAACCAGCGGCTCAGGCTTGGCGACGACGACGCCGACCTGCCGCGGGGTTGGCTCGGTCGGCCCGCTCGCATCGCTGCAGGATGCCAGACCGACGGCGCAGATGATCGCAGTGGCGACCAGAATGGTTCTCATAGTTGACCTCTTGCTCTCAACGGCAGCTGCTATATAATTGACTGACGGATTAGTCAATGAAACTTTGTGCCGCATGAGACGAGGGCATGATTGGTTAAGGGAGGCCCGGAAGTGGCAGCAGAGAAAAAGATTACACGCGCGGAACAGAAAGCGTTGCGCCCCATCCAAATCCTTGACGCCGCTTTCGAGGAGTTCGTTAGATGCGGCTTCGCCGGCACACGTGTCGAGGATATCGCCGAAAGGGTCGGCGTCACCAAGGGCACCGTCTACGTCTATTTCGAGACGAAGGAGACGCTCTTCGAAGCTATGATCAACCATTTCTCGGTGCCCTTTCAGGAGTTGCTGGCGATCACCGACGAACTCAGCGGCAGCGCCACGGAGAGGCTGAAGTCAATTCTAAGCCTGCTCTATGAGCAGATCGCCGAAGATCGCACGACCCGTGAGCTGGTTCGGCTCGTCATTGCGGAAGGACAGCGGTTCCCCGACCTGATCGACCGCCACCACGATGAATTTATCGCGCCGATTATCGCCAAGATCGACTCTCTCATCGTGGAGGGAATGGCGTCAGGTGAGTTTCGCCAAATCCCGGTGGAATTCTCCGATATGGTCGTTGCACCCATCCTGACGAGGACGGTTCTGCGGCTGATATTCGACGATCGTCGCGACCCAATTCCCAATAAGGAGGCCTTCCTCAGGACCTATTTCGACCTGCTCTTCAACGGCCTGCTCGCCAAGCCGGGCTGATCGCCAACGGCTCTGAGTAACTGACCATCGCGAGCCTTCCGCGGCCCGAGTTTTTCCGCCATGGAGCTTTGGAAACCGCTTCGGCTCCTTCTGGCACCCATTTCTGACGCCAACCTAAACTATTCAATCCATTCCTCTCCGGCAACGAAGATGTCTTTAAGGCTGCCATTCCAGCGGCTCTCCGATCATTCGTGGGTCGAGGCCGCATGGCCTTTTCTCCATTCGTCGCTCCTGCAGCGCTCGTTTGCGGCCGTGCTGCAGCCCGACTTCGTCTGGAGACGAAAAATACCGCTCGATGCAGATGGATTTAATGAAGTTTTTAGGTGAAAACATCAAGTTAGCCGATGCTTTCAAGGTACGACCTCAATCGTGACGAATTAAAGTGGAACGCAAAGTCAATCTCAAGGATGTCGCGCGCGACGCCGATGTGTCGCTGAGCACGGCCTCGCATGCGCTGAACGGAACCGCGCCGCTGACGATCGAAGTGCGCGAGAGGGTTCTGGATTCGGCCAAACGCCTGGGCTACCTCGACCGCCGCAGAAAGAAGGCGACAATTGCCGCGCTGCGCGTCCTGCTGCTCGCCATTCCCGACGATGCCGCGCCGGAGAGCGATCTCAACCTGGTGAGCTGGACGATCCTAAACGGCCTTCGCAGGGAGTGCGAGCGCCGCGGTATTCGCATCGTGCCTTACGTCAGCACCGGCCGGCGCATCGACGGCGGCGAGGTCAGGCAGATGGCGGTGGCCGAACGCGCCGACGGCATCGTGGTGCTGAACGACGATCAGCCCGAACTCATTCGCAGCCTCGCCTCGGCCGATATGCCTGTCGTCATCGTCAACGGCGAGGATCCTGCCATGCTGGTCGATACTGTGACGCCGGAAAACCGCTTCGGCGCCCGGCTCGGCATCGCGCACCTTCTGGCGCTCGGTCACCGCCGAATCCTTCATCTGACCTGGAAGGGCCGCACGACCATCCAGCGCCGGTATGACGGTTTTTCCGATGCCTATCTCGCCGCACAGCTTCCGGTGCCGGAGGACATGATCGTCGAAGCCGAGGGATATGAGCCCCGGCATGGCGAGGCGGCCATCAACGCGCTGCTCCATCGCGACCCCACGCTCAAAGGCGCCACCGCCGTCTTCTGCGCGGCCGACAATCTGGCGCTCGGCTGCCTGAAGGCCTTCGCCGATCGCGACATACGCGTGCCCGACGCGATATCTGTGCTCGGCTTCGACGACATCGTTCCCGGCGAGTTCAGCCGTCCGCCGCTTTCCACCGTGAGCGTGCCCACCGACCGTCTCGGCGCTGCAGCGCTCGCGCTCATCGAACAGCGGTTGATCGCCAGCGATCCGCAGCGGCCGGCTCATCGCCTGGAACTCGGCTGCCATCTGGTCCTGCGCGGCAGCATCGCGCCGCCGCGCTAAAGCGCCGGCAGAGCCAGGACCTCGAAGCTCCAACACTCACATCAGCGCAAGTGCTCAGCCCGTAGCCGTGTATCTCGCGGGCTTTCTCCAAAGGTGTTGCGGTATATGATGGAGAATCTGCCCGCGTGCGCAAAACCCCATATCGCGCAGATTTCACGAACGGTTTGCTGGTTCGTCGGGTCCCGCAGCTGCTCGCGGGCTGCCTGCAGCCGGATCGTGCGGAGATAACCTGCCGGCGACGTTCCCCTGAAGGCCTTGAAGCCCGTTTGCAGCGCGCGAAGGGAAACGCCGACATCATCTGCAACCATCGTCATGGTTAGGGGTTCCGCAATGTTGGCATGCATGTAATCGATGGCCCGTCGGACGTGCCAGGGCGCAACCAGCGATACTTTCTGTTTTTCCAGTTGATCGGAAAAACGGTGCCGTCCAAATCGGATCACCAGGTGAGCGAGAGTTTCACTTATCGCCGCTGCCGCAAGCGGCGAAGACATTAGCGGGCCGTCGCCGCGCATGCCCTGCACGATCGTCTGGAGCAGATTGCCGATGAGCTGGCCTGACTGCGTCGTGCGATCCAGGACAGGGTCGAGGTCGAGCGACGCGGAGAGGGGCTTTTCCACCAGCGAGGCGAGCATCCGCTTCACAACCTTCCAATCCAGGAAGAGGGCGTCCGAGCGGTGCGGCCCGCCCTGGACCACACGATCGCCGGCTTCGTGGTTGTTGGCCATAAGAAGATGACCGGCACCGCTTTCGACCGTTCTCTTCCCTATCGACAGTCGAAAGGATCCTGTGTGCGGCATGAAAAAAGCGAGATGCTGCGGAGACTCGTCAAGCGTTCGGATTGTCCAGGAACTCTGATACACCGAATGAAGCACGGTGAGTGCCTCGGTCCTTCTCAAATCCGCGGCCCAGGCAAATTTCCGATCGTCCCTCAGAGGCTGTGCGTCGAAAACGCCATAACCCGCCGAAAAGGCTTGAACCATCGATTCGAAGCTGGTGCCTTCATGCGTGGGCTCAAAGCCGTAACACTCAGGCTCTCCAAGACGGCCCAATTTCTCCGCTCTCAACCAATCCATGCGGCTCGATTCTCTTCCCTGCCACCTGAGACGACATCGCGACTGGCCTGACCAATCTTGATGCGTTAAGCAGGACCGGCAACACCACGGATGATTTCCTTGCCCTGCAGAACGTCCCTCCCCTGCTTCACACTTATAGTGTAAATCACCATGATCGAAAAATGAAGTATGTTCCTCTGGACCACGTCGCCGCGCATTTTCTGCGAGATACGCAGCCTGCAAGGGTTGCGTCTCGCAACGAACGGGACCTCTTGCGGTTGATCTGGAAATCGCCTGGAATCGAACGCTCCAACCTGACGGAACCGCTCGATCTCACCCAGCAATCGCTGCACAGAATTGTCGGGCGGCTTCATGATCGTGGAATGGTCGTCTTTTCCCAATCGGAAAACCGGCGGGCCGGTCCTCCCAGTCCGGAGCTGACGCTCCGAAGGGAATGGTGTCTGACGCTCGGCATCTCCGTCAACGTCGGCACGATCGGCCTTTGCCTCATGGGTTTCGGCGAACCGTTGGACAATATGGAAATTCCGCAGACCGGCTCCTCGCTTTCCCTGGAGATGGAGCGGATTGAAGCAGCGGTCGGAGAGATACTGGCCCGGCGCGGCGCCAGGCGGCGTGACATCCTCGGCGTCGGCCTGGCGGTCGCCGGTCATCGCATGCTGGAGACGGCTTTCAATTGTCCACTGCCGCTAGCCCATTGGTCGCTGATCGACCTGGCGCCGCTGCTTGGAGAGCGACTTGGTCTGCCAGTCTGGGCGGACAATGTCGCCAGGACTGCGGCCTTGGCGGAAGCAATCTTCGGCGTCGGACGTGACGTCGCCGATTTTGCCTATATCGCCCATCTTCATGGCTATGGCGGCGGTCTGGTTTCCGGCGGCATGCCGTTTCGCGGCAGTTTCGGGAATGCCGGCGAATTCTCCGTTCTCTTCGGGCGGCAGGACTATGACGATCGTCCCGCACTCAACCAGTTGCTCGAACATCTTCGCGCCAAGGGGCGCGCGGGCCTGACCCTTAAGGATTTGAAGAATGAAAATGTGGCGGATTGGGATGGCATCGAGGAATGGATCGACCGTGTCACGCCGGCCCATAATCGTGCAGTCAACGCAATCTGCGCGATCTTCGACCCGGCATTGATCGTGCTTGGCGGCGAGCTACCACATTCACTTGCAAGAATGCTGATCGAACGCACCGAATTCAACAATCTGCCTCGGCATGGCGCATTGCGCGACGTTCCGGAGCTGGCCGTGGCCCAGATCATCGATGCCCCCGGCGCGATCGGCGCGGCCTTGATCCCGCTATTCGAAACCGTTTTGTAATGGCGGCTCGGGCAGTCAAGCCCGCGTGGCTTGCATCCAAGCAGGGCTGAAGCGCACCGCAGTGCCAGGTGCGGTGCGCTTCAGCCGGCGCGACGAGATGGGAAGGCAGTCTTCAATGCTTGGGAGGTTTCCACATCTCGACCCCAATTGGGGCTGCGCGCCAGGATTCGTTCATTTCATTCCCGTTCCGGCAATGCCAGTGGTGATGTATTTCTGCAGGAACAGGAAGACGACGGTGACCGGCAGCAGGCTGAGGAACGTCATCGCCAGGATATAGTGCCACTGCACCGAGAACTCTCCCTGGAACGCGTTGAGACCGACCTGCAGGGTGAAATTCTCACGGCTGTTGAGGACGATGAGCGGCCAGAGGAAGTCATTCCAGCGCCAGAGCACGGAAAAGATCGCCAGTACCGCCAGCGCCGGTGCTGTCAGCGGCAGGATGATCCGCCAGAAGATGCAGAATTCGCTCGCCGCATCGACGCGTGCCGCCTCGATCAACTCATCCGGTATGGTCAGCATATATTGCCGCAGCAGGAAAACGGCCGTTGGAGAGGCGACGGTCGGCAGGATGACACCCCAGAGATTGTCAGCGAGCCCGACCCCGACGATTACGAGGTAGGCCGGGACCATGACGACGGCGAGCGGGATCATCAGCGTCGAGATGATGATGACGAACACAGTCGTGTCGCCCCGAAATTTGTATTTCGACAGCGCAAAGGCAGCCATTGCGTTGACGATAAGCGTCAGCAGCGTTGCAACAACGGTGACGAAGACGGAATTTTTCAGAAAGGTCAGGAAGTTGAAACGCGTCAGCGGATCGGTGTAGTTCTCGGTGGCAACGGTCAACTGCTGCACCGGCGTGATCCCCTTCACGTCGACACCGACCGGTTGCCCCGGATTTGCAGGATCGACCATCTGCGCCTTGAGACCGATGCGCCGCACCATGGCCATTTCACGCTGCTGGCTGTCAATCGTTACGTTCCAAAGGCTGAGCGGCTTATCGAATCCGGGCACGGTCTGTTCCAAGGCGGCCCGGGGAAGCAGCGACGGCGGAAAGCGGGTGATCTCGGCCGCCGGCTTTAGCGAGGAGAGGCCTGCCCAGACGACGGGAACGAGCACCGCGAACGTTCCGCCAAGCAGCCAGACCCATGACAAGATATCGGTGATATCGATGCGTCCGGCCCGGCGTGTGCGCGAGAGAAAACTGATCGGGCTCATCTCAGGACTCCATTCGCTTGCCGAGGCGCAGCTGTATGAGGGTGAGAACCAGAAGCACCAGCCCCATGAGAACCGATGCGGCGGAAGCAAGGCCGAAGAGACGCAGATCGCTGCCGAAGGCCATCTGATAGATGTATTGGACGATGAAGCTGTTGGCCGTGCCAGGGCCGCCGCCATTGGTCAAAACCCAGGCTTCGTCGAAGATCTGCACGGACTTGATCATCAGAAGGATGAACACGACAAGCAGGTTCGGGGCAAGAAGTGGAAGCGTGATCCTGAACAGCGTGCGACGCGGTGAAGCGGCATCGATGGACGCGGCCTCATAGAGATCTTTCGGGATTGCCTGGAGGCCGGCGAGCAGGATCAGCGTGTAAAAGCCCATATGGAACCAGACCGATACCACCACCACGAAAAAACGCGACCAGCCAACATCAAGCAGGAATATTTCTGGGGGAACCCCAAGCATCTGAAAGAAGGCGTTCAGCAGGCCGTTGCGATCGAGGAACCACTTCCAGATCAGGCCGATGACGACGGGAGACAGCAGAACCGGATAGAAGAACATCGCCCGGAAGAAGCCCCGTGCAAAGATCGCCCGATTGAGGATCAGCGCCGTGATCAGCGCCACCAGTAATGTGGCGACGACGTTGAAGGCCACGAACCAAAGGGTGTTCCACACCGCCGTCCAGAACAGCGATTCCTGGCAGGTTCCAGGCTGGAGATAATTGCCGCAGGAAAGCAAGGTGCGGAAGTTGTCGAGACCGACGAACGGGCGGTCGGAAACGAAGAGATTGGTGCCGCCGGTGAACGCGTAGCCGACCGCGATCGCGATGGGAAGGAACGTGAAGATACCGAACAGGATGAGATTGGGCGCCAGGAACAGCCAGGGCATCCGCTTGCGGCCGAACAGACGCTCGATCGCATTCATCGGCGCCTCGACCACCCTCATCGCCGTTTCGCCTGTCCGAGACAGCAATATACCGGCCGTGAGCTCTGCCATGTCAGCGCCTCCCCTGCCCGGACCGTCTGCCAAAGGCCAGGCCGCTTTCGGGATCGAACAGATGGACGCGGGCCGGGTCGGCATCGATGATGATCCGTTCGCCCGAAACCGGCGCGAAATGGCCGGCTTCATGGATGATGATCTGATCGTCTTGGCCGGCGAGATTGCCATAGACATAGGTCTCGGTTCCGAGCCCTTCGTGATATTGCACTTGGAATGGCAGGCCCCGCTCGCTGGATCGGGTGAAATGTGCGGGCCGGATACCGGCAACAACCGACTGACCGACCGCAATGCCGGCGGGATCGACATTGCTCACGATCGTGCCGCCATTGCCGACATCGACGATGACGCCGCTTTCACCGATGCCCGAGACCTTACCCTTGATGATATTCATCCGGGGCGAGCCCAGGAAGCCGGCGACGAAGAGGTTGCGCGGATGATCGAAGAGCTCCAGCGGCGCACCGACCTGTTCGACGCGTCCGGCGCGCAAAACGACAATCTTGTCCGCCATGGTCATCGCCTCGACCTGGTCGTGCGTTACATAGATCATCGTCGTCTTGATGTCGCGGTGGAGCTTGGTGATCTCGGCCCGGGTCTGGACGCGCAGCGCCGCATCGAGGTTCGACAGCGGCTCGTCGAAGAGGAATATGTCCGGCTCGCGCACGATCGCCCGGCCAATCGCCACGCGCTGGCGCTGGCCGCCCGAAAGCTGCTTCGGACGCCGGTCGAGATAGGGTTCGATCGCCAGCATCCTGGCGGCCTCGGCGATGCGCGCCTCGATTTCGGCGCGCTTGAACTTCAGATTCTCCAAGCCGAATGCGAGATTCTTGCGTACGCTCATATGCGGATAGAGCGCATAGGACTGGAAGACCATCGCGATTTTACGCTCGGCCGGCGACAGCGCGCTGACGTCGCGGCCACCGATCGCGATTCCGCCCGAAGTCACTTCCTCGAGGCCGGCGATAACGCGCAAAAGGGTCGACTTGCCGCACCCAGACGGGCCGACGAAGACAACGAATTCGCCGTCCTTGATGTCGAGTTCGACGTCATGAAGGACTTTGACGGAGCCATACGACTTGTTGACGGTGGAAAGTTTCAGTTCTGCCATGCCCCACTCCCATCAGGTGGCGTCGTTTCCATGACGACGTCGATTGCGTTCCAGCCTTGCGGCAGCGGTGCCGGCCTCGTGATCCGCACCTCGTTCATCGCGATTCCACTGACACCCGCCACATAGACAGCCGGCATTCCTCCCGGATAGTCCTCAAGGCCGATCACCCGCCCGTCCGAACCGCGGGTCCAGGCATTGGCGCGCCCGCCGCCATCGGCCATCGGCGCGAGGTCGGCATTCGTCGGGCGTAGGTCGTAGGTCCGCCCGGTGCCAAGCTGTCCGGGCTGCTGGTCGAGGGCGATACGGGCCAGCGACACGTTCCGGATGCCTGACGTCGCGGCGGCAATGATGGTGATCGCCCCTTCCATCCGGCCGGTCACGTCTTCGGCGACGAGGTTCTCGATGGCGCCCGCGGGGCGTTCGGCGATACGGTCGACGACATTGACCGTCAGCGCCTCCCCAGACCCCCAGAATCCGTCCGGCGTCTCGCGGCACTCCACCGAAATCTTCGAAAACCGCACATTCGATATCCGGCCGCCGTCGCGGGAAAATATCCCGAGCGCCCGGCTGGAGGACGAGACACGGCAATCCTCGAACATGACGTTGGTGACGTTGCCATGCGTTTCGGTGCCGATCTTCAGCGCGCAGCTCAGGCTCTCGACGGCGCATCGGCGGACGAGAATGTTCTCGCACTGGCCGATGGCCGTGCCATCGGGGCCGGCGCTCGTCTTCAGACATACGCCGTCGTCGGCGGTCGATATCCTGCAATCCTCGATGATGGCGCCACGGCACGCATCGAGCACGATACCGTCCGTGTTGGGAAGGCGGCGGTCATTATCAATGGTCACGTTGCGGACGGAGACATCGGTGCAATTGACGAAGTGCAGTGTCCACATCGGCGAACGGCAGATATGGATGGAGCTGATCTCGACTTCGTCGCAGCCCTCGAAGACGACGACGCGGGGGCGATATTCGGCCGGAACGAAGGTTCCGACGCTTTCGTCGTCTCCGATGATGAAGCTCTCGCAACCGGCTTCGATGCGCCCCGTGCCCGTCAGACTGATCCGTCGCGCATCCCTCGCCACGATCATGCCGCGGTCCGACTTTTCGGCGATGACCGAAACTGTCGTATGGACATAGGCAGCATAGTCGGGAACGGGACGCAGGATGGCGCCGGCGGCAAGATGCAGCTCGACACCGGAACGGAGCCGGAGCCCCCGGCAGTTGTGGATGCCTGCGAGGAGCTCCAGCCGTCCGCCACCGGAAGCTGAAAGGCTGTCGATCGCAGTTTGCACACGGTCAGTATTGTCGCCGTCGTAAGCTGCAATGGCGACAAGCGAGGTTGCGTTCATTGACGTTGACCGTGCTCGAGGACGACTTCGGTCAAAAGCAGCATGGTCAGTGCCTGGCCGTAAGGCGTCGGCACATTCGGGATGCGCCGGTAGAAATCGAGATCGTGTCCCATCGGCGTACCGTCCGAGACGCCATGGACGACGCCTTCTTCATCGATCTGCGCCAGCACTGCCGCAAGCGCCCGCTCCGCATGTGCCCTGTCGCTCTCGTCGAGAATGCCGGCATCGATGGCGCGCAATATGCCATAGGCGATGCCTGCCGTGGCCGAGGTTTCGAGCGGCGAGGACGGATCGTCCAGAAGTGTCGTGAACATGCCGTCCGGCCGCTGATATGCCTTCAGGGAGCGCACCTGGCTGACGAGGACGTTGGACAGGAAGCGCCGATCCTTCTCACCGAGCGAGGGCACGAGATCGAAGAGCTCGGGGATTGCGACCGTGATCCAGGCATTGCCCCGCGCCCAGAAGGCATTGGCGAAGTTGTGCCGGCCGTTGAAGGTCCAACCGTGATACCAGAGCCCGCTGACCGGATCGGAGAGATAGCGCGTGTGGATCACGAATTGGTAGACAGCCTCATCGATCCACTCGTTGCGCTCGCAGAGCACGCCGGCGCGGCCCAGGAACAGGCAGGCCATGAACAGCGTGTCGTCCCACAACTCCCCGTCGTTGAGGCGCTCCTTGACGACGTGCTGGAAACCGCCTTCCTCGGTCTTCGGCAGTTCCTTGACCAACCACTCAGCCCAGTCTTCGACGAGGGCGCGGAAATCCGGGCGGTCGACGTGCTGGACGAGAATCGCGAGCGGCAGCATCGGCGCCGTGCTGTTGATCTGGCGCGGCGGCAGGCCGCGTTCGATCTGCGCGCTGTACCAGGCAACAAGCTCCTGCAGCGCCTTCTGGTCATTGGTGGCTATCGCGCGCCTGAGGAACCCGTAAAGACCGACGCCGACCTCCCAGTCCCATTCGTCGAACTGGATGCCGGACGTGGAACCGCCCGTCACGAGCCCCTCCTTTATGCCCCTGAGCCGGCTGAAAGCCGTTGCCACACGATCGATCGTCGTCAGGAGCGCGGCGTTATCGACAGATTCAGTGTTCATGCGTGAGACCTATGTGTCAGGAATAGAACGGGCCGTCAGCGCCGGCCCGGGACGCGGCGCTGTCGTGAGTGAGGATCGGGTGCGGCTGATCATGGGTGAACGGCCGGGGCTTACCGGCAATCGAAAGACCGTCGGCGTAGGAGAGATCGATCGCCTGACCGCCCGGCGGCGTCAGGGAAAGACTGCGGAGCCTGGGATCGAAGGAAACGCTGGTCTGGCACAGACGCTCGATGAAGGCCTTGTAAGCATCGTCATTGCCGGATGCTACGATGGCCGCCCAGCCGCAGAGCGATCCATACGAGCGCGCCTCGCGTCCGGCGGTCGGGCCGTCCGTGATCAGTTCCAGGCCGTTCGAGGCCCAGAGAGCGGCAAATCCCCTGCCCGACCGGGCGATCAGCCATTTGTCTTCGACGATGAGATCGTCAAGACCGTCGCGGCCGATATAGGCGTGCGTCCAGGCATGCCGTGCATCGCCTGCGTCTTCGATCAAAAGCGCGATGTCGCGATGCTGGGCGACACGCGGCAGGATGCCGTTGCCGGCCCAGTAGGACGGCCTTTGATTGCCCCAGGGATCGTCCTCGCCGGGATGATTTATCCAGAGCCTCGCCATCGGATGGCCGGCGAGCCGGATATCCAGAACGTGCTGCTGGTGCCCCTTCCGGCCGGTCTTGTGATCGATGACCGTCGAAAGCTGCGCCGCCTCGTTCTTGTAGAGCACGAGTTTTCCGCTCTCGAGCCCCTGGCAGTAACGCGCCTCGACGTTCCTTCCTCGCGGAAGGGCGGCGAGTTCGGCAAGATCGGCAGGCGGCTCGTAGCCGCCGGCGCAGAACATCGTCAGCGCCGCGACACCATTGTTCAGCCAGCCGGTGCCGAAAGCGACCTGGGCGAAGGGAGCAAGTTCAGTCAGCGGGCCGGCGCGCAGTTCCTTGTCATAAGCGCGGCCCTGTGATCCCGCCGGCACGCCGGCGAGCGTGTGCAGGGCGATCATGCGGAAAATGAGATCGATCTGCGCGCGAGCACGTGCTGCGATTGCCGTATCGGCCCAGCGCTCAAGAGCCAGCAGGCCGATGAAATCGATCGGGTAATAGGCAGCCGAGTTCCACTCCGCCAGACCATGGGCTTCGACGCTGTCAAACCAATGGCCGAGGCGCACTGCGGCGAGTTCCGCCTGCTGCCGTCCCGCCCGCCCCGAGGTCGAGAAGACCTCGTCGGGCAGCAAAAGTCCGGCCAGCAGCTGGCTCGTATGGAAGCAGAGCACATGGTTCTCGCTCCAGAACCACATCGCGTCGTTGCCCGGCTCGTCAACCCAGTATCGGTAGGAGAGAACGGAATGGCGAATGCGATCAACCGTGGCCTTGGGCATCCGGTCGCCGTACGCGCCGAGCAGCCACAGCAGCGGCACCATGATGAAATCCGAGCAATCCTCCCGCGCATCGATGGAGGCGAGCGTCATGTCGACGATGCGATCGAAGCTTTCCTGGTCGTCATGACCGGTTTCCATCATGGCGATGAGCCGCCCGGCGCGGTTGGCGCCGAAGCGGGCGCTGTATTCCAACGCCTGGCGCTTGCGGGCGGAAAGCGACGCCGCTGCCGGCAATGGCAAGATGCTGCTCATGAAGGCGGCGTCAATGACGCGGGTGACCGAGCCCGGCCCCGACCCGATCGTCATGTGGATACCGTGATAACCGTCGGCAATGCCGCAGACATCCTGCGCCGTCAGCCGGCTCTGACCTGCGTGGAGGGTCAGTTTCGCATCGGCGAGGACCGGCCGCTCGTGGCCATGGCCGACCACCTTGAGCTCCACCGGCAGGTCGCGCTCGGGCGCCGTGTCGAAGATGATCTCCAGCGGCTCTCTGACGAAGACGTCGCGCGCCGGGCGCACGCCGCGCGAAAGAGCTTCCAGCTCCCGCACCTCGTCCTGATCGAGCGCTACCGGCAGCAGCACGCGGAGCGGCTCCTTGTCCAGCATTTCGAGCTCGAAGAACCAGGTCGTGTCGCGCTCGGCAAGATCTTCGCTGTGGACGAGAATCTCGTTGTCGCCGGCTTCGAGCCGCAAAGCTATCTCGGTTGCACTCTCGACGTTACGCTTGAAGGGCTCGAAGCGAACCGCCTCCTGCCCATTGACCCATATGCGCACGCCGCCGCAGGTCTTGAGCGCGAGATTGAGCGTGCGCGGCGCTTCCGTCCTGAAGGTGCCCTTCAGCCATCGCCTGACATGCGTGGGCACGTGCCAGAAGCCGGTGAATTCGACGCGGCGGTTCGAGCCGGGAAGATAGAGGCTTTCGGTCGGCCAGGACGTGTCGGGGATGAGCTCGCGGCCGACCATGGTGGACCAGAAGGCCTTGCGGCATGGCAGGTCGCCGACATCGACGAAACCGTTGATGAAACGATAGTTCACACGATCTTCGGCGGGCGCCGGCTCGCCGGGAAAATAGCTCGCGATGAGCGCTGATACCGCCCATGCCGTTATCGTCTGGCCCTGACCCACGTCATATGCCGGCGCCATGTCGTCCGGCCGCTTGATGCTTTCCGTTTTCACAGATCGCCTCCTCCGCAATCCTATGAAAATATTTTCATTAGGTTATTTGGTGCGTGATTTTTGCAAATTGCTCAAAAACATCGCTATTTCGCGTAGAAAATAGCTTGACGGGACGAATGTCAAGTATATGAAATTCACTTATCGATGGCTTAGGCCGCGATTGATGAAAATGTTTTCATGGGAGGATGAAAATGAAAACCTATCTATCAGGGGCTTTCGCACTGGCGCTGGCCACCGCTTCTTTCGCATGGTCGAGCGTGGCCAGGGCCGAAACCCAGACGATCACCTTCTTGTTCACCGATGACGATCAGGCTTACGTCGAGCGGATGGAAGCCCTGAGCAAGGAATTCGAAACGGCGCATCCCGACGTCAAGGTCAACTTCGTCTCTTCCGGCTATGATGCGGTCGCCAAGCAGCTGCCGGTACAACTTGCCGTCGGCGAGGGTCCCGACATTGCCAAGATCACCGATTGGCAGCTTGCACCCTATTATCTCGACATGCGTCCCTACATGAAGGATCCGGACGGCTTCGCCAAGCTGCACGGCGACAGCCTGAATACGCTTCGCTTCCCCGGCGTCAACGATCCGAACTCGATCAACGGCTATGTCGCGTCGCAGACCTTCAACCTGCCCTTCGTCAACAAGACGCTCTTCGAACAGGCGAACGAACCGCTTCCGAAGCCGACCGCCACACTGAAGGAAATCGTCGAAGCTTCCGCGCGCGTCGCCAAGGCGACCGGCGCCCAGATCCCCTTCACGATGGACCGCTCCGGCCACCGCTTCTCGGGTGCCGCCTTCTCCTACGGCTCGAATTACGTCAAGGACGGCAAGTTCTCGTTCCCCGACGATGCCGCCAAGCGCTACATCACCGATCTCTACAACTGGACGAAGGACGGCTCTTTCCCCAAGGAAATGTGGGGTGCGGCCGGCGGAACCCAGTACAAGAACATGGGTGACGAATTCGTCAACGGCAATGTCGTGACCTATCTCGCCGGCAACTGGATGGTCAATCCATTCCAGAAGAAGATCGGCGACGGCTTCGACTGGACGGCGATCAGCGCGCCCTGCGGCGATGCCGGCTGCTATGCTATGCCCGGCGGCACCGCGATCGTCGGTTTCAAGCGCACCAAGCACCCGGAAGCCGTGGCCGCCTTCATCGAATTTCTCGGCACTGAAAAGATCCAGCGTGAAATCGCCGAAAATTACGTCATCCTGACCGGCGCCGACATCAAGGATCCGCAATACAAGCTCGAGAGCAAGAACGCCAAGGAAGCCATGGCCGTCTTCCTCGCGGCTCGCGACAGTGCGCCTCAGGCCGCCCGCGATCTGGAACGCCTCAAGGGATCCGGGGCCATCTATCAGCTGATTGTGCAGCGGATGAGCCAGCTGATCGTCGGCGAGCTTTCCCTCGAAGACACCTTCAAGGCCATGGCCGCGGACGTCGACAAGATCAACGGCGCGCTTGCCGCCAAGTAATCTGGTCACGCCTTCCCGCAAAATGTGCGCACGCATCAGCCACGGCCCCGCAACGGGTCGTGGCTGATCCATTTCACCGGTGCCCAGCTCTTCGGAAGCCTGCTTGTCTGGGGCTCGCTCCGATTCAGAGCAAACCGGTGCGGCAGATTCGCGCTGATGGACAGGACGGTTCCGCGGCGTCGTGACATGAGCTTTGGGAGAGGCTATACGCGTTATCGGCTGGCGGCTCGCCGGTATCAGGCCCAACTTACAAACCCGACCGACCAGCGGGGGTCCAGTCAATCGAGGTGCCTCTCCATGCTACTCGGCTCCGAGCATCCGCTGCGAAGGGAACTTCACAACGAGCTTCATGCACGCCCGTCGCTTTACTTCGATGGCGATACGGATGTCTGGCACATCGCCATCGTCAGCGACAATGCCCCTCCTTCGCTGCCGGTTTCGCTCCCGGGACTGGAAGATGTCACCACGACCCGCGAGGGCAACCACGGCATCGGCCGTGTCGGCGCCGGCCGCCTGAAATGGGAAGCGCACACCGAATTCCTGACCTTGACCTTCGTCGTGTCGGCGTCGGCTGAACCGGGCAGCCATCCGCCGGAAGCCTTTCAGGCCTGCTGCCGCCAGATCGGCGGCAAGATCATAGCGGCCGTGCGCGTGCTGGTGCGCGATGAGAAGGACGGGCATCACCTGGAAAAACCGAAGCTCGACTTTGTCGCCTCGCGGGTGGGCGGCGGCGATGCGGAAGTGCATTCGAACTTCCGTCTTAGCGGCAGCGGCTTCGTGGAATTCCTGTTCTTCAACCGCAATCTCAATGCTTATCGCACCGGCCGCATGGTCAGGCGTTTCCTGGAGATCGAGACCTATCGGATGATGGCGCTGCTTGCCATGCCGATGGCACGCGAGACAGTCTCGAAGCTTTCCACCTTCGACCATCGCCTCGACCTCCTGATCAGCCATATGCAGAGCGCCGTAAAGGTCGACAAGGCGCTGCTTTCCGAGGTGACCAGGCTCTCGTCTGACGTTCTCAATTTCTCGGCACTCGCCCGCCATCGCTTCGGAGCGACGAAAGCCTATGCCGAGATCGTCGCGAGCAGGCTGTCCGAGCTTCGCGAAGAACGCGTCGAACAGCGCCAGAGGATCGGCACCTTCATCGACCGCCGCTTTCAGCCGGCCGTCCGCTCGGTTCGTGCCGCCGAGCGCCGCCTCGACGAACTCGCCGAACGCGTCAGCCTGGCCGGTGATCTCCTCAGGACCACCGTGCAGGTTCAGCTCGAAGATCAAAACGCATCACTGTTGATCTCGATGGAAGAGCGGGCGCGCATCCAGGTGCATATTCAGCAGGCTGTCGAAGGCTTCTCCGTCATCGCCATCACCTATTACACCGTCGGCCTGGTTAAGATCTGCCTGGAAAGCATTTCCGAACTGGGTGTCGATCCGCATATGGTGAAACTCGCCGTTCTCGGAGCCATCCCGCTGGTGCTCTTCGCCGTCTGGACCGCCGTCCGCCACGTCCGCAGGAGCATTGCCGGGGTCCCACATGGCCCGACTTCCGAAATTCACTGACGACGCGTCAGTGACTCAGCCTGCCCCAGCAGATGTGGGGTCTGCTCCCCCGACCTCTTCGCTTCCTTCCAACTTGTGGAGAAGCGCCTTCATGACGCGGTGCGCCGTTTCGATTTCGCGCACCTCAAGACCGTCAGCGAGACCGCTCGCCCAGGGAGCCTGGAGGCGCATGGCGGCGTCGAAGGTCTCCCGCCCCTTCTCCGTCAGCACGACGAGCTGAGCCCGGCGGTGATGCGGGTTCGCCGCAAAGGCAACGATCCCTTCCTTCTCCAGATCATTGACGATGCGCTGCACGTTCTGGCGGTTGGCGCCCATGTCGCGGGCTAGCCAGGCCACCGGCTGCGGGCGCTCCGATGCGCCGACAGTGCCGAGAACCTGCCAGCGCGCGCTGGTCAGCCCCAGGCCGGCGACCAGCCTGTCTCCTGAGGTCAGCATTCGGTTGTTTAGCCTGAAGAGGTCGAGCACGAGATTGGTCAATGCGGATCCTGCTGCACTTCGCTCGGCATCGGTCATGTGTCACCATGCATTTATATTGACATTATGATGTCATAATTATATGTGTTCTTCATGTCGAATTGACATCATGGAACCACATAAAACGGAGCAAGTCATGCCGCATATTCGTCCGATGGACCCCACCTTCCCGATCGACCGGCAAATCGAGCTCGAGGCCTCCCCGGTCGTGCTCATCAATCTTTTCACGCTCGACCTGGCAGACGAGACGAAGTTCCTTGAGGTCTGGCAGGACGACGCAGCCTTCATGAAACGCCAGCCCGGCTTCATCTCCACCCAGCTGCATCGCGCGATCGGCGAAAAACCGACCTATCTCAATTACGCCATCTGGGAATCCAACGCGCATTTCCGGGCGGCCTTTGTCCATCCGGAATTCAGGGCGAAGACCTCCGCCTATCCGTCTTCGGCTATTGCTTCGCCGCATCTCTTCCAGAAGGTCGCCGTAGCGGGGATCTGTGTAGCCTAGCTGGAAATCGAGTCATGTCGAAAAGCGAGCGCAACCTTGCCATCGCAGGCCTCGTTGCCGTTTTCGTGATGAAATACTCGTGATGAAATACAAGGCAAAGGCTGGAACGAGGTGCAACCCTTCACCATCTCGAGCGCGCCCGGCGAGAGCCGCCTTCACTTCACCGTGAAGGGCCTTGGCGACTGGACCCGAAAACTTCGCGCCGAACTGCGAGCCGGCGGGACCGTGCTTGTCTGCGACCCCTGTGACAAGTTCGACGGCCCATTGGCGGATCTGCGAAAGGCAAGCGTCTCACGCGCCCATACCACACCGAAGCCTTCGAGTTTCGATGACGGTGTGACCTTCCCGCCAAGCTTACCTCGGCGGAAAGGATTGAGTATCTGCACCGGCGGAGGCTCAGGAAGCCATCGCGTAACGATGCTGGTCCGAGGCGTGTCGGCTGCCCGTTTTGAAGCGGCGCAGCAGTTCGGCAAGGCTTTCCGTTTCGTGCGTCAGGCTCTGGGCGGCGGCCGTGGTTTCTTCGACCATCGCGGCGTTCTGCTGCGTCACCTTGTCCATCTGGTCGCCAGCGGCCGAGACTTCGCGGAGACTCGTTGCCTGTTCGCGGGCGGCGATGGCGATTTCGGCGACGGTCGCATTCATCGCCGAAACCTGCTCGACGATCTGCTCCAATGAGAGACCGGATTCGCCGACCAGCTCGACGCCCGTCTTGACCTGCGCCGAAGAGGTGGAGATCAGTTCCTTGATCTCCCTGGCCGCATTGGCCGAGCGCTGGGCAAGCTCACGGACTTCCTGCGCAACGACGGCGAAACCCTTGCCGGCCTCGCCTGCGCGCGCCGCCTCGACGCCGGCATTCAGCGCCAGGAGATTGGTCTGGAAGGCGATCTCGTCGATGACGCTGATGATGTTACCGATCTTCGACGACGAGTTCTGGATTTCCGTCATTGCGGCGATGGCGCGGGAGACAATCTCACCGCCCTTTTCAGCATTGGTGCGGGCCGTCGCCACGGCAGCCTGGGCGCGGCTTGCGCCCTCCGCTGTTCCGTTGACGCCCCGCGTCACGTCGCCGAGAGACGCGACGGTTTCCTCCAGCGACGCGGCCTGCTGCTCGGTGCGGCGGGCGAGATCATTGGAGGCGGTGGAGATTTCCGCAAGGCCGGACCGGATGGTCGTGACCGCGCGGATAACCGAGTCGATCGCCTCTTCGAGACTTGCGACCGAGTTGTTGAAGTGGTCGCGGATCCTGACATAGCGTTGGTCGACTTCGCCGACGCGGACGGAGAGATCGCCCTTCGAGAGCGCGTCGAGGCCGAGCGAAATCTGGCGGAAGGCGTGTTCCATCACCTGCGCGTCCGAAAGCCGCTCGGCTTCCTGGCGCAGCCGCTCTTCTTCTGCCGCCAGGCGGGCGCGCTCGGCACCGGCTTCGGCTATCAGCTTGGCGCGACCTGTTTCCTGGAACACCTTCAGCGACCGCGCCATGGCGCCCAGTTCATGGCGATGCTCAACGCCTGTTATGACGATAGCGTCATCGCCGCGGGCAAGTTGCTCCATGGATTGCGCCATCCCACGCACCGCCGAGGAAATCAGCCGGCCGACGAAATAGGAGAGCACGAGGCCGATGACGATCAGCAAGCCGCTAATGGCGAGCGTCGTGCCGGTCGCGGAGGAAACCATGGACTCGACGGAACCATCCAGCTTCTTCTGCGCTCCCGTCACGGTCGCCTGCAAGTTCTTGAACGCATCAGCGATCTTCGGTGCCAACACGTTGAGCTGCGTCTGGCGGATATTGCCGGATGCCTGCAGCACCTCCTTCATGTCGCCTAGGCGGGCGGTATAGTTCTGCATGAGCTGGCCAGCACCCATCAGGCGCTTCTTCTGCAGCTCGTTCTTGGCAGCTTTGGCAGCGCCATCGTTGAGCGCGACGGCCTCAGCCAGAGCTGCCTGCGCAATATCATAGGCGGCAAAATCGTCGGAATGCACGAAGCGTTCGGAGAAATAGAGGCTGCGGTTTAGAGCTTCCAGCGTCGCTCCGGTCATGTGCAGCAGGGCCACATCGTTCTGGCGCCAGGCGCTGCGCATGACATCGTTGAGCGCGATGCTGGTCCAGGGTCCGAACTCGGTGACTTTTGAGATCAACGTGTCCCGCCGGGCCTGCAGGGAGACTATCTGCTCGAAGGCCTTGCCGTAGGCGGCGATATCCTGGCGGATTATCGCAAGGCCGGAGTAAAGATCCTTGTTATCGGCGAAACGCGGATCGTCCGCCTCGAAGGCCTTCACGCCGGCGCGGAAATTGTCGACGACAGCCTGCGTGGGGGTGGAGCGGAAAGCTTCCGCCGACATCTGGATCTCGTGCAACTGATCGCTGTAGTCCGATATGGCAAGGCTCTGGCCGGCCGTGACGCGGTAGGAGGCGAAAATGGCGGCAAGGCCGTTCATACCTGAGATCGCGCTGACGGTAAGCAGGCTCATCAGCAGGATCAACGGCACGAAACCGAAGGTGATCTGCGCGCGAATGCCGAATTTATTCCAGAAATGCAACATCATAAGCCTCTTATGCTCACTGGCTCTTCGGCAGGTATTTGGAGATGTTCTCAGGTGTCACGAGTTCGAAGGGAACGTTGTTTTCCCGCGGCACCTTCTCCTTCTTGACGAGCTTCACGGCGGCCTCGACGGCGGCGGCGCCCTGTCCGACAGCGCTCTGGAGAACGGTAACGTCGAGATCGCCAGCCACCATCGCGGCAAGCGCATCGTCGGTCGCGTCGACGCCGGCGACGACGACATCCTTCATCGGCATGCCGGCTTTCTTCATCGCGCGGATCGCGCCGAGCGCCATCTCGTCATTGTTGGCGATAATAGCATCGAACTTGACGCCGGCCGCAAGCCACTCCTGCATCTGCTGATCGGCATAATCGCGTGACCAATAGGCCGCCTGCCGCTCGACGATTTCCAGGCCCTTGCAGTCGGGCGTGGCGATGACATCCGAGATATCCTGCGTGCGGGCACGGGCGGCCGCGTGGAAAGGCTCGCCCATCAGCACGACGATCCGGCCCTTGCCCTTGAGCAGCGTACAAACCTGCTTCGTCTCCAGTGTTCCGGATTCCTTTTCATTGGAGGCGACCACGACCTGATTTTCCGGCAGATCCAGGAGGTTCGAGGGAACATTGTTGATATAGACAAGCGGAATGCCGGCATCCGCCGCCATCTTGGTCATCTGCGGCCCGAGATCGCCATCGGAAACGGCCAGGATGATGGCGTCGACCTTGTCGACGATGAGCTTCTGAACCTGCTTTTTCTGAAGCTCGCTGTCGCCCTTTGCGTTCTCGATAACCAACTTGAGGCCGGAGACCGTCTGCCCATGGGTGACGACACCGTTCAGAAGCGCCGTCCTGAATTTGTCTAGATCGGACATCGAAACGCCGATCGTCTGGGCATTGGCAACAGAGACCGACATCGCCAAGGCGATGGATGCAAGCGTGGCCGTTTTCATGAATTCCCCTGCGCTTCGGATAGAACCGCTTTATTTCAAACTTTGGTTAAATTTTACTTTTCGCGCGGGAGCTAGAAGTATCGGCAGTGGATATGATCTTTTCATAATGCCGCCCCTTCTTCAGCACCGGTCGACTGGACTTGAGCCGCGCCGCGGAAACTCGGGACGAACAGCTCAAGCTTTTGTTTAATCGCCGCTATCGTCCGCCGAAGCCGGAGCTGACAGTGATGCCTTTATAGATCACCCTCTGCAGCACGATGGCCAGGATGACGCCCGGGACCATGGAGATGGTGGCGCCTGCCATGATGTAATTCCAGGCGGTGCCCTGCTGGGTCTGGAACAAGGTGAGCCCGAGCGGCAGCGTGGCCTTATCAAGACCGCTGGTAGCGATCAGCGGCCACAGGAAGCTCTTCCACTGGGCGATGAAGGTAAAGAGCGAAAGGAGGCCGATCGCGGGCATGGCAAGCGGAATGATGATTCTGATCAGGATGCGCAGGCGCGAGGCCCCGTCCATCATCGCCGCCTCGTCGAGATCCTTTGGGATGCCTAGGATGAACTGCCGCAACAGAAAGGTCCCGAAGGAAGAGAAGGCGACGGGGAGAATCATGCCGTGATAGGTGTTGATCCAGCCGAGCTTGCTAACCAGAAGAAAGAGCGGGATGACCAGCATCACCTGCGGGATCATCAGCGTGCTGAGAAAGGTAAGCAGCAGCCCCTCGCGGCCGGGAAACTTCAGCCGGGCGAAGGCATAGGCGGAAAGGCAGGATACCGCGATCACGATCGCGGTCACGCCGCAGGCGACGATGAAGGAATTCAACAGGAATGTTCCGAACGGCAGGGCAACCAGAGCTTCGACGAAGGTTTCCCAATGATATTCCTCGGGGAGGATGCGGACCGGCACGGCCAGCACCTCCGTGTTGGAACGCACCGCATTCGACACCATCCAGAAGAAGGGAAAGAGGAAAAGCAGCGCGATCAGCGAAAGTGCGGCGTAATTGAAGAAGGCACCGATGCGTCGCAACAGGCGATGGCGGTTCTGCGCCAGGGAATAGGGATGCTGCGAAGTCGGTTCAGTCGTCATAATGGACCCATTTGCGCTGCATGTGGAACTGTAGGATGGTAAGCGCCATGATCATGACGAACATCACCCAGGCGAGTGCGGAGGCATAGCCCATCTGAAAATTGGTGAAGCCCTTCTGATAGATTGCGAAACCCAGAGTGGCCGTCGCCGAGCCCGGGCCGCCCCGCGTCATCGCGAAGATCTCGTCGAAGACCTGCAGCGAGGTGATGGCGGTCATGACGGTGGCGAAGAAAATGGTCGGCGAGATGAGCGGCAGGCGGATGCGCCAGAAGCGCCGCCAGGGACCAGCGCCGTCGATCATCGCCGCTTCGAGATAATGCTTCGGCACGAGGTCGAGCGCGGCGTTAAACATTACGACATTATAGCCGACATTCGCCCAGAGTGTGACGAGCACGACCGCCTGCATGGCCCAGGTCGAGCTCAGCAGGAAATTCGGCAGGCCGAGACCGAGGGAGTGGATGATGCTGTCGGCGAGACCGTCGGGAGTGAAGATCAGCAGCCACACCACGGAGGCTGCAATCGTCGGAGTAAAGGTCGGCAGGAAGAAGATCACCCGGAAAATCGCCTTGCCGCGCTTGAGGCTCGAAATCCAGACCGCGAGCGTCAGCGAGACGACGATGTTGAGCGCAAGGTACTCGACGGCGAAGAACAGCGTGTTGCCCAGTATGGTGTAGAAGGCAGGGTCGACGGTGAAGAGTTTGATATAATTTTGGAAACCGACGAAGGACGGCGTCGAGAGCAGCTGCCAATTGGTGAAGGAGAGCGCCAGCGAGGCCAGGATCGGCAGAGCCATGAAGACCATAAAGCCGAGGAAGCTCGGCAGCAGGAACAGCATCGCCGTTTGCGTCTCCGGCATCAGGAAGCGCCGCGGCTGATCGGGCTGCATGGTGATTTCGGCAACGGCGCTTTCCGACATCTCTTCCTCCATGCGCGGCAACTTCTGCCGCGTCGAGAGCGAGCGCGCCCTGCGGACGCGCAGGCACTCTATTGCTGCGCGAGGCTCTGGATGGATTCCATCGTCTGCTTGGCGTCGGCGCTGCCGCCGAAGGCCGGCGGGAAATACTGGTTGAACAGGTTTTCCACCGCCGCCCAGTTGTTGGTGATCACATAGGGCACCGAATGCGCCAGCGAATAATCGAGCGCCTCGCCGCCATTGGTAATGTCCTTGGCCGCCACCTTGTACCAGGAGGATTGCGAAGCCGTGCGCGCCGGGAGTGCACGGCCCTGTTCGGCGAGATACTGCAGTGCTTCGGGACTGGTCAGCACCTGGATCGCCTTCCAGGCAGCGTCCTTGTTCTTGCTTGTCGTGGCGATGCCGAAACCGGAACCGGCCGTGACCGCAGCGAGCTCCTTGGCATCGTCGCGCGGCAGGGTGGTGAGGCCGATCTTGAACTTGGCCTTGTCCTTCATGCCGATGATCGACCAGGGTCCGTCGACATACATGGCGACGTTGCCCGAATTGAACCGGCCCTGGATGAATGTGCCGACATCGGCGCTCGACGGCACCAGCGGCGCGATCTTATCCTTGGCGGCAAAGCCGATAACCCTGTCGGCAGCGCCCATGGCGCTGGGATTGGCAAGATCCAGCTCTCCGGCATCATTGACATATTTGTCGCCCCAGGCCGACGCCAGGACCGAATAGTTCTGCGGTGTGATGCCGAATCCGTACTTGCCGTCCTTCGTCAGCTTCTTGGCGGCGTCGGTAAATTCTGCGAGCGTCCAGCCCGGTTTCGGCAGCGGAATGCCTGCGGCCTCGAGCGCATCCTGGTTATAATAGACGACCCAGGGACCGACATCATAGGGCAGGCCGTAAAGCTGTTTGTCAACCGACATGCCGCCGATGATCGATGGCGTAAAGGCGCCGATGTCGAATTTATCCGCCTCGATCCGGTCGTTCAGCGGTTCGAGCAGTGAATAGAAGTTCGGCATGCGTAGCGACTGCATGGAGACGATATCGGCGAGCTGCCCTGACGCCGCCAGCACCGGCAGTCGTGTCCAGTAATCGACCCAGCCCGTCGTCGTCAGCGTCACCTTGATATCGGGGTATTTGGCGGTCACCATGTCGGCCAGGTGCTGCCAGCCCTTGGTGTCGGCATCGGAACCGGTCCACATCTGCCAGGTCAGGTTGATCTGTTCGGCCGATGCGGATGTGGCAAAGAGGCTGCCGCCGACTGCGGCAAGCAAAAGCGTTTTCTTCAGAACCTTCATGGGTTTCTCCTCCCTCCATGACGCAATGAACACGCGAATGCGACCGAGTCACGCCTTGAGGACGATCTCGATCACCGGGACGGTAACGTCAGGTCGCCGGACCGGCAGTTCGAGCGTGATCATGCCTTCCGGCACCATCACGCCGATATTGGAATCCACTTCCTTCGTCTGGCTGAGCCAGCGCACTTCGCTGGCATCGTGCAGGAACTGCGCATAGGCGATCCTGTCGGCGATGCCCTCGATATGGATGTGGCGGTAGGGCCAGTTGCAGACATGCAGATAGAGGCGGTTGCCGCGCTGGGTGTAGCGGCAGCCGGCCGGTGCCGGAAGCTCGGATGGACCGGCCCCGTAGATGGAGCGTGCGTTGAGGGCCATCCAGTTGCGGTAGACTTCGAGCGCAGCGGTGGCGCGTGCGTCGAAGGTGCCGCGGCCGGTCGGGCCCACATTCATCAGGAGGTTGCCGCCGAGCGCCACGGAATCGATCAGCAGCTGGATGATCTGCTCCGGGCTCTTCCAGCTGTCTTCGTCGCGGTGATAGCCCCAGGAGCCGCTGAAGGTATGGCAGGCTTCCCAAAGCACACCCTGGCTCGCGATCGCGGGCGCCACTCGCGGCGTATATTGCTCCGGCGTCGTGACGTCGGGCAGCTTGCCGGGGGGCAGATCGAGGCGGTTGTTGACGATGATGTCGGGCTGCAGTTCACGCACCAGCTCAAGCAGGCGCTCGCTTTCCCAATCGGCGCGACCCTTGCCGGGCAGGCCGCGATACTCGCGCTGGGGATAGCTGAAATCGAACCAGATGATGTCGATGCGGCCGAAACCGGTCAGAAGCTCGCGCACCTGTTCGCGCATATAGGCGGCGTAGTTGGCAATGTTGCGGCCGGCATTCAGCGCCTTGGCGTCGGGATGGTTGCGCAAGGGGTGGTGCACGTCGATCGGGAAATCCGGATGGTGCCAGTCGAGCAGCGAATAATAGAAGCCGACCTTCAGCCCCTCTGCGCGGAAGGCCTCGACCAGCGGCGTCAGCAGGTCCCTGCCGCAGGGCGTGTTCGGCGCCTTGTAATCGGTGACCTTGCTGTCCCAAAGGCAGAAGCCTTCGTGATGCTTGGTCGTCACCACGACATACTTCATGCCGGCGAGACGGGCCCGGCGCGCCCACTCCTTGGGATCGTAGAGATCGGGATCGAAATTGTCGAAATAGCGCTGGTAATGGTCGTCGGTCAGCTCTTCGCGGTTCTTCAACCACTCATGTCGGGCTCCAAGGGCATAGAGACCCCAATGAATGAACATGCCGAGGCGATCATGGCTGAACCAGGCGTGCTTGCCCGCTCCCGATACTGGATTTTCCGGCAGGTGCTCCGAACTCATCACAGGTTTCTCCTCCCTGTTTTCCGGTTCCACCTCATATCGAACCGGTTCGGTGACTGAACATCTTCCTTGATCCCATATCTGTCAAGCCGAAATTCGCGAATTGCAAAACCCCCAAGATAAGTGCGCCATAACTCGGCAATCTAGCGACCCATGTTGCACGGACCAATAAAACGTGACAAAAGAAAACTTTAGAACCGGTTCGACAGACATGACCACCATACGCGATGTCGCGCGGCTTGCGGGAGTTTCGATCTCGACCGTCTCGCTCGCGCTCAATAGCCCGAAGCGGGTCGGCGCCGAGACGCTCGACCGCATCCAGCAGGCGATACAATCGACCGGCTACCGGATCGATCCGGTGGCCCAGACGCTGGCGCGCGGGCGCAGTTCGATCATCGGCTTCGTCTCGGCCAATCTCGGCAACATGTTCTTCGGCGACATCCGCCGCGAGATCGAACACCAGGCGCTCGACCACGGTTATTTCGTGCTGATCGCCGACTCCTCCGGCAGAGCCGATCTCGAACGGGCGCTGCTGGAACGGCTGCAGGCGCAGAAGATTGCCGGCATCGCCTTGGCGGCAAACGGGCGCGGCGACGAATACGCCACCTTCCTGCGCGACTTCAAGACGCCGATCGTCATGTTTGACCAGAAGGTCGAGGGTGCCGAGCGCGATTTCATTGGTTCCGACAATCCGCTGACCACAACCATCCTGACCGAGCACCTGCTGCAACTCGGCCATCGGCGTATCGCCTTCATCTCGGGTCCAAGCGGCCTGCACACCGCCGACGAACGCCTGAAAGGTTTCATCGATACGATGGACGGCGCCGACGTGGAGGTCGACCCTTCGCTTGTCGTCGAGGGCGGCTATACCAGGACCGGCGGCCATACGCAGGCGATGCGCTTGCTCACCCGCCGCGACCGGCCGACCGCCATCATCGGCGCCAACAACATGATGGGGCTGGCAACCCTCCAGGTCATGCAGGAGATGGGCTTCCGCTGTCCCGACGACGTATCGCTGGCAATGGTCGACGACGTGCCCTGGAGCAACGTCATCACGCCGCGCATTACCATGGTCGTGCAGGATGCGCAGAAGCTCGGGGAGCTGGCGGCGCAGCGACTGCTGGCAAGGATCGCAAGCCCGGAGGCCGCCGCCGAGCCGCCACAGGATTTCATCCTGACACCAAGATTCGTGCGCGGGGAGTCGACCAGACGGCTGTGAGGAACTCTACCGATCCTCACGCGTATGCCAAAGCCGCAATACATAGATTGTCGACTGCTGGATTTCGTAGCGCAGCTCATAACGGCCGACGAGAATTCGGCGAACCTCACGGGGATCGAACTCCTCGAGCCGCTCGCCGAGACGCGGCTGCTCCATCAAACGAGCAGGCGCGGCCGTCAGCGCCTGCACGGTACGGGCCGCAGCCCGCCGGTCGACAGGGGAGAGAAAGTCATATAGGCGGGCAATGTCCGAGACCGCTTTGCGCGTCCATTTGACTTCCATCACCGGGGCAACGAAATCGGCTCGTCACTATCAAGACTGTCTGCCCACGCTTGAACAGACTGATGATCGACAATGTTGCCGCCATCCACGTCGGCCAGCGCCTCAAGTGTCAAACGCCGGCGCTCCTCTTCCTGATCAATCCATGCAGTCAGGGCCTGCTTGATGATCCAGCCGCGCGAACGCTCGAGCCGCATTGCGAGTTGATCGACCTTCTGCGCAAGCGGCAGCGGAACATGAGCGGTGAGAACTTTGGTCTCCATCGAAAACTCCCAAGATTAATCATCCATGATCATAGCGATTAATTTTGATTATCTCCAGCACCTGTACGTCATGAAGCCGGCTGAGACTCCTGATCTACACGGTACTGGCGCGCGGCGACGAGGCGCGAAAGGAGCGGTTCAGCGACCGCGCCGGGATCTTCGCGAGGGATATCCGCCACTGGTTCGGCCCTGATGGCGCCGCTCTCGCCTTCGGCCGCAGCCAGACCTACCGTTTCGCCGCCGGCGGCTTCTGGGGCGCGCTCGCCTTCGCCGGGGTGGAAGCGCTGCCTTGGGCGGAGATCAAGGGCTATTATATGCGCCATATCCGCTGGTGGTCGGCTATGCCGATCGCCGACCGCGACGGCGTGCTCTCGATCGGCTACGGCTATCCGAACCTGCTGATGAGCGAGAGCTACAACTCGCCAGGCTCGCCCTATTGGGCGCTGAAATTCTTCCTGCCGCTCGCCCTTCGCCAGGATCATCCGTTCTGGACCGCCGAAGAGGCACCGCAGCCGGAATTCCCCGCGCCGATAGCGTTGAAGCCGGCCGGCATGGTCGCCATGCACACGCCGGGAAATGTGGACGTGCTCTCTTCCGGCCAGCAGCACGACAAGATGCGCGGCGCAAACGAGAAATATTCAAAATTCGTCTATTCCACCCGCTACGCCTTCAACATCGAAGCCGACGACCGGAATTTTTCGGCCGCAAGCTTCGACGGCATGCTCGGGCTCTCTGATGACGGGGTGCATTTCCGTATGCGCGAAACCATGGAAGAGGCGCCGATCGCAGGCGACCGGCTCTATTCCGGCTGGCGCCCGTGGAACGACGTCATCATCGAAACCTGGCTGCTTCCCGCAAATCCCTGGCACATCCGCATCCACCGCATTGCGACACCACGTACGCTGAGCACCATCGAGGGCGGGTTTGCGATCGAGCGCGCCGACTTCAACGCCGACCGATCGGAGCATGCGCAAGGCCGTGCCATCTGGTACGGCCAGACAGACGTCAGCGCCATCGTCGATCTCTCGCTCCATCGGAGAACCGGTCACGCAATGAGTCCGATCCCGAACACCAACCTCATCCATGCCAAGACCCTGCTGCCGCAGCTGCGCGGCGACATCAGGCCCGGAACCACCGTGCTAGTCACCGCGGCGATGGCACTGCCTCTTCACGAGAATTGGGCACAGGCGCTGGAGAAGCCGCCGGCCTGCCCGGATCTTGATGAAGTGGAGCGGCACTTCCGCGAGGAGGGCGTTCGGGTGCCGGCATTCGCCCTGCAACTGTAGCTTCAAAGCATCGTCTCATCGTCTTCGATGATGAAAACAAACGGGATATTATCGATCAAGCCACAGATAAAACATGGCCTCGTCTCAACGTCATGCATCTAGGCCTTAAAATCGAACGGTTGCCGATCGGTCATTCTCACCTCCCATTTCCCAGTGACGGGCGCCCTCAACGATGGACCAACAGCGAAGGCCCTCGGGAGACTGCCGCTGCCAGCTATCGGGCGGCGACACGCACCTGGTCTGGTATCCCCGCGCCGATCGGAAGCCGTAGCGTAAACGTCGTCCCGTTCCCTCGGCTGCTCGCCACCTCTATCGTTCCGCCGTGAAGCTCGACGATCTGCTTGACGAGGTTGAGGCCGATGCCGGTGCCGGCGATGCCCGTAGAGCTTCTGGCGCGAAAATAACGCTGGAACATCTTCGGGAGATCATCGGCGTCGATGCCGATGCCTTCATCGCGAACGGTGATGCAAACGCTTTCTCCCTCCTGCCATCCTGTGACGTGGACGTTCGGAGAGTCTGGCGCGTATTTCACGGCATTCGAAAAGAGGTTGCTGAAGACCTGGTCGAGAGCGGGATGGTCGCCATAAATGGTCGAAGGGAGGCGATCTACATCGAGCAAAAAGCGATGAGACCGCCGGATGCTTTCTTGACGCGCGCTGCAGGTTCCAATGATTTCAGCAATCGAGCACGGCTTGTGAACGATGGTGATCCGGCCATGATCCAATCGCCCGGCAGCAAGAATACTTTCCATCAGTTCGAGCATACGCGAAACCGAGCTGCGGATCTGGTCGGCTTTTTCGCAAAGAAACTCCGGCGTGGCAGCCTCCTTGCGCCGAATGAGCCGTTGCGCCGCGCCGTCAATCACCGCAAGCGGGGTGCGGAATTCATGCGATGCCATCGAGACGAACTGCCGCTGCAACTCGTTGATCTGCTTTTCTTGTTCGAGCATCCGTTCGAGTTCTTCCGTCTGTCGCGCCAGTTCGACCGTGCGGGAGCGCACCATCTCTTCGAGCGTGTCGCGGTGCTGCAGCAATGCCTTTTCGGCGCGCTTGGCCTCGGTGATGTCGACGACAGCCATCAGCGATGCCGCCTTGCCCCTGTAGTTCAGGCAGGTGGAATAAACGGTGACCTCGATGGCCGTGCCATCTCTCTTCAAGTGCCGGAAGGAGCGAGTCGAGGGGGGATCTTCGGCATCGAACATGACGACCTGCGGCGGGTTGGATTGCTGCGGCGCCTGGATGTCCGATAGTCGCATCGTCAGGAATTGCTCGAGACGGTAACCGTAGTGGTCGATAGCGGCCTGATTTACGTGGAGAAATCTCAACGTTTCACGATCGTAAACCCACATCGGCATCGGGTTGCCTTCGAACAGCAGCCTGAACGACGCCTCCTGCATTTTGAGATCGGTGATGTCGACACGTATGCCGACGCTGCCCCCTCCTTCGGAGATCTGGCGTTCTTCGATCCGTATCCACCGGTTTCCGGGCAGGCGCTGCTCGTGTTTGCTGCTGGGCTTGGCATGATGGGCCAGCCTTTCGGCCAGCCATTCCTCTTCGCGCCCCACCGCTTCCGGATATTGGCCGCGCTCGAGGCCGGCACGCAGGCGGTCTTCGAAGCGCATGCCTTTCACGAGCATATCGCCGCTTTCGGCGTAAAGCTGTTCGTATCTCTTGTTCCACAGGACGAAACGGTCTTCCTCGTCGAACAATACGAGGCCTTCCGGGACGACTTCCAAAGCCGCCAGAAGACGTGCATGCGCCGCCCGCGCCTCCTGTTCGGCGCGTTCTGCCTGGGCATGCGCCTTGGCAAGCGCCTTTTCAGCCTGCCAGGCCTGCGTGATATCCTCATGGGTCGATACCCAGCCGCCGTCCGTCGTGCGCTGATGATAGCCGC
This sequence comes from Rhizobium bangladeshense, assembly GCF_017357245.1. Taxonomy (NCBI): domain Bacteria; kingdom Pseudomonadati; phylum Pseudomonadota; class Alphaproteobacteria; order Hyphomicrobiales; family Rhizobiaceae; genus Rhizobium; species Rhizobium bangladeshense. The sequence continues at coordinate 513,111 of NZ_CP071613.1, read as the reverse complement.
GGATGATCTGGCCCGACTTGAGTTCCTTGATCCAATCCTGAGGCGTATCGCCCATATTGGTCGCTTCGGCCCAGGCGAGATATTCCGAGGTTGAGGTGGCGGGAACGGCGCCGACCGCCTGTCTCAGGTTCAGTATGTCTTCCAGCGACTGTCCCGGATGGATAACGGATGGATCGAGTCCGTAGACTTCGGCATAGCGATTGTTTGAAAGGAGCAGCCGGCCGCCCTCGTCAAACAGGCAGACCCCCTGCCCCATACTGGCAAGCGCCGTGTCCAGTTGCTCGTTTCGCCGCTGCAGGCGCGTGTGAATTGCGCCGAGCTCGATATGTCGCTTAATGCGAGCGACGAGCTCCGCGGCGGAGACAAGATTGGAAACGCAATCGACCGCCCCGGCGGCAAACCCTCCGATCCGGCTTTCTTCGTCTTCCGGCGAGACGAGGACGATTACCGGAATATCACGCGTTACCGGATTTGCCTTGAAACGCCGGCAGTCTTCGAGACCACGGCCCGCCGGCGACATGGCGTCCACCAGAAGAAGCTCCGGCAGCGGTCGCTTGGCGGAGCATTCGTGAAACTCATCTCGATCGGCGTGTGCGCGCAGCACGATGCCATGTCGCTCAAGATCGTCGCCGATGCCATGCAAGCCTGCCAACGTGCTACGCATTGCAAAGATTGTGTGCAGTTCGCCGGACACGACCGTTCCCCCGTTGGTCCACATGGACGCGACTATAGGTCGTGCCGGTTAACACGCCCCTCACCTCAGGTCGGCCTCGGCTATTCCACGTTCTATGGTTGAAGAATGGTTGCGGGCGATGCGGAAAAATATTAGGTGACGCAACAGGACGCGCGGCAGGGACATTCCTCGCGATTTTCGCCGACGTCGCCCGAAAGATCTAGCGTTCGTTCAGGATGTCGTGCAGGAGATCCAGACCGCGCTGATATTTTTCGGTGTTCTTGCCGGCCTGTTCGGCTTGTCGGAGATTGTCTTCTAGGTCGGCCTGTTTGACCGGCAGGGCCAGGGGGTTCGATGCGGCGCGTCTGACGAATTCGTCATCATGCTCCTCGGGCCGCCGCGTCAAGGCATCCACCGCGGAGATGATCGCCGGCGGGAAGCCTTCCTCTCTCAGCCTATCGAGCGTCCAGCCACTGCCTTTTTCGGCGACGTCGTGAAGGTAGGCGACCGTTCGCACCTCGTCGCCCGACACCAGAAGTGCAACGCGCTGGCAGTGCTCGAAGAATGGTCGGCCGGTCTTGTCAACCTGCCCTTCATGCGCCTCTATGGCGACTTGCATCGCATGGTCGAGATGCTGCATCGCGTTACGGACCTTCGGTCTTCCTGATTTTTCGGCGGGAGGGCTTCTCCCCGGTTGTTATTTCGATGTCAGGGATCGTCTCTCCGGCAACCTGGCCAAGCCCGCCTCGCGGCGGATCGAGATCACCGCTCTCCCCTGCCCCCTGAAGCAAGGCCGCATCATCTCTGTCGTCCTGATCGAGCAGGTCTTGCAGCGTCTCATGTTCGTCCTCGCCAGCCAGCTCATCGCAGGCTTGCATCCAATGACGCAAGTCCGAACCTTCCGGGCGGCCTTCGGCTTCCCAGATTTCATAGGCGCGCCGCCGTATCTGCTCGTGTTTGTCTATGGCCATGATCTTCTCCAGTTCCGGCCTGACCTTGCGGCCTGGGTTTGGCTCTGGCCAAGCGATCGCATCCCAGGCTGCAGCTCCCGACAGCGTTCAGCGCAGCTTCCGTCTTTCAAGGCGTATTAATTGTGGGCAGAAAATCCTCCACCTGCTTGCGCTCGTCTTTTGGAAGCGTCTCCACCCGCTCTTGCCAAAAGCGTTCGGCCGCCGGGGGATCCTCATCCCATTGACGAACAGTGGTGATATTGTCGTCGATCTTGGACCGGCGCCGGCCGCCGAGACTCAGATACTCCCTCGCGAGCTTCAGGCTTGGGGTCTCGGTGCCGCTATCGCGATCCAACGCCGAACGCGCAGTACGTTGGGCGGCTTCCGATGCCGCCTGGCGATCGGCCTCGGCACCCTGCGTATCGAAGGAGCGCGCGTCGTCGGTTCCGCTCTCGGGTGGCATGTTGGTCTTGGAAGTGGTCATGGATCACCTTTCGATGCTGTGGCCCAATAACCACCGCCAGCCGCGAGAGTTCCGCGTGCTGGCGACTGATTTGAGCATCCAATCGGGTCGAACCGGCCTACCGCGATCAGTGCACGGCCATGCTGACCATGCGATAGGGGTGTACCGCCTCGAACTGCGAGATCATCGCCGTTGCCTGGAGCAACACGCGTTCGGCATTTTCGGGATCGTCCCGGGCGAGTTCGTCGGCGTTGACGCGGATCGCTTCGGCCATGTTGTTGGACAGTACAGCAAAATGCGTGTTGCCTTCGACAAGAGCCTCGCGCGCCGTATCCTCCAGCGTGCGAGCAATGTCGACGAAAATTTCCTCGCGTTCCTCGATACTGAGGTCCTTGATTATATTGGTCTTCTCTTCCATGTCACTCACTCCTAAAGACGTGGGACGGTGATCGAGCTCATCGAGCCTCGATCGCCTGAGAGCTAGGAACGCCGACATCCTGATTCAAGCCTGGTGCAGTTTGAACTCGCCTTCGAGACGAGGGGACGACCATCGTCATCATGTCGAACGCAGGAGCGGGCCTTCAGTTCCCGGGAGGGGTGCTAGCAGTCGCCGGCCGAGAGTGCTAATTTTTCTCCTGTTCCTCTTGAAATCGAAAAACTCTTGAACCAGATCATTCGCGCAAGGCGCGCGACTTTGCACACCATCCGGACCTCGTCAATCCGGTCCGGCCAGGGCTGACAAAGTCATTGTTTGTCTATGGAGGAAGACATGTCGTTCCGACCGCTTCATGACCGCATTCTCGTCCGCCGCGTCGATTCCGAGGAAAAGACCAAGGGCGGCATCATCATTCCCGACACCGCCAAGGAAAAGCCGCAGGAGGGCGAGGTCATCGCCGTCGGTCCCGGCGCACGCAACGATGCCGGCCAGATCCAGGCGCTCGACGTCAAGGTCGGCGACCGCATCCTGTTCGGCAAGTGGTCCGGCACGGAGATCAAGATCAACGGCGAGGACCTGCTGATCATGAAGGAAAGCGATGTGATGGGTATCATCGAAGCCCAGGGCGAGCAGAAGCAGGCCGCCTGAGGCATCAGGACGCCAGTCAACGCTGAAGCGTTGCAATCTTTGTTTTACGCATGTCGTTATCGCAAAATGCTGCCGGACTTTTGGCGACATGCGCTAGCTGCCGATGAAGGAGTGAGGACATGGCTGCTAAAGAAGTCAAATTCAACGTCGAAGCCCGCGACAAAATGCTGCGCGGCGTCGATATCCTGGCGAATGCCGTGAAGGTGACGCTCGGCCCGAAAGGCCGAAACGTCGTGATCGACAAGTCCTTCGGTGCGCCGCGCATCACCAAGGACGGCGTTTCGGTCGCCAAGGAAATCGAACTCGAAGACAAGTTCGAAAACATGGGCGCCCAGATGGTTCGTGAAGTCGCTTCGAAGACCAGCGACGTCGCCGGCGACGGCACCACGACTGCCACGGTGCTCGCCCAGGCGATCGTCAAGGAGGGCGCCAAGGCGGTGACCTCAGGCATGAACCCGATGGACCTGAAGCGCGGCATCGATCTAGCCGTCACCGCCATAGTCGAAGAACTGAAAACCAACGCCCGCAAGATCTCCAACAATTCCGAAATCGCCCAGGTCGGCACGATCTCCGCTAATGGCGACCCCGAAATCGGCCGTTTTCTGGCGGAAGCCATGGAAAAGGTCGGAAATGACGGCGTCATCACCGTCGAGGAAGCCAAGACCGCCGAAACCGAACTCGAAGTCGTCGAAGGCATGCAGTTCGACCGCGGTTATCTGAGCCCCTATTTCGTCACCAACTCCGACAAGATGCGGGTCGAGTTCGAGGATCCCTATATCCTCATTCACGAGAAAAAGCTCTCGAACCTGCAGTCGATGCTGCCGATCCTCGAGGCCGTCGTTCAATCCGGCAAACCGCTCCTCATCATCGCTGAAGACGTCGAAGGCGAGGCCCTCGCAACGCTTGTCGTCAACAAGCTGCGTGGCGGCCTGAAGATCGCTGCCGTCAAGGCGCCTGGCTTCGGCGACCGCCGCAAGGCCATGCTCGAAGACATCGCCATCCTGACCGCCGGCACCGTCATCTCCGAAGATCTCGGTATCAAGCTCGAAAACGTCACGCTCAATATGCTCGGTCGGGCAAAGAAGGTCACCGTCGAGAAGGAAAACACGACCATCATCGATGGCGTCGGTTCGAAAGAGGAGATTTCGGGTCGCATCGCCCAGATTAAGGCGCAGATCGAGGAAACCACCTCCGACTACGACCGCGAGAAGCTGCAGGAACGCCTCGCCAAGCTCGCCGGTGGTGTTGCCGTCATCCGCGTCGGCGGCTCGACAGAGGTCGAGGTGAAGGAAAAGAAGGATCGCGTCGACGACGCGCTGCATGCCACCCGTGCAGCGGTCGAGGAAGGCATCCTGCCGGGCGGCGGCGTCGCCCTTCTGCGCGCGGTCAAGGCGCTCGACGCTGTCAAGACCGCCAATGACGACCAGCGCGTCGGCGTCGAAATCGTCCGCCGCGCGATCGAGGCCCCGGCTCGCCAGATCGCCGAAAACGCCGGCGCGGAAGGCTCGGTGGTCGTCGGCAAACTGCGGGAGAAGAGCGAATTCTCCTATGGCTGGAACGCTCAGACCGGCGAATTTGGCGATCTCTATGCGCAGGGCGTCATCGATCCGGCCAAGGTGGTGCGCACCGCGCTTCAGGACGCATCCTCCATCGCCGGCCTGCTGGTGACGACAGAGGCCATGATCGCCGAGAAGCCGAAGAAGGATGCTCCCCCGGCTATGCCCGCCGGCGCGGGAATGGACTTTTAAGCCAGGGTCGAAGGCTCGTCCGGACATGCCGGGCGGGCGCTTTCCGAGGGAATGAAGATGGTTCAAACGATCCTAAACCGATCGCAGGTGCCGCTGGACTCCCGCGATCTCGAAACCTGCCAGCGCGTCTTCGACAAGCTCAGCGCCGGCTACGCCGTTGCAAGGGACAGCGACGAGGCCGGACGAATGGCGAGCATCATTATCGAGCTCTACCGGCAGGGCGTGCGAGATCCCAATCATCTGCAGTCGATGGTCGAGGCGGCTCGCGGCCTCTTCGAAACGAACGGAACCCCAGCGACCGCTCGATGACTGCGCCAGTCGGGTAGGTCGGCAGCTTGCCATATGATGCGGCCTTCGCTGACGACGAGGTTTGCGTGAGCGGCAGAGGCCTGCCGCTCACGCGATTCCGAAAATCGATTCCGATTTTCCGGCCGATGCGCTAGGGACAAAGCTCAAGCGCATTGAAGGTATCGAAATGATTCCACGCCTCCAGCCGACGGCTTGCATCTCGCTTCCCGCCGCGGGGTTTTTCGAGCGGCTCGTCGAGGCGGGCTTCGGCGGCGACATCGAGACCGGCCCGGCAAGCCGAACCGTGTTTTCGACGGACAATTCCATTTACCAGCTCGAGCCAACGGGCATCCTTTTTCCGCGAGGCGTGGAAGATCTGCAGGTCGTTTCGGCTGTGCTGGCAGAACCCGCCTTCCGCGGGATAAGCATTGCGCCGCGCGGCGGCGGGACCGGTACGAACGGGCAATCCCTGACCTCTGGCGTCGTGGTGGACTGTTCGCGGCACATGAGGTCCATTCTCGAAGTCGATCCTGTCCGCAGGGTCGCGCGCGTCCAGGCGGGTGTCGTCAAGGATCAGTTGAACCAGGCGCTGAAACCTTACGGTCTCTTTTTCGCGCCCGAACTGTCCACCTCCAACCGCGCCACAATCGGCGGCATGATCTCCACCGACGCCTGTGGCCAGGGTTCCTGCCTCTACGGCAAGACCAGCAACCATGTTCTCGGATTGCGCATCGTGCTTGCGGACGGCTCCGATTTTTGGTCGCGCCCGCTCGATGCGGACGCGTTCGATGAGATCGTCGCAGGTAAGGACCGCCTCGGAGAGATCCACAGGACGGTAGAGCGAATCACACGCGAAAAGCGGGACCGGATCGCTGAGGTCTTCCCGAAACTCAACCGCTATATGACCGGCTACGACCTCGCCCATGTCAGGCGCGACGACGGACGCTTCGACCTCAACGCCGTTCTCTGCGGATCGGAAGGAACGCTGGCTTTGATCGCCGAAGCCGAACTCAACCTTCTTCCGATCCCCGCTCATGCGGCGCTGATCAATATTCGCTACGGCGATTTCAATACCGCCCTGGAGGACGCCCGCAATCTTGTGGCGCTGAAAGTCGCCTCGGTGGAAACCATCGATGAGAAAGTACTCGGTCTTGCGAGACGCGACATCGTCTGGACCGGCATCTCCCGCTTTTTTCCGGATCAACCGGGCACGGTGACCAATGGCATCAATATCGTCGAAGTCCTCGCTGACGAAGAGGAGGAACTCGAACGCAAGCTTTCGGCGGTGACAGCTGCTCTCGACACGGACGCAAATGCCCGCCATGCCGGTTACACGATTGCCCGAGGCCATAACGAGGTCGACGCGATCTGGTCCATGCGCAAGCGTGCCGTTGGCCTGCTCGGAAATGTGGAGGGGCCGGTCAGGCCCGTCGCCTTCGTCGAAGATACCGCGGTGCCGCCGGAAAATCTGGCGGCCTATATTCGCGAATTCCGCGCACTTCTCGATGGCGCGGGCCTTTCCTACGGCATGTTCGGCCATGTCGATGCCGGCGTGCTGCACGTGCGGCCTGCCCTTGACCTCACCTGCGATGCTCATGTCCGGCTGGTTCGGGAGATCAGCGACGCCGTCGTCGCGCTCACCCGCAAATATGGCGGCGTGCTCTGGGGAGAGCACGGCAAGGGGGTGCGTTCGGAATATGTGCCTGAATTCTTCGGCGATCTTTATCCCAGCCTGCAGGAAATCAAGCGGGCTTTCGATCCCGATAACCGGCTCAATCCGGGCAAGATTGCCACGCCTTCGGCTGAGGCGCTTACAAAGATCGACGATGTGCCGCTGCGGGGAGATATCGACCGCATCATCGGCAACGAGATCCGCTCCGCCTTCGACAATGCCGCCTACTGCAACGGTAACGGCGCCTGTTTCGATTTTGACGAAATGAGCCCGATGTGCCCCTCTTATAAGGCGACGCGCGACCGGCGCTTTTCGCCGAAGGGGCGTGCCTCGCTGATGCGGGAATGGTTGCGGCTGCTTGCCGAAAACGGCATCGATCCCCGCGATGAGGCGACGCGCCTGCGGCGAACCGTTCCGCTCGCCAGCCTCGCGCGACGCGCCTTCAATTCGCTGAACCCGGCAAATCGCAGCGATTTCTCCCACGAGGTTCACGCGGCGATGGACACCTGTCTCGCCTGCAAGGCCTGCGCCGGGCAATGTCCGGTGAAGGTTAGCGTGCCGGCTTTCCGCTCGAAGTTCCTGGAACTCTACTACGGACGCTATCTCCGTCCGCTGAAAGACCCGCTGATCGCGGCGATCGAGACGACCCTACCACTCGTCCGACGCATCCGGCCTGCCTATAATCTGGTCGTCGGCACGCGCGCCGGCAGAAGGATGATGCGCATGGTGGGGCTGACCTCGCTGCCGCGTCTGCCGCAAATCTCACTGGCAAAGGAAGCCGCCCGCCTCGGCGTGCCGCTTGCGACCGCTCAGACGATCGAAGCGCTGTCGCCGGGTGAAAGGCAGCGGAGCGTCGTCTTCGTCGCCGACAGCTTTACCGCCTATTTCGATCCTGACGTCGCTCTCGCCGCGATCGCTCTCGCTAGGAAAATGGGATTTTCGCCGCTCCTCGCAGCCTCCCATATCAATGGCAAAGCCCTGCATGTGCATGGCTACCTCGGGCGCTTCGCGGATGCGGCCCAGCGAACCGCACGCTATCTCCAGCGGCTCGATGATGCCGGCGTGGCACTCGTTGGGCTCGATCCGTCGATGACGCTCGCCTTCCGCAGCGAATATAGGGGAACACTGAAGGCGACAGTCCTTCTTCCCCAGGAATGGCTCGCCGCCAGTCTCGACCGGCTCGCCGCTGCGCCTTCTGTCGTTGAAGGCAAAAGCTTACGATTGATGGCTCATTGCACCGAACGCACCAATGCGCCGGCTTCCGTCGCACAATGGCAGAAAATATTCGAAAGCCTTGGTGTTGATCTTCAGGTTGCGCAAACCGGCTGTTGCGGCATGGCCGGCACCTTCGGGCACGAAGCTCGCAACCGCCCGATCTCCGAACGCCTCTACGCGATGAGTTGGAAACCGGAAGTCGACGCGGCCGGCGACACCGATATCCTTATGGCGACAGGATATTCCTGCCGCTCCCAGGTCAAGGAAATCGACGGGAAGCGCATCCCGCATCCACTTCAGATCGTCGCCGGAATCGTAGCGGAAAAGCCGGGAAGCGCGGTCTGAGGTGGCAATTCCGCGCGCACGACCAAGCATGCAGACGGGGACGGCAAGATCGTCCGAGGCAGTCCGAGCCGCCCGCTAGTTCACGCCACGGCGGCAATCTTGCCGCCGTCGTTCGGCAGCAGCCGCGCCACGGCGCTCAAGAGGTCCGTCTGCGATATCAGGCCGAGAATCCGGTGGTCGTCGTCGACAATGATGACGGCATGGGTGCGCCCATCCGTCAGAACGGGCAACAGCGACAGGGCAGCATCCGAAGCTCTCGCCACCGCCGGTTTGGAGATCGCGTGGGCAATCGTATCGCCGCAGGCAAACAATTCACGCAAGCCGACAGTACCGATCAGACGGCCTTCCGGATCCCTCACCGGCAGGGTGCGGATATTATGCTTCAAAAGAAGATGCCGCGCCGCGTCTGGCCCAGACGTCTCGCCGATGGCGATCACGTCACGCGACATGATATCGGCGCAGCTTATCTTGCCGTTTGATCGAATAGTCGCCTGCAGTTCCACCTGCTGCAGCAGTCTCCCGAGGTCCGCGCGATCGATATCGAAGGTTTCGTCGAGCGCTTCGAGGGCGGCATCGACATCCTCCTCACGAAAACCGACTCGTGCGGCAGATGGCGGATCGATCGTCTGGTGGGTGTTCTCCGCCGGCTTGCGAACGACGTGCGGATAATTCCGCCTTGAAAGCTTGTGGAACAGCAGCCCAAGCCCGACGAGAATGCAGGAGTTCAGAGCGACCGGCACGAAGGGAAAGAGGAATCCCCAGCCGGCGACGACAGGACCGCCGAGCACCGCGGTCAGTGCCGCAGCCCCTCCCGGCGGGTGAAGGCATCGCGTGAACGACATCGCCCCGATGGCCAGGGAAACGCCGATGCCCGTGGCGATGATCGGATCACGGATGAAATATGCTGCAATAATGCCCATCAGGGCGGAAATTGTGTTGCCGCCGATGATCGCCCATGGCTGCGCCAACGGGCTTGCCGGCACCGCGAAAAGCAACACCGCCGACGCCCCCATCGGGGCAACAATCAGCGGAAGATGCGGCCCCTGGCCGAACAGATAACCGCTGATGACGCCGGTGAGACCGATGCCCAGCAAGGCGCCGAAACAGGCGATCAATCGTTCTCTTAACGTCGCGCCGGCAAGGATGGGCGAAAACAGGCGCAAACGGCGAAAACGGCTCGGTCCCACCTTCGGCGAAACGGGGTACTGCATGCTAAGACCAATTGTAAATGAGGATTATCTTGGGGCGGAGGAGAAGACGGAGGAGCTAGTTCGTCACCAGCCTGATATCTCTGCCTTTCCTGGCGCTGAGCACCTCATGGAAGGCACTGAACGCGGTGGGACGGTCGTCCTTCCGGTACACCAGCAGCGTCTCGACAGGCCCGAGTTGATGAGTCTGAACGGCAGTCGGCCAGTGCATGAGATCGAGAACGGACCTCGGCATCACACCAGCCGCATTTCCGGTCGCAACGCTCGCCAGGATCGCGTGGTAGGAGCCGAGTTCGCTCGTCGGCAGGGAGCTCGATTTGCGCGCCCAGTTTTCGGCAATGCGGCGATAGGTGCAGCCGGGCTCCAAAGCCGCGAGCGATGCTACACGCAGGTCGGCAGCGGATTTGATGGCGGGATGTCCGGATGGGAGCACGATCAACAGATCTTCGACGAAGACCGTCTCCATCTCCAGCGCCTTGAGTTCGGCATCGAAATCCGAATCCTCCTCGCACATTGTCTTCGGCGGGCGGGCAATCAGTGCGCAATCCAGCGCGTCGGCCAGAACGTCGCGGGCGAGTTCGCGAGATGCGCCCATCGTCAGATGCAGCGACACATCGGGCCACATCTGATTGAATTGCGTCAGCGCCGCTGGCAGCCTGCTTGCCGCCGTACTTTCCATCGTGCCCACCCGCAATGTTCCCGATGGAGCGAGAGGCCTCACGGCCTGGCGCGCTTCGAGCGCAAGCGCCATAAGCCGGTTGGCATAGGCGAGAAAGGTTTCCCCCTCCCGTGTCAGCGTCATCTTTCTGCCATCACGGCTGAACAGGCAAGCGCCAAGATCCTCCTCCAATTGCTGGATGCGCGTCGTCACATTCGACGGCACCCGCCCGACGGCCTTCGCGGCCTTCGTAACGCTGCGGTCGCTGGCAACGGCGAGGAATATCTCGATCGACGAAAGGTCCAATGAATAATCTCTTTTCCGGAATTAAAGCGGATCATTGTTCTCTATATAAAAATCATCAGTCGAGCTCAAGCGGGTTTCAGCGTCGGCGGAAACGCCGGAATGAAGCGGTGCGTGAAGGCTCCCACGCCCTGACCCTGCTCGTTAAAATATCCACGCGTTCTGCAGGCTGGACAGCCAGGTGATTGCCGAAAAAAGGGTCGAGACGCCGCTGAAATAGCCACCTAACCGCTACATCGTCTCCACGACGACGCGTTTTTGCGGCTGGCACGGAGATTGCTTCTAGATGGCTATCTGTAGAGCGACGGCCGATCACATGCTGCATCTTGTCTTGACCTGCCTTCTTCTGAGCGTCGCTTCAGGCCTGAGCATGCGGCGTTTTCTTCTCCCGTATTTTTCCGGCGGCGATCTCGCCGAGGAATCCGCTCCCGTGACGATCGTCGCAAGCGCCGTCTTTCTGGCGGCAGTCGCCTTCACCATCTCCGATCAGAATCTATGGGCCAAATCCGTCGTCCTGATGCTCTGCCTGTTACTGGCGGCAATGTTGGACGACGCCAGACCCAGGCTGACAATCGCCATTGCTGCCGTCAGCCTGGGCGCTTATCTCGGGCTGCGCTCGTTCGGCTGAGCATCCGGCCCTCTTGTGCGGGCACACTAGCGGCAATGAGATCGTTCGACTTCATTTATCGAAGCCTGATCGGGGACGCCGATCTCCTGCGACGATCGCTGCTCAGCAAGGTTCGTTGTTTTCACCGCGATCCGTAGTGACCGCGCCAACCCTCAGCCATTCCCAGCAAGGGAGCCGCGGCGCCCGGGACAATGTCGGGCGGCGGTAAAACGATCTTCGCAAAAGAATAGCTTCGTAATATAATTCTCTTTCGCTGAATATCTTTCGAGCTGACCGCTTGAAGAATGGGGAGAGGGGCGATGATGGATAACGAGCAGCCAGGAAGGATCTGGTCGGAGTGGTATGCTTGGCATCCCGTTCTGCCGATCGACGATACCGTGTTCTGGCTCGAGACCGTATACCGCCGAGAAACTGCGGAAGGCCTATGGCAATATCGTTCGTTCCGACCCGAAGCCGAACGTGTCCAGTCTTTGGCCGCCATGCCCATCTGCCCCGGCGTTTGAGCCCGCGTCAGCCGAGCGCCTGGCTCACGAGCGCATAGGTTTTCGGCTGATGCCCAGCGTGGCGGCCCGGAACCGGGAGCCAGGGGTCGCCCAGCGACATGGTTGTCACGAAGTCGTAGACAGCAAGGCCGCAGCGGGAGAGAAAATCGGCAAATATCCCGGCTTTCTCGCGTGTGTCGAGGCGCAGGAATGACCCCGCATGCTCAAGCGCATGCGGATGGACGACGGCAATCGCATCAGTATCACTGCGGGCCACCACCGGGCCGACGACATGGCCGCGCCCGAACCTTCGGCAAAGGGAGAAGGCCTCGATCCGGCCGGCGCGGACAAGCACGACGCCCTTGGAATGAGCCATGAGCCGAGCCAAAAGCGCCCTCCGATCAGTGCCGAAGGCCAGGCTATCGAGTTCCGCGATCTCCTCCATATCTCCCGCGTCCACGGGCCGCACCACGGCTCCGGCCGGCAATCCCACATCCGGCGGCAATATCGCTTCGCCCTGGCATTGAAAGACGGGCGCCTCAAGGACAAAATCCAAGGATAGATAAAGCCGCCGCGCCGCCCGCGTCGCGTTCAGCCCGAGATTTCTGTCGGCCACCTGGTTGAGCGCGTGGCCCATCAGCCACTGCCCAGCGCCATTCGCCTGCAGGCGCGGCGAGGTGATGACCATACCGATCGTGGCGAACCGGTCGTCATAGGGAAACCACATCGCAGAGCCGAGGATGCGGCCGATTTCATCGATGGCCGCGACGCCCTGCCCGAATTCGCGCAGGAACTGCCAGTCTTCACGGCGATGCGGCCAAGCGACGGACATCGAAAGCGCATGCAGCTTGTCGAGGTCGACACTGTCGATCCCGATCATGCGCGTTTCGAAACTATCGACCAATCTGGATTCGGATGTCAGTGCACTCACTCCCGCCCTCCTGGCGCATGTCCGGCCAACCCCCGGGGAAAGCTGCCCAGGATATTCCCATATCGAGATTAGGACGGATCGCACGATACAATTCACTGGCGAAGCCCGCGCAAACACAACAATCGTCCAAATCCGCTCCACTTTCGGCAAATAAAGCCTGGGCCGGTCTCTATAGTCATTGACCAGACCCCGCCCCCGTGGCGCCGTTGACCGCAAGAGCCCGGTCGCAATTCGATATTACGCGCCGTGAGGACGCTCATGCAGACAATTGAAATCCTCGAGAGGCTTGTTGGCTTTCCCTCCGTCGTCGGCACGCCAAACGGCGGGATCGTTGGATGGATCCGGCAATACCTGCAAAATTGCGGCATTGCCGCCACCGAGCTTCCCGGCCCCGAGGGCGACCGGTCGAACCTCTTCGCCACGATCGGCCCAAGGGAGACACCGGGCTATATCCTCTCCGGCCATATGGACGTCGTCCCCGCCGCCGAAGGCGGGTGGAGCAGCGATCCGTTCCGCCTACGCGCCGAAACGGACCGTCTCTACGGTCGCGGAACCACCGACATGAAGGGCTTTCTCGCCGTCGTGCTTGCCGCCGTCCCGGCGCTCGCGGCGATACGGCTCCGCCGGCCCATCCATCTCGCCTTTTCCTATGATGAGGAGGCAGGCTGCCGCGGCGTCCCGCACATGATCGCGCGCCTGCCTGAACTCTGCGCACATCCGCTCGGCGCGATCATCGGCGAACCGAGCGGCATGCGGGCGGTCCGCGCCCACAAGGGCAAGGCGGCCGCCCGGCTGACGGTCAGGGGCCGGTCCGGCCACTCCTCGCGCCCGGACCGGGGGCTGAATGCAATCCATGCGATGACCGAGGTCTTGGCCTGCGCCAGCGCCGAAGCCGAGCGGCTGACGCAGGGCCCGTTCGAGCATGTGTTCGAACCGTCCTATTCCTCGCTCCAGGTCGGCACGTTGAAGGGCGGGCAGGCCGTCAACATCATTCCCGATAGCTGCGAGGCCGAGTTCGAAGCCAGAGCCATTTCCGGCATCGATCCGGCCACGCTGCTGGAGCCGCTGCGGGTCGCGGCCGAGGCGCTGCCGCAACGCGGTTTCCAGGTGGAATGGCGCGAACTCAGCGCCTATCCGGCGCTGTCGCTTGCCGCCGATGCGCCGCTTACGCGCTTGCTTGGCGAACTCACAGGTATCGAGCCGCTGGCCGCCGTCAGCTATGGCACCGAGGCCGGCCTTTTCCAGCGCGCTGGCATTGAGGCGATCATCTGCGGGCCGGGCGATATCGCCCGTGCTCATAGGCCGGACGAATTCATCCTCGCGAGCGAAATCCAGGCATGCCAGTCGATGATCGAGGCACTCGCCCGACATTGCACCGTCTGACAGTTCGATCAAGGAGCCGATGCAATGACCTTTCTCTTCAATTCCGATGCGAAGCGCGGCGCCATATTCGCCGAAGCCTTCGCGCGCGAACTGCCCGGCATAGCCTTCGCCATGGATCCGGCCTCAGTTGAACCGGAGGCCGTGCGCTACCTGATCACCTGGACCGTGCCGGATGATCTCGCGCGCTACCGCAATCTCGAAATCCTGTTTTCGATCGGCGCCGGCATCGATCAGTTCCGCATCGATGCCGTGCCCGCCGAGGTCAAAGTGGTGCGCATGGTCGAGGACGGCATTGTTAGAATGATGCAGGAATATGCGACGCTGGCCGTCCTCGCACTCCATCGTCACCTGCCGGCCTATCTCGACCAGCAGCGGCGCGGGATCTGGCAGCCGATCCCAGCCGTTCAGGCCGCAGAGCGCCGCATCGGCGTGCTGGGGCTCGGCATGCTGGGAAGTGCAGTGCTTGAGAGTTTGCGTCCCTTCGGCTTTCCGCTGTCCGGTTGGAGCCGCACTCCGCGCGCGATCGACCGTGTTCGATGCCTCAGCGGAGGGGAAGGACTGCAGGCCCTGCTTGAAACCAGCGACATTCTCGTCTGCATGCTGCCGCTGACGGAGGAAACGCGCGGCTTCCTGAATGTCGAGCTTTTCTCGAGGCTTCCCGTCGGGGCTGCGCTCGTTCACGCCGGTCGCGGCGCGCAGCTGGATCATGAAGCCCTCGTCGGCGCGCTCGACACCGGGCATCTCTCCGGCGCCGTCGTCGATGTCACCGAACCGGAGCCGCTGCCATCGGGCCACGCCTTCTGGAACCATCCCAAAATACTGCTGACGCCGCACATTGCCAGCGTCACCCAAGCCGAAACCGCGGCGGTGGCGGTGATCGGGAACATCAAACGGCACCAGGCGGGCCTCGACCCGATCGGACTGGTCGATCGCAGCCGCGGCTACTGATCATCTCACCCACCATCTGCACCTCGGAAAGGAAATCCATGTCCCTGCTCAAGACAATCGACGCCAACCCATCGCAGACGCCGCGCGAATCCGGCCCCCTTCCCGAGCGCCTGATCGCGGGCAATCCCACCTTCAAGACCTGGGCGCAGGACGTCGCTTGCGCCGAGACGGTTCATACCGGCGTATGGGAAGCAACGCCCGGTGAGACGCGTTCGATCAAGGGCGAGACATTCGAGTTCTGCCACATTCTTTCCGGCCTGGTCGAACTCACGCCGGACGGAGGAGAACCGGTGATCTACAAGGCCGGCGACAGTTTCGTCATGAAGCCTGGCTTTTCCGGCGTCTGGAAGACGATCGAGACGGTTCGCAAGATCTACGTGACCGTGACGTGACGGTGCGGCGGCCCGGCGCCAGCCGTAGATTTGACTGGCGTCGGCGCGGAAAACGCAATTTTTATCCGCCGCAGCATTCCCGGTCGAAGCATGCTGCTCGTGTTCCCAAGCTAGGCTTACGTCAGCTCATGCCGAGGACACGCAATGACACTCAGCTTCGATCCGAACACGATTTCCCTGCCGGTGGGACATTTCATCGGCGGCCGGCTGATGCCGGCCGAAGCCGTCATCGACATGTATCGGCCGTCCGACGGCAAGCCCTATGCCGGCTGTCCGCTTGCCGACGCTGCCCTTGTCGATCAGGCCGTTGAAACGGCAAGGGAGGCGTTAGACAGGAGCAATTGGGGCGGCGTGCGGCCGCGTGAACGCACCACGGCGCTGCAGCGCTGGGCGGACCTCATCGAAGCCGAGGCGGAGACTCTCGCCAGGCTTGAGTCGCTCTCCTCAACCCGACCCGTCGGCCATCTCGTCGCCGGCGATATCACCGTTACCGCCGAGCAGATCCGCTTCTTTGCCGAATTCGCCGATAAGGAAGGCGGCGATCTCGCCCCAACCGACGACGCGAATTTCGGCATGATCATGACCGAGCCCTATGGCGTCGTCGGTGCCATCACCCCCTGGAATTTTCCCTTGTCGATGGCAGGTTGGAAGCTTGGCCCGGCGCTGGCAGCGGGCAATGCGGTGGTGTTGAAGCCATCGGAGATGACGCCGTTTTCGACACTCTATCTTGCCGAGCTCTCGGTGCGGGCCGGCCTGCCGGCCGGTCTCGTCAACGTCGTCCTTGGTGACGGTCCCACCACCGGAACCGCCATCACCGGGCATCCGGGAATTTCCAAAGTCAGCTTCACCGGCTCAACCGCGGCCGGTGCGGCGATCATGGCCAACATTGCCCGTACGGGGGTGAAGCCGATGACGCTGGAGCTCGGCGGCAAGAGTCCTCAGTTGGTCTTCGCGGATGCCGATCTCGATCACGCGGCAGGCGCCATCGCCGCCAGCATTTTGTCCAATGCCGGCCAGGCCTGCATATGCGGATCGCGCCTCATCGTCGAGGCCAAGGTTGCGGACGCGCTCGCAGCAGCACTGCTTTCCAGACTGGCGGCAATCCGGCCGGGGCCGACCTGGGAGGAAACGACCGATTATTCGCCCGTCATCTCCGAACGCCAGATCGCCCGCATGGATGGCATCATCCGCGCTGCCATCGACGACGGGGCCGAATGCCTTACGGGTGGCCGCCGGCTCGACCGCGAGGGTTATTTCTACGCACCGACGCTGATTTCGGGCGTGACGGCAACATCGCCGGCGGTTCTCGAGGAAATCTTCGGACCGGTCCTGACCATCCAGACCTTCGAGGATGAGGAGGAGGCGCTGAGGCTCGCCGACCATCCATCCTATGGGCTGGCAGCCGGCCTCTTCACCCGCGATCTCTCCCGTGCGATCCGCCTCACCCGCCGCCTGCAGGCCGGCACCGTCTGGGTCAACCGTTACGGCCGCTCGCGCGACCATATCCTGCCGACCGGCGGCTACAAGCAGTCCGGCATCGGTAAGGATCTCGGCCGCGAAGCCTATCTCGCCAACCGCAAGAGCAAGAGTGTGCTCATCAGCCTTTAAGGAGCTGCGATGAAGTCCTACAAGATCGCCCTTCTGCCCGGAGACGGCATCGGCCGCGACGTGACAGATGCAGCCTGGGCCGTGCTCGAAAAGACAGCCGGATCGAGCGGGTTTTGTCTTGGAGCGACCCGCTACCCCTGGTCCTGCGACTACTATCTCGAAAACGGCAGCATGATGCCCGCTGACGGGATCGATACGCTGAGGTCCTTCGACGCCATTCTGCTCGGCGCCGTCGGATGGCCTCGCAAGGTGCCGGATTCCGTGTCGCTGCATGGGCTGCTGCTGCCCATCCGCAAGGCTTTCGTGCAATATGCCAACATCCGCCCACACCGGCTGCTGCCGGGCGTAGAGGGACCGCTGCGGTCCAACGGCTTCGACATCCTCTGCGTCCGCGAAAATACCGAAGGCGAGTATTCCGGCGCCGGCGGCCGCGTGCACCAGGGCACCGACAGCGAGGTGGCGGTCGAAACCTCCATCTTCACCCGAAAGGGGGTCGAACGCATCCTGCGTTTCGGCTTCGAGCAAGCGCGTGCGCGGCGCGGCAAACTCGCGTCGGTGACCAAGTCCAACGCGCAGAAATATTCGATGGTCTTCTGGGACGAGATCACCCACCGGCTCTCGGCCGAATATCCCGATGTCGAAGTGACGAGCTACCATATCGACGCCATGGCTGCCCGCATGGTCATGGCGCCTGAGAGCCTCGATGTCGTGGTCGCATCCAATCTGTTCGGCGACATTCTGACCGACCTTGGCGCCGCCATCCAGGGCGGGCTCGGCTTCGCGGCATCCGCCAACGTCAATCCTGATCGCTCGGCGCCATCCATGTTCGAACCCGTACACGGTTCCGCGCCCGACATCGCTCATCTCGGCATCGCCAATCCGATAGCCGCCATCTGGTCCGGCGCAATGATGCTGGAGCATCTCGGAGAAGCGGCTGCCGCCGGAAGGATAATGGCCGCAATCGAGGCGACGACGGCGCGCGGCATCGGCGCCATACCCGGCAAGGACAAAACCGACGCGATCACGGCATCAGTGCTTTCAGCACTCGATTAGCGCGTCGCGCAAACCTGGCAGTGGTTTAGAAATGCTCTGATGAAAGGGGAGAAAATGAACGGTTTAAGGGATCGCAGCCTGCTGCGCCAGCAAGGGCTCATCGGCGGAGAATGGTGCGGGGCCGCAGCCGGGCGCACGATCGAGGTGATCGATCCGGCGACGCAGAATGTGCTGGGCAGCGTCCCCGACATGGACGGGGCCGATACGCGGGCGGCAATAGCGGCGGCGGAAAAAGCCTTTGGCCCCTGGCGGGCAAAGACCCATGCCGAGCGCGCCGCCCTGCTCGAGGCCTGGCACGATCTGATGCTCGACAATATCGAGGACCTGGCGCTGATCCTGACCACGGAACAGGGCAAGCCGCTGACGGAAGCGCGGGGCGAAATTCGATACGGCGCCTCGTTCCTCAAATGGTTTTCCGAGGAAGCACGCCGCATCGGCGGAACGACCATCCCCTCGCCCACCGCGGACCGGCGGATCGTTGTCCTGAAGGAGCCCGTCGGCGTGTCGGCGGTCATCACGCCGTGGAATTTTCCCAATGCGATGATTACGCGCAAGGTGGGGCCGGCGCTTGCGGCAGGTTGCACGGTCGTCATCAAACCATCGGAGCTGACGCCCTTTTCGACGCTGGCGCTTGCCGTACTGGCAGAACGGGCCGGCATCCCCAAGGGTGTGATCAACATCGTCACCGGCATGCCGGCCGCAATCGGCGACGAACTGATGACGAACCAGACCGTCCGCAAGATCTCTTTCACCGGCTCGACTCGAGTTGGGTCGCTGCTGATGCGCGGGGCGGCCGACAGCGTCAAGCGGCTCAGCCTCGAACTCGGCGGCAACGCGCCTTTCATCGTTTTCGACGATGCCGATCTCGATCTTGCCGTGGAAGGCGCCATCGCGTCGAAATTCCGCAATGGCGGGCAGACCTGCGTGTGCGCCAACCGTCTTCTTGTTCAGTCCGGCGTCTACGATGCCTTTGCCGCCAAACTCGGCGCGCGGGTTTCGTCCATGAAGGTCGGGGCAGGCACGGAGGCAGGCACGGATATCGGACCGATGATCAACAAGGCTGCGATCGAGAAGATCAAGCGTCACGTGGGGGATGCAGTAGAAAAGGGAGCGAAGATCCTCGCCGCCGCGGATTCCATGCCCGCAGGCGATCAATATGCCGCTCCAATGGTGCTTGGCGACGCGACTGTGGACATGCAGCTTGCCAGCGAAGAGACATTCGGGCCGGTTGCCCCGCTGTTCCGGTTCGACACCGAGGAAGAGGCGATCCGCATCGCAAATTCCACCCCCTTCGGCCTGGCGGCCTATTTCTACACGGAAAGCCTCAAACGGTCCTGGCGGGTCGGCGAGGCGCTCGAATTCGGCATGATCGGCCTGAACACGGGCGCCATCTCCACCGAGGTCGCTCCGTTTGGCGGCGTCAAGCAATCCGGCCTCGGGCGTGAGGGCGCACAATGCGGCATTGAGGAATATCTTGAAATGAAGAGCTTCCACATCGGCGGGCTTTCCTGACCGGCAAGAAAGAAAGGGCGCTCGGAAGATCATTCCGGCGCCCTTTCTAAACGATGTCGCAAACTTTGGATCAATTTCTGCCTGTCTCATGCTGCCGCAACCTTTTGCGACACAGGCCCGCGCACGGCTCAACCGCACTCCTCACGCCGCGCTTACATAAAGCGATCAAGTGTCTTGTAATAGAGCCCGACGACCGGCAGGAACCACGGCTTGCCGAAATGGCCGGGGACGGCAGGCCATCCAAGGCCTTTTACCGGATTGCGATCCGCCTTGCCCATTATCGCATCAGCGATGATCATGCCGAGGTGGGTGGAGAGCTGGGCGCCGTGGCCGGAATAGCCCATGGCATACCAAACGCCGTCGGCATAGCCCGCGCGGGGATAGCGGTCTTTCGTCATATCGACGAGCCCGCCCCAGCAATAATCGATCTCAATGCCGGCAAGTTGCGGGAAGATTTCAGCCAGACCGGCGCGCAGGATATCGCCGCTCTTTGCATCCGACCGCTGATCCGACGTCGCGGAAAAGCGGGCGCGACCACCGAAGATCAGCCGTTTGTCCGGTGATAGCCGGAAATAGTTGCCGATGTTCATCGAGGTGACACAGGTCCGGTTTCCCGGCATGGTCGCTGCGACTTCGGCGTCGCTCAGCGGTCGGGTGGCGAGCAGAAAGCTGCCGACGGAAATAATCCGGCGGCGGAAATAGCCGAAGGTCGACGGCGTATAGGCGCCTGTCGCGACCAGCACGTGGTCGGCGGTGACGGTGCCTCGCCCCGTCTCGAGGCTGTGGCGGCCGTTGCCTTGCCTGTGGCCGGTCACGGCAGCCTTTTCGAAAATGACGGCGCCGTGGCGGACGGCTGCTGCGGCGAGCCCGACGACATAGCAACCCATATGCATCATTGCGCTCTTCTTCGAGAGCATGGCGCCATGGAAGGGCGAGCCGACCTCACTCTTCAAGTCACCCGCCGAAAGAAGCGCCGTCTCCGGATCGACCTCTTTATGCACAGCCTCGAAATTGCGGGCAATGGCATTGAAATGCTGCGGCTTGGAGGCAAGCTTCAACTTTCCGGCACGACGGAAATTGCAGTCGATCCCCTCCTCGGCGATGATCGTCTCGATCGTGTCGATCGAGTCATCGAACGCCCGATAAAGTGCGATGGCCCGTTCCGGGCCAAGCGCTGACTTTGCGGACAGGAAACTGTGGGCAAGCCCGTTGTTGAGATGGCCGCCATTGCGTCCCGACGCCCCCCAGCCCACACGTTCGGCCTCCAGCACGACGACCTTGACACCGGCTTTCGCAAGCTGGCGCGCTGCCGCAAGCCCGGTAAAGCCGGCGCCGATGACGGCGACATCATAATGTCCTTCGACCGGACCTTGAACTGCATGGGCAAAAGGGCGGGCCGTGTCGTGCCAGTAGGATTGGAACTGCATCCACTCGTCTCCGTCAGAGGCCGACCACGCCAGGCAAGCCGGAGATATCGGGAATTTCGACATAGCCGTAATAGGGGTTAGCCGGCTCGTGGCCGCGATTGACCCACACCTTGTTCTTGATGCCGAGATCGTGCGCCGACATCAGATCGTAGCGGAAGGAAGACGAGCAGTGCAGCACGTCCTCCGGCCCGCAGCCCAGCATGTCGAACATGTATTCAAAAGCCTGGAAACGCGGCTTGTAAGCATTGGCCTGCTGAGCGGTATACACCGCGTGGAAGGGCGCGCCGAGCTTTTCGACATTCGACATGATCTGCGCATCCATGGCATTCGACAGGATCACCAGCGGAATTTCCCGGGCGACCCTGGCGAGGCCCCCCGGTACGTCCCGGTGCGGCCCCCAGGTGGGAACACGCTCATAAACGATTTGCGCTGCTTCGTCGCGAAATGTCACGCCGTTGCGCTTGCATGTCCGCTCGAGCGAGTTGTGCACCACCTCGGCGTAGGGCTTCCAGGCTCCCATGATCTCGTCGAGACGATAGGCGGCGAAATTCCTGACGAACTCCACCATCCGCGGCTCGTCGAGCTGGTCGCCGTAGAGATCGCGTGCCGCTTCCGCCATCTGAAAATTGGTCAGCGTGCCGTAGCAATCGAAGGTGATGTATTTCGGACGGAACGTCGTCATCTGCGTATCCTTGAATGATTGGAACCGGGATGTTTCACAATCATATGCACCGCTTTGTCCGTGGCTTACCTGAATTGGCGGCGTCTGAAGCAGAATCTATCGTATCGAAAGCGGCGTTTGGCAGAAGGTTGCGCGCTCACGCAAACGGATCATACCTTCAAGCTCCCATGCTCCTGAAGCGGAGACGGGTTCAATCGTGGTTGTGGTCGTGATGCGAGGGAAGATCGAGGCCGAAGGTATTGACGAGATCAGCCACCTGAGCCGGGCTGAGGAACCGGGGATTGAGGTTGCGCAACAGCAGATAGAGCTTCGCCGTTTCCTCCAGTTCCTCGGTTGCGAAGACCGCCGCCTCCAGGCTGTCGCCGGCGACAACAGGTCCATGATTGGCCAGAAGCACCGACGAATATCGGCCTGCCAGCCCGCGGATAGCGTCGGCGACCGCCGGATCGCCGGGACGATAATAGGGCACCAAAGCGGTTTCGCCGGCCCTCATCAAATAATATGGCGTCATCGGCGGCAGGGCAGCACGCGGATCGATCTCCGGCAGCATGGTCAGCGCCACGGCATGGGTGGAGTGGAGATGGACGATGGCGCGGGCGCTGCCGCGCGTATCGTAGAGCGCCGTGTGAAGCGGGATTTCCTTGGTCGGCTTGTCGCCGGACAGCAATCGGCCTTCCGCGTCGAGCCTCGAGATACGCGCCGGGTCGAGAAAACCGAGCGAGGCGTTGGTCGGCGTTACCAGCCAGCCGCCGTCTTCCAGCCGCAACGATATGTTGCCGGACGAACCGGGCGTCAGCCCGCGCTCGAACAGCGAGCGACCGTATCGGCAGATTTCCTCACGCAGGCGCGCGTCGGACATGGCGGTTCCTCCAATGTTACGCAGTTGCCCCTTCGATCAGTTCAAAACCGAGATCGATGGCCTGCGGCGGCGCGTTGGCGACGACCAACTGCGCGGCTGTTTGTCCCGTCGCCACGCGCGGCGTCCGGATGGTCGATAGGGGTTGCGGTATTGCCCGGCCGATATCGAGACCGTTGTAGCCGAAAATGGCGAGCCGCGAGGGGATGGCGATTCCCCGGGCAAGACAATGAAAGTAACCGCCGAGCGCCATGTCGTCGTTGGAAAAGTAGACCGCATCGAGATCAGTCGCCCTTGCAAGGAGCTGCTCCAGCCCCTGTCTGCCGTTTTCCACCGAAGAAGCGCCCGACAGAATCTCGCGGGCGATGAGGGGAGTTCCGTTGGCGTCCAGAGTTTCGCAAAAGCTCAAAAAGCGCTTGCCCGCGCGGGTGTCGCGGCTCAGGTCGTGACCGACATAGCCGATCCGGCGGTAGCCTCGCCTGAGCAGAAACGCAGCGCTCTCGCGCCCGGCCGCACGGTTCGAGAAGCCGACGGCGATATCGAGAGCATCGCCATCCAGATCGAGCAGTTCCACAACCCGGCATCCGCTGGCACGCAACATCTTCGCCGTGGCGTCGGTATGCTCGTACCCCGCCAGCATCACTGCCGCCGGTCGCCAGGCAAGCATCGCGGCCGCGAGCGCTTCCTCTTTGCCCGGATCATAGTCGGTCACCGAGAAAACCGCCTGATATCGGTTTTCCTCCAGGACGGCGCCGGCACCGCGCAGCACGTCGGCAAAGACGATGTTGGACAGCGAGGGAATGACGAAGGCTACAAGGCGTGAAGTGGTGGAAGCGAGCGTTCCGGCGATCCGGTTCGGCACATAGCCTAGCCGTTCCACGGCGGCCATCACCCGGTCGCGCGTCTTTCCCGAAAACGAACCGTGGTTGCGCAGAACCCGCGACACCGTGCTCTCCCCGACGCCCGCCGCTTCCGCGACTTCTGCAAGGGTAACCGTCGCCTGATGCTTGAATTCCATCGTCAATTTCATACCTGGCGCTAGGAGGACTTTCAGGCGTGCACCAGTTGTTGGTGCGCTGTGGCTGCCGCTCCCATTTTTCACCACTTCGGACAAGAAGCAAGATATTTTTGGCAGCGCTGCCATTTTACCATTGGCAAGGCCCCCGGCATGATCTAGAAAGAATGGCAGCGCTGCCAAAATAGGCCTGACCGGAGGACGTTCTCATGATGCCGCTTTCTGAAAACTCGGGCCCTGCCGTTATTGCAGCCGTCATCGGCCTTGGTTCCATGGGCATGGGAATGGCCCTGTCCATGAAGCGCAAAGGTCTCGACGTCGTTGGATATGACATAACGCCCGGCGCGGTGGACCGCTTCGTCGCCGAAGGCGGACGCGGCGCTGCATCCCCGGCTGACGCCGCTGCGGATGCCGACATCGTCGTCTCCGTTGTGGTCAACGGAGCGCAGACCGAGTCCGTGCTGTTCGGACCCCAGGGCATTGCGGCGACGATGAAGGCCGACGCTGTCTTCATCTCATCGGCAACGATGGACCCCGCCGTCGCGCGCAATCTTGCGGAGCGGGCGGAGGCTTTGGGTCTGCACTATCTCGATGCGCCGATTTCAGGCGGCGCCGCCAAGGCCGCCCGAGGCGAGCTGACGATTATGGCTTCCGGTTCCCGAAAGGCCTTCAAGACCGCGCGTCCGGCCCTCGATGCCATGGCCGGCAAAGTCTACGAGCTCGGCAACGCGGCCGGAACCGGCGCCGCCTTCAAGATGATCAACCAGCTTCTCGCCGGCGTGCATATCGCAGCCGCATGCGAGGCGATAACATTTGCGGCCAAGCAGGGTCTGGACCTCGACAAGGTCTATGAGGTCATCACCGCCTCGGCCGGCAATTCCTGGATGTTTGAAAACCGCGTGCCGCATATACTGGCCGGGGACTATGCTCCGCTCAGCAGCATTGAGATCTTCGTTAAGGATCTCGGAATCGTCCAGGATATGGCCCGCTCCGAACGATATCCCACACCGCTCGCGGCAGCCGCTCTGCAAATGTACCTGGCGGCCGCCGGAGCCGGCATGGGCCGTGACGACGATTCCTCGCTGGCGCGCCTCTACGCCAAACTCTCTGGCGCAGAATTGCCCGGCTCCGCCAAGGAGCCTCAGAGCCTGTAAAGGAAGCCCATCATGCCAGTTTTCGCCGCCAACTTGACGATGATGTTCAATGAATGGGCCTTCCTCGACCGCTTCGATGCTGCAGCCGATGCTGGGTTTTCCGCCGTCGAATATCTTTTTCCCTACGAAGCAGTGCCGGAGGCCATCGCCGAACGGCTCGCCCGCAACAATCTGCAGCAGGCCTTGTTTAACCTGCCGCCAGGCGACTGGGCAGCAGGCGAGCGTGGCATCGCCGCCCTTCCCGGGCGGTTCGATCAGCTCAAAGCGGATGTCGGGCGCGCACTGGATTATGCGGCGGCTACAGGCGTCAAACGATTGCACCTGATGGCAGGCATCGCCAATCCTCAAGATCAGGACGCTTCTTCCTCCTACCGCCGATCCGTCGCCTACACCGCCGGCCGGCTCGGGGAAGAGGGCATCGACCTTCTGCTTGAGCCGATCAACGGGCGCAACATGCCGGGATACTTCCTCAACGACTTCGCCATGGCCGAGCGGTTGGTCGCCGAATGCGGCCTGCCGAACCTGAAGCTTCAATTCGACATCTATCACCGCCAGATCTTGCATGGCGACGTCGCCATGGCATTGCGGCGCCTGCTGCCGGTCACCGGACATATCCAGATCGCCAGCGTGCCGTCCCGCAACGAGCCGGACGGGGAGGAACTGAACTATCCCTACCTGTTCAGCGAAATCGACCGCCTGGGCTATGACGGGTTCATTGGCTGCGAATATATCCCGCGCGGCCACACGCTGGACGGTCTGGGCTGGTTCGCCCCTTTTGCACGGAGCTAGACGATGGCTATTTCACTCGGGTCGATCGCTGACGACTATACGGGCGCGTCCGATCTCGCCAACACGCTGACGAAGAACGGCCTACGCACGGTCCAGACGGTCGGTATTCCCGATACCTCGCTGGCGCTGCCGGATGTCGATGCCATAGTTATTTCCCTAAAAATCCGCTCAGTCCCGGCCTCGGAGGCGGTGACGGCTGCCACCGAAGCTGAGCGATGGCTGCGCCATAGGGGCGTGGGCCACGTGCTTTACAAGATCTGCTCGACATTCGATTCCACCGATGCCGGTAATATCGGCCCGGTCACGGAGGCCCTGAGCGACGCTGCTGGCGGTGGCAGCGTCCTGGTTACACCAGCCTTCCCGGAAACCGGACGTACCGTCTATTTCGGCCATCTCTTCGTCGGCCACCTGCCATTGAACGAAAGTCCCCTCAAGGACCACCCCCTCAACCCGATGCACGACGCCAATCTCGTGCGGGTTCTCGCTCGGCAATCGCGCCGCGCCGTCGGACTAATCGATCTGGCAGCTGTCGCGGCCGGACCGGCCGCCGCCAAGGCAAAGCTCAATGCCCTGCGCATGACAGGCGTGACCATGGCTATCGCCGACGCGATTTTCGAAAGGGATCTGGAAACGCTTGGCGAAATAGCATTGGAGGCTCCGGTATCCACCGGTGCGTCAGGCCTCGGCCTCGGCCTTGCCCGCGCACTCGTTCGTTCCGGTCGCATAGCCGGCAGCGCCACGACTGAAGACGTCATTCGCCCTGTGGGCGGGCTTTCGGCGATCATTGCCGGAAGCTGTTCGAAGGCGACGCTACACCAGCTCGACGTCGCCGAACGGTCGATGCCTGTGCTGCGGCTTGATCCGGAGCGTTTGATATCAGGCCCGGATGAGATTGCCGCAGCGATTTCCTGGGCCGGAGACCGCATCTCCGCCGGCCCCGTGATAGTCGCTGCGAGCGCGGCGCCGGAAACCGTATCCCGGCTGCAATCGCAATATGGTCGGGAGGCCTCCGGCCACGCGATCGAGACCGCGACGTCGATCATCGCCGCCGAACTGGTTGAGAGGGGCGTGCGGCGCCTCGTCGTCGCAGGCGGCGAAACGTCCGGGGCCGCAGTTGACAAGCTCGCCATCCCGGCATTCCTGATCGGCCCAGAGATTGCCCCCGGCGTGCCGGTGCTGCGCTCGGTCGGCAATCGGCAGGGCGACATGCTTCTGGCGTTGAAATCAGGGAACTTCGGCGGCGACGACTTCTTCGCGGCAGCTCTCGCGATGATGCACTGAACTGTCCCAGCGAACCAGAGCGATTTGGCGCCAAGCGTTCAGTCAACATCCCCGATGGAAATTATCGATCCGCTCCAGCATAAGATGCGGCGGCACGTCAGCGCAAAGCTATAAGATACTGCCTTAACCGCGGCCTTCAGACGATCCGCCCGCCGGGGCTCCGGCAGACTTGTGGGCACGATATGAAGGACGGCCCGATGCAAACACGTCAGATCGAAATCGCCCCGTTCAGCCCCGACCATCTGGAAGCCGCCGTTGCGCTCTCCAGACAGGCGGGCTGGCCGCATCGGCCGGAGGACTGGCAGATGGCCCTGGCCTTGAGCGAAGGTATGGTCGCGATCGAGGACGACAGGGTCGTCGGCACCGTCCTCGTCACACCTTACAAAGACGATTGTGCGACCATCAACATGGTCATCGTCGACGAAACGATGCGCGGCCGCGGCCTCGGCCGCAGCCTGATGGATGCGGCTTTGCGGATCGCGGGCGACCGGCCGCTGCGGCTGGTCGCGACAACCGCAGGCCTGCCGCTCTACCAAAAGCTCGGCTTCCACGAATGCGGGACCGTGCTGCAGCACCAAGGCTTTGCCGGAGGCATCGGCGCGCCGACTGGCACGCAAACCGCCACCGTGGGTGATCTCAACGCCATCATGGCGCTCGACCGCCTTGCCTTCGGTGCCGACCGCGAAGGGCTGCTCTCCTATCTTGCAAGGGTCGGCGAATTCGCCGTTATTCGCCGCGACGGCGGCGTTTCGGGATTCGCATGCCTGCGTTCCTTCGGTCGCGGCGAGGTGATCGGACCGGTGGTCGCCGCGGACATCGAGGACGCCAGGAAACTCATCGAGCATCACATCGCCGTTCGGCCAGGAAGGTTCCTCAGGGTGGATACGACTGCCGAAACCGGACTGTCCCCATGGCTGGCCACACAGGGGCTCGCCCATGTCGGCGGTGGCATCGCTATGAGAACATCATCGGCCGGCGACGTCGCCGCCCGGACCGCCACCACCTTTGCCCTTGCCAGCCAGGCGCTCGGCTGACCCGGAGATCCCCATGTACAGCAACTCGCTCATCGAACTCGATCGCGCCCACCTCATTCATCCCGTCGCATCCTATCGCAGTCATGAAAAGCATGGCGTGCGCGTGCTGGCCTCGGCCAAGGGAGCAACGGTCACCGACGCCTCGGGCAAACAGCTCATCGACGGTTTCGCCGGTCTCTGGTGCGTCAATGCCGGTTATGGCCATGAGAGCATCGTCGAGGCGGCGGCCCGGCAAATGCGTGAGCTTCCCTACGCAACGGCCTATTTCGGCCTCGGCTCCGAGCCTGCGATCCGGCTCGCTGGGGAACTTGCCGATAGGGCGCCTGGTGATTTGAACCATGTCTACTTCACACTCGGGGGCTCCGACGCCATAGACACCACGATCCGGTTCATCCGCTACTACTGGAATGCCCGAGGACGACCGGAGCGCGATCAGTTCATCTCGGTCGAACAGGGCTATCACGGCTCCTCGACGGTGGGTGCCGGCTTGACCGCCTTGCCCGCCTTCCATGCCGGCTTCGGCCTGCCCTTCGACTGGCAGCATAAGATCCCGTCTCATTATGCTTACCGCAACCCGGTCGGCGACGATCCGCAGGCGATCATCGATGCATCGCTCGCGGCGCTGAAAAGCAAGGTCGAGACGATCGGGCCGGAGCGCGTCGCGGCCTTCTACGCCGAACCGATTCAGGGTTCGGGCGGCGTGCTCGTGCCGCCGAAAGGCTGGGTTAAGGCGATGCGCGAATTCTGCCGCGAGCACGATATCCTTTTCGTGGCGGATGAGGTGATCACCGGCTTTGGCCGCACCGGGCCGCTTTTTGCCTGCAGCGAGGAAGGGATTGTGCCGGATCTTTTGACGACAGCCAAGGGCCTCACCTCCGGCTACGTCCCCATGGGCGCCGTTCTGATGTCCGATCACGTCTATGAAACGATCGCCGAAGGCGCTGGTGCTGCCGCAGTCGGCCATGGTTACACCTATTCGGCCCATCCCGTCAGCGCCGCGGTCGGCCTCGAAGTCCTGAAGCTTTATGAAAGCGGCCTTCTGGACAATGGCGTCAGGGCGGGTGCGCGGCTGATGGAGGGTCTGGAGGGGCTGAGGGATCATCCGCTTGTCGGGGATGTCCGCGGCCGCGGCATGCTTGCCGCCGTCGAGCTTGTAGTCGACAAGGTGAACAAAACGCCGCTGCCGGCATCCGCCGAACCCGCCCGCCGGATCTTAGATCGTGCCTGGGAAAACGGCCTGATTATCCGCGCGTTCGGCAATGGTGTGCTTGGCTATGCCCCGCCGCTCTGCTGCACTGAAACGGAGATTGATGCGATCGTCGACCGCACGCGCATGACACTGGACGAGACGCTGGAGGACCCGGATGTGCGTCGGGCGCTGCAGGCCCGAGAATACCGCTAAACGGTCAGATTCGGTATTTTCTGCCGCTCCATGCCGCCATTTCGGCGAATCCGGCGCGGTACAGGTGACAAACTGAAATCAAGAAAAGACCTGGAACCCGACGGATGCGGGTCTTCCAGACAAGAGCGGGACAATGCGCCCGCCGGCGGAACAGAAAATTCTTCTTCGAGAAGCCGCGCTCCGATTGGAGCCGAACACTGGGGAATTCACGTGAGCAAGAGCCTTTCGGAATTCAAATACCTGACCTTCGACGTCGTCGGCACACTCATCGATTTCGAGTGCGGCCTCAAGGCCTGCCTTGCCGAGATCGCTGGCGAGGTGGGCTGCAAAATCGACGGCGAGCAGGCTCTCACTCTTTACCGCGCGGCCCGCTACTCCGAAGACGCCGAGCTCTTTCCGGACGACCTCGTTCGCGTCTATCTCGCGATCGCGCCCGACCTGGGCCTGCCCGTCGATCAAAAATACGGCGAGCGGCTGCGGGACTCGGCCAAGAGCTGGAGGGGGTTTGCAGACAGCGCCGCAGCGCTGGCAAGTCTTGCCAAAGATTACCGCCTTGTGGCGATGACCAACGCGCGCCGCTGGGCATTCGACTTCTTCGAAAAGGAACTGGGCAATCCCTTTTATGCCGCCTTCACCGCGGATGACACGAAGACCGAGAAGCCCGATCCCGCCTTCTTCGAGAAGGTGTTTGACCACGTTGCCTCTGAAGGACATTCAAAAGACGACATCCTGCACGTCGCCCAGAGCCAGTACCACGATATCGGGATCTCCAGGAAACTTGGGCTGACCAATTGCTGGATCGAGCGGCGGCATGCCGAGAAGGGCTACGGCGGCACGATCGAGCCGGCGGAATTCACCGCACCCGACTATCATTTCACGTCGATGGCAGCCCTCGCCGAGGCCGTAGCCGCCGCGCGAGCCTGACTTAAAACCGGATCGGGCTCGCCAGCGCGGCCGCCCGCCACAGAAGAAAAGGGGAATGAAATGAACGACAAGATCACCAATTGGACCAGGTCCGACGACGCCATGGTCGAAAGCGCCATCCGTCGTGGCGCCACCCGCCGCGAGTTGCTGCATATGATGCTCGCGGGCGGCGTGGCCATGTCCGCCGGCGGGCTTGTGCTCGGCCGTGCCGGCAAGGCGCTCGCCGCTGCGCCGGTTTCCGGCGGGGCGCTCAAGGCGGCCGGCTGGTCATCCTCGACCGCCGATACGCTCGACCCCGCCAAGGCGTCGCTTTCCACTGACTATGTCCGTTGCTGCTCCTTCTATAACCGCCTAACCTTCCTCGACAAGAGCGGCACACCGCAGATGGAGCTTGCCGAAGCGATCGAGAGCAAGGATGCGAAGACCTGGACGGTCAAGCTGAAGAGCGGCGTCACCTTCCATGACGGCAAGCCTCTAACCGCCGAGGACGTGGTGTTTTCGCTGAAACGTCATCTCGACCCTTCGGTCGGCTCGAAAGTCGCTAAAATCGCCGCACAGATGACAGGCTTCAAGGCGGTCGACAAGCAGACCGTCGAGATTACGCTCGCCAATCCGAATGCCGACCTGCCGACCATTCTTGCGATGCATCACTTCATGATCGTCGCCGATGGCACGACCGATTTCACCAAGGCCAATGGCACCGGCGCTTTCGTCAAGGAGGTCTTCGAACCGGGCGTGCGCTCGGTCGGGGTCAAGAACAAGAACTACTGGAAATCCGGCCCGAACGTCGATTCCTTCGAATATTTCGCGATCAGCGACGACAACGCCCGCGTCAACGCGCTGCTTGCCGGCGATATCCATCTCGCGGCAACGATCAATCCCCGCTCCATGCGCCTCGTCGAGGCCCAGGGCGACGGATTTACATTATCGAAGTCAACATCAGGAAATTACACCAATCTGAACATGCGATTGGACATGGAGCCTGGCAACAAGCGGGATTTCATCGAAGGCATGAAATATCTCGTCAACCGCGAGCAGATCGTCAAATCGGCGCTGCGTGGTCTCGGCGAGGTCGGCAATGATCAACCAGTTTCCCCCGCAAACTTCTATCACAATGCAGAGCTGAAGCCGCGGGCTTTTGATCCGGAAAAGGCCAAGTTCCACTTCGAAAAGGCTGGCGTCCTCGGGCAAGCCATTCCGATCGTCGCCTCCGATGCGGCGAACTCGTCGATCGACATGGCCATGATCATCCAGGCCGCCGGTGCCGAAATCGGCATGAAGCTCGATGTCGAGCGAGTGCCATCCGATGGCTACTGGGACAATTACTGGCTCAAGGCGCCGATCCACTTCGGCAATATCAACCCGCGGCCGACCCCTGATATCCTCTTCTCCCTCCTCTACACCTCGGACGCTCCGTGGAACGAAAGCCAATACAAGTCGGAGAAGTTCGACAAGATGCTCATCGAGGCGCGCGGCTCTCTCGATCAAGACAAGCGCAAGCTGATTTACAACGAGATGCAGGGCATGGTCGCTCAAGAAGCCGGTACTATCATTCCGGCCTATATCTCGAACGTCGATGCCACAACGGCCAAGCTGAAGGGCCTGGAAGCAAACCCGCTCGGTGGCCAGATGGGATATGCTTTTGCCGAATATGTCTGGCTTGAAGCCTGATAGAGCAAAGGAGACTGGGGCAGCAGCCGCGCCCCAGCTCCTCCATCTGCATTGATGCAACTCAACTCGAACGCAGAGGGAAGACGCCCGTGAACCGCCAGGTCTTATCCCTTGTAGTGGGCAGATTGTTCGTCGCCATGGTCACCCTGGTGATCGTCTCCTTCGCCGTCTTCTTCGCGACAACGCTGTTGCCCGGAGATACGGCGACGATCCTGCTCGGACAGGCCGCCACGCCGGAAGCCGTGGAAGGCTTGCGCAAAGCCATGCATCTCGACGAACCGGCGCTTTTTCGTTTCCTTCGCTGGTCCGTCGGGCTGCTGCAAGGCGACCTCGGCACGTCCTATGCCAATGAAATGCCGATCGCTGCTCTCATAGCCGGCCGCTTCGTCAACACGCTGAAACTTGCCGGCGTCACCGCGCTTTTCTCCGTGCCGATCGCGCTCACGCTCGGGATCACTGCGGCAATGCTGCGCGGCACCCTTTATGATCGGATCGTCACCGTGATCACCATCGGCGTCATTTCCGTACCGGAATTCATGGTCGCGACCTCTGCCGCGCTCATCTTCGCCGTCTATCTGAAATGGCTGCCGGCCCTATCATTCGCAAATGAAGTTCACAGTCTGGCCGACCTGTTGCGTGTCTATGCCATGCCCGTGATCACCCTCACCTTCGTCGTCTCCGCCCAGATGATCCGGATGACGCGCGCGGCTGTTATCGAGACGCTCAACACGCCCTATGTTGAGATGGCATTGCTCAAGGGTGCCTCCCGGCCGCGCATCGTCTTTCGCCATGCGCTGCCGAATGCGCTCGGCCCCATCGTCAATGCGGTTGCGCTGTCGCTTTCCTATCTGCTCGGAGGCGTCATCATCGTCGAGACCATTTTCAACTATCCCGGTATCGCCAAGCTGATGCTGGATGGCGTCGCCACGCGTGATCTGCCGCTGATCCAGAGCTGCGCGATGATCTTCTGCCTTGGCTACCTGCTCCTGATCACCATCGCCGATATCATCGCCATCCTTTCAAACCCGAGGCTACGATGACCATGTCCCATTCCGAAACCGCCTCCGGCCGGCTGTCCGGAACCCGGTTTGGCTATCGCTTCAACATCGTCGGCGCGATCGGCCTTGCCATCATCCTCTCGTGGGCGCTCGTGGCAATCTTTGCACCGTTGATCATCCCCTATCCGGTCGGCGAGATTGTCGATCTCGACTATTTCGGCCCGATGAGCCGTGAACTCTGGCTCGGCTCCGATTATCTCGGCCGCGACATGCTCTCGCGGATTCTGATGGGTGCGCGCTATACGGTCGGCATCTCGCTGGCGGCGGTCACGATCGCCTGCTTCAGCGGCGTGGTGCTCGGCATGATCGCAGCGGTCGCCGGCGGTTGGCTCGATACAATCCTCAGCCGGTTCCTCGACGCACTCAACTCCATCCCGAGCAAGCTGTTCGGACTAGTGGTCGTGGCTGCCGTCGGCTCCTCCGTCCCGGTGCTGATCATGACGCTGTCGGTGATCTACATCCCCGGCGCCTACCGTTTCGCCCGGGCGCTTGCCGTCAACATCAATGCAATGGATTTCATCACGGTTGCGCGCATCCGCGGTGAAAGTACCCTCTATCTCATTCGCTCGGAGATCCTCCCCAACATCGTCGGGCCGGTGCTTGCCGACCTCGGCATTCGTTTTGTCTTCATCGTTCTGCTGCTGTCTGGATTGTCCTTCCTTGGCCTCGGCGTCCAGCCGCCCTATGCCGATTGGGGGGCACTCGTGCGCGAGAACGTCGGCGGCCTGCCATTCGGCGCGCCGGCGGTGATGTTTCCCTCATTTGCCATCGCCAGCCTCACGATCAGCGTCAACTTGCTGATCGACAACCTGCCGCAGAAGATCCGCGACCGGAGCGAGTCATGAGCAACTTCATAGAAATCCGTGACCTCAAGGTCGAAGCAACCACCGATTCCGGCCGACGTGTCGAGATCATCAAAGGCGTCAGTCTCGATATTGCCGAGGGCGAGATCGTCGCGTTGATCGGCGAGAGCGGCTCGGGCAAAACCACGATCGCCCTGACCCTCATGGGCCATACCCGCCCGGGCTGTCGCATTTCCGCGGGCAGTGTTTCGGTCAGCGGCAAGGATATGGTTGCGCTCAGCGAAAAGCAGCGCGCCAAACTACGCGGCACCCAGGTCGCTTACGTGCCGCAATCGGCCGCAGCCGCCTTCAACCCTGCCACATCGATCATGGATCAGGTGATCGAGGTCACGCGTATTCATCAGCTGATGTCGCCGGAAGATGCCCGAATCCGGGCGATCGAACTCTTCCGGGCGCTGTCCCTGCCCGAACCGGAAACGATCGGCAGCCGTTATCCGCACCAGGTTTCCGGCGGACAGCTGCAGCGTCTGGCTGCCGCCATGGCGCTCATCGGCGACCCGACGCTTGTCATCTTCGACGAGCCGACGACCGCGCTTGACGTGACGACCCAGATCGAAGTCCTGCGTGCTTTCAAATCGGTCATGAAGAAAGGCGGCATATCAGGCGTCTATGTCTCGCACGACCTCGCCGTCGTCGCACAAATCGCCGACCGCATCGTGGTGTTGAAAGACGGGGAGACCCAGGAAACCGGCACAACCGAAGAAATCCTCAACGATGCGAAGCACCCCTATACCCGGCAATTGCTCGCAGCCTTCGAACCGAAACCGCGAGGCGCGGCAAGTCCTGCAGAGAACGCGACGGCGCCGCTCCTGAAGATCGAGGACGTCGTCGCTGGCTATGGGCAGCGCCAGGCTGACGGACTTCCCCTCGTTCGTGCGGTCGAACACGTAAGCCTGATAGTGGAAAGAGGGCGCAATCTCGGCATCATCGGGGAATCCGGTTGCGGCAAGTCGACGCTTGCTCGCACCATCGCCGGGATACTGCCGGCCGCAGTCGGCAAGATCGTCTTCGACGGCACGGAATTGCGCAGCAGCGCGCGTGAGCGCTCACGTGAGCAGTTGCGCGAAATGCAGATCGTTTTCCAATATGCCGATACCGCGCTCAACCCGGCGAAATCTGTCGAGGACATCCTGGCCAGGCCGCTGGTCTTTTACCACGGCATGGATCGAAAGGCACGGAGCGCCCGGATCGATCAATTGCTCGACATGGTGCACCTGCCCCGCAACCTGCGCCATCGCCGGCCTGGCGAACTCTCGGGCGGGCAGAAGCAGCGTGTCAACTTCGCCCGCGCCCTTGCCGCCGATCCGAAGCTGATCCTCTGCGACGAGATTACCTCGGCGCTCGACACGGTGGTCGCCGCCGCAGTCATCGATCTGCTCAAGGAGTTGCAACGCGAACTCGGCCTCTCCTACATCTTCATCAGCCACGACCTCTCGGTGGTGGAGGCGATCTGCGACGAAATCGTTGTGATGTACGGAGGCCGCAAGGTCGAGGAAATCACCTCCTCGACGGTGAAGACGCCGCAACACCCCTATTCTCAACTGCTCTTTTCATCGGTGCCAACGCTCGATCCGGCTTGGCTCGACGGGCTCCAGCAGGATCCGGAACTGGTGCGGACCTATTGCCGGCACTGAGTGCCGGTTCCACTGCGAAAATTCTTGGCACGGATTTGCCTCAGGGATCACGCAGTCGTTCTGTGCTTACTGACCTGCGTTCCTTGAAACCCGAGCAAGGGTTTGTCAGATCGAGCGCGCACCGGGTCGGGTCGCGCTGGAAAGCCTCGACTCCACGGCAGAACCCCGGCAAGTGGCAGCCAACAGGGCTCTGGAAGGCAAGGATGAGAATTGTCGCAAGTCGTTCCAACCAGTAGGAAGCTTACAGTTATAGGTGGAACAACCTGCGACAGAGAGAACCGCTATCCGCGCAGCACCGATGAAAGATGCACAACCGCTATGCCATTTTGCTGGAACAGCTCTAATGCGGGAACAATGTGGTCAGCGGCATGTGGGCTTTGATGATCGGCGATTTCAGGACGACGAAGCTGAAATATTTGTCGATGCCGACGTCCAGGTCGGTCAGCCGCTCCATGATCGTCTGATACTCGTCGATGCCGGCCGTGACAAATTTCAGCAGATAATCGTAGCCGCCAGAAACCAGATGGCATTCGATCACTTGGTCGACCTTCTCGATCGCCGCCAGGAAGCGGGCGAAGTCGATCTGCCGATGGTTCTTCAACGTGATCTCGGTGAACACGGTCAGTGTCTGGCCGAGTTTACTGACATTGATCTGAGCAGAATAGCCTTCGATATAACCTTCCGACTGCAGCTTCTTCACCCGCATC
Organism: Rhizobium bangladeshense; assembly: GCF_017357245.1. Taxonomy (NCBI): domain Bacteria; kingdom Pseudomonadati; phylum Pseudomonadota; class Alphaproteobacteria; order Hyphomicrobiales; family Rhizobiaceae; genus Rhizobium; species Rhizobium bangladeshense. Next base: position 477,070 of record NZ_CP071613.1, on the reverse strand, counting down.
AGACACGGGCTCGGCGACAGATTGACCAGCTCGGCGAGTTCCACATTCGTGACGCGGCCATTCTTCTGCAGTTCGTAGAGAATTTTTATGTCGATCCGGTCGAGTTTCATCATCACGCGCGCCTTCGCTTGCTCGAGATCGCCAATGACGCAGCATATTATGCTGCTTCCTTTCAACGTCGAGCTTAACACATCAAAGGGGGGTGTCGACCGGGTTGGAGGATATGCAGAAGCACAAATGGCTGCCGGCCTGCCGCCAAGACGGAATCTTCTGCTGTCGCTGCATGAACTCCGGCAAAGTCGCGGCGGCGGATCCGCTAGACTGGCCTGACACGGAGACCATGCCATGCCCGCACCGCTCACTCGCGTCGACACGACACTGCAACTGCCCGCTACCGCCGATGCGGTCGTGATCGGCGGCGGCATCGTCGGCGTTTTCGCGGCCTATTATCTGGCCAGGCGCGGGTTGAAGGTCGCCCTCGTCGAGAAAGGCCTTGTCGGTGCGGAGCAATCGAGCCGCAACTGGGGCTGGTGCCGCCAGCAAAACCGCGACGCCCGGGAATTGCCGATGTCGACGAAGAGCCTCGATCTGTGGGAGCGCTTCGCCACTGAGACCGGCGAGGACACCGGCTTCCGCCGCTGCGGTCTCCTCTATCTCAGTAATAGCGAGGAGGAACTTTCCGGCTGGGCTCGCTGGCGCGATTTCGCCCGATCGGTCGGCGTTACCACCCATATGCTGAGCGGCGCAGAGGCAACGGAACGCGGGCGGGCCACCGGCGCCCCGTGGAAAGGCGGAGTCTTTTCGCCGACGGACGGCACGGCCGATCCTGCAAACGCCGCGCCTGCCGCCGCGCGTGCGATCCTGAAGCTCGGCGGTACGGTGCATCAGTCCTGTGCGGCCCGCGGCGTCGACGTTGAAGGCGGCAGAGTTTCAGGTGTCGTCACCGAGCATGGCACCATCCGAACAAAAGTGGCGATCCTGGCCGGCGGCGCCTGGGCCTCCTCCTTCTGCCGCCAGCTCGGCATCCGATTTCCGCAAGCCTCCATCCGCTCGTCGATCCTCGCGGTTTCACCAGGTGCGAACGGGTTGCCCGATGCCCTGCACACATCGGCAGTTTCCGTGACACGCCGCGGCGACTGCGGTTACACGCTCGCGATCAGCGGCCGCGGCCGCGTCGACCCCACCGCCCAGCAGTTTCGTTTCGCGCCGCAGTTCCTGCCGATGTTTGCCCGGCGCTGGCGGAGTCTGGCGCCCGGCGGATTGGAGGGAGTTCGCTCGGGCCATGAATCGCTGGCAGGGTGGCGGCTCGACAGGCCGACGCCAATGGAGCGCATGCGCATTCTCGACCCGGCCGTCGATGAGCCGACCATTGCCCTCACGCATTCGCGGGCACTCAAGCTTCTGCCCGCCTTGAAGAATACCGAAATCAAGGCGGCCTGGGCGGGCTATATCGACAGCACGCCAGACGGTGTACCGGGGATCGGCGAGATCGCCACCCTTCCCGGATTCATCCTCGCTGCCGGTTTCAGCGGCCACGGTTTCGGCATCGGACCCGGCGCCGGCCATCTGATTGCCGACATCGTCACGGGTGATGAGCCAATTGTCGATCCCCGGCCCTACCATCCCAGCCGCTTCGCAGCGTCCGCCTGGGGCAAAGTAGCTGATTTCTAGGACCCGGTCAGCCTTCGCGACGTTCGACGACGCGGATCGGCACGACCTTGTACCTGCCATAGCAGCCGATGCATCACTCTTCGACTGCCACGATCACGAAAAGCGGCGGTCAGGGCTAGGTTGTCTCTTCGATCCCTCACCGGCATCATTGGCAATTGTGGCGCGCAATACTCCCGCCACAGCTGTGCCAGCGACGGCGAGGTCACGCACCGTGCTCATGTGGTTCCCGTCTGCGACATGCGATTCCCGCACTTCAAGCCCTTGGGCGGCGAGAACCTTCCTGAACGCATTTGCCTGAATTTTGAATGGATCAGTTTCCAGGTCGCCGGTCATGATAGCGACGCGCGTTGCAGGATCGTGCTCGCGGCGCATCGGCGTAAACCGTCGCACCTCCTCGTCGCTCAAGGCGATCTCCTCACTGAGGAAGGAGGTCTGAAGCGGTTCGAGGTCATATAGGCCGCCGAGCAGGAAAGCAGCATCCACGCCCGAAGGCGCTGGCGAGCGATGGAAGAGAAAGGTTGCAAGATGTGCGCCGGCGGAGTGACCGCTGACGGAGAACTGCTTCGGCGTGGCGCCAAAACGATCCGCATGCCCCAGCAGGAAAGCCTTGGCTTTCAGGACCTGACCAACCAGGACGTCCATTCTCACGCCGGGCATCAAGGAATAATCGACGATGGCCGCGACCGCGCCAGCCCCGGTGATAGTCTCAGCGACGCAGGAATAGTCTTCCTTGGAAAACATCCGCCAATAGCCACCATGGATGAACATGTGGATCGGCATGTCCGAGCCGGCATCGCTCGGCAGGAAGATGTCGAGCGTCTCGCCCGGTCCAGCCCCATAGGCAATGTTGGCTTCCATTGTAACAGTGCGCCGCGTCGCAAGGCTGCGGGCACGGATATCGCCGACAATCTCGTCGAAATCTGAGACATGGTCACGGATGCGAAACGGATCGGCGGCCACAGGTTCCTCCTTCAGAAACTTGTCGCAATGTACTTGGCTTCCATGAACTCCGTGATACCGTGGTGCTGCCCTCCTTCACGTCCGAGGCCGCTCTGCTTCACGCCGCCAAAGGGGGCAGCGGGATCGGAGACCAGTCCACGATTGAGCGCGATCATGCCCGCCTCGACCTTGGAGGCGACGCGCATTCCACGACCAATGTCGCGGGTATAGATGTAGGCGGCGAGACCATACTCCGTATTGTTGGCGGCAGCGATGACCTCTGCCTCGCTCTCGAAACGGTAGAGCGGCGCGACGGGGCCGAAAATCTCCTCACAGCCCATGTCAGAGGCCGGGGAAACATCGACAAGCACCGTCGGCGGATAGAAAAAGCCCCGTCCTGCCAATGTTCGTCCGCCGCAGAGAGCGCGAGCACCGCGGGAAGTGGCGTCCGCAACAAGGCGGTCGATCTTCTCCACCGCCTTGCGTGTGATCATCGGACCGCACTCGGTATCCGGATCTACGCCCGGACCGACGCTGAGGGCGGCCATGCGTCGAGTAAATTTTTCCGCGAAGGCATCGTGGATACCGGACTGCACATAAATGCGGTTCGCAGCCGTGCAGGCCTCACCGGCATTGCGCATTTTCGCAACCATCAGCCCTTCGATCGCTGCGTCAATGTCCGCGTCCTCGAAAACGATGAATGGCGCGTTGCCGCCGAGTTCCATGGAGCAGGAGATGACATTTTTTGCCGCTTCCGCCAGAAGCGTGCGGCCGACCCCCGTCGAGCCTGTAAAGGAGAGTTTTCGCACCCGCGGGTCGGCCAGCATGGCGGCTATGACGGGACCAGGCGTCGATGTTGTCATCACGTTCACCACGCCCGGCGGCACGCCAGCCTCCTCGTAGAGAGCCGCAAGCGCATAGGCCGTCAACGGCGTCTCGCTCGCCGGCTTCAGGATGACGGTGCAGCCTGCGGCAAGGGCTGGCGCGATCTTGCGGGTCGCCATCGCGGCGGGGAAATTCCACGGTGTGATGAGAACGCAGACGCCGATAGGCTGGTAATCGACGACGATCCGGTTTCCACCGGCCGGGGCGATACCGAACTCACCAGAGATGCGCACCGCCTCCTCGGCGTTCCACCGAAAGAACTCCGCTGCATAGGCCACCTCGCCGCGCGCGTCGCGCAACGCCTTTCCGTTCTCGAGCGAAATGAGCCTCGCAAGCGCTTCGGAGCGCTCCACCATAAGTTCGAAGCAGCGGCGCAGGATCTCGGACCGCTTCCGCGGCGGGGTCTCGCGCCAGCTTTCCGCGGCGCTCGCCGCAGTCTCGACGGCCGCTGCCGCATCCGCAAGGGTCCCATCCGGCACGGCGGCAATGACCGCTTCTGTCGAGGGATCGATCACCTGGATCCGTCCCTCGCCCGCTGCAGGCCGCCACTCGCCGCCAATATAGAGGCCGCGGGAAAACGCGCTCAGCCCGAAGGGATCGTGGTCTGGATGCGGCGAATGCTGGTTCACGTTCATGATGATTTCCCAGGTCAGAGTGCGGAAGCGGCCAGGTCGCCGTCATAAGCGGCCCGAACCAGGCCGCGCATGGCGTCCGGATCGAGGGGACGTGGATTATTCTTGATCAGCCGGCCGATGCCGAGCGCCTGCTCGGCCGCCCAGTCAATCCGGTCTTCCGGCAGGCCGAGCCTGGCGAGCGTCGGCGCAATGCCGATCGCCGCAAAAAGGCGGCTCACCTCGTCGATCGCGGCATCGGCCAGTGTGAAGTCGTTCTCCACTCCGGCGGGATCGAGGCCGAGCGCCCTACCGACAGCGGCAATTTCCGCGGCAGCGACCCGCCGATTAAATGTCATCACATAGGGAAGCATGGTCGCCACCCCGAGCCCATGCGGCGTATGGGTCAGGGCGCCGACCGGATATTGCACCGCATGGGCCGCAGCGGTGCCCGCAGTCCCGAAGGCGCAGCCGGCTGCGAGCGCGCCCATCATCACATCGGCGCGCGCGTCGATGTCCGAACCGTCGTTGAAGGCCCTTTCCAAGCTCCGGCTCAGGAGCCGGATAGCATACAGCGCGAACTGGTCGGAGAGGTCGCTCTTGCCGACAAAGACATGCTGCTGCGCAAGCTCCGGATCGCCGGGGCGGCGCATCGCCGTGAACGCTTCGATGGCATGCGTCAGCGCATCCGCACCGGCAACCGCCGTAAGCCCGGGCGGGCAGGATAAGGTGAGTTCCGGATCACAGATCGCCGCGGTGGCGATGAGATACGGGCTCGAAATGCCAACCTTCAGGATACGATCGGGATCGGAAACGACCGCAACCGGCGTCACCTCGGAACCGGTGCCTGCCGTCGTCGGCACGGCGATGACCGGCAGGACGGGGGCAGGCACCTTGAACTCACCATAGTAGTCGGCCAGCGCACCGCCATGAGCAAGAAGCAGCGAGGCGCATTTCGCCATGTCGAGGCAGCTGCCACCGCCGATGCCGATCACCATATCGGGCTCAAAGGCGCGCGCGGCCTCGACGCAAACTGCGACCGTATCGCGCGGCACGTCCGGCAGCGTCTGATCACGGACCAGTACAGCGATGCCGGCGGCTTCGACGGCGGCGATCATTTCCGCGAAGACGGGCGTTGCGGCAAAACGCGCGTCCGTGCAGACGAGAGCGCGCCGGCCGGTCCTGCTGGCGACGCTCGCGAGCGCATGGCGCTGGCCGATGCCAAACAGGATCTCCCGCGGCAGCCTCAAGGCGGCAAACAGGCTCATGATCTTTGTCCCTCGAAGGCCAGAACGCGGGAGGGGGAAAGCGCGTTGAGGTCATCCCAGAGGCGCTGGTCGATCTCAAAACCGTTGCGGCTGGCGGCCGCACGCCGCTGGCGGGCGCGATCGCCGGGGACGCGAATCGGTTCGCCAGCCACCTCGGATGGTGAGGCGCGCACGGCATCGAGATAGGCTGACAGCTGCGCCGGAAGCCCGGGCGCCAGGCTGGGCTCGATCAAGATGAAAACGTCGCCCTTGTTGCATGGCGACTGGCTATCGAGCGTGCCGTGCACTTCAGGTGCAAGCGCCGAGCCTGCAAGAGCCGCCACCAGCAGCTCGATGGCAATGCCGAGGCCATAGCCCTTCGCACCGCCGAACGGCGCAATCGCGCCGGCCTTGGCACGCCTCGGATCGGTCGTCGGCTTGCCGGCCGCATCGCGCGCCCATCCCTCGGGAATAGGCCTGCCGGTCGCCGCGTGATGATGGATCCTGCCCATCGGCACGATGCTGGTGGCAAGGTCGAGTACGAGAGGGTCCTCGGCAGTCGGAACGCCAATGGCGATGGGGTTGGTGCCGAGCATAGCCCGTGTACCGCCGAAGGGATGGACCAGCGCCTCGCTCGACGAGAGCGCGATGCCGACCAACCCCATCGCAGCGATGGCCTCGACGTAATGCGCGAGCATGCCGAGATGGTTCGCATTGCGAACGGCTACCAGGCCGATACCAAGATCAGGAATATGAGGCGCCAGCCGCTCGATCGCGGCCATGGCGACGACGGGGCCCAATCCCGCCGAACCTTCGACCTCCAGCACCGCATCCGCCCGCCAGCGCTGCGTTCCCTTCGTTTGCGGGTCGACGACACCGCGCGCGATCCTTTCGACCAGGCGCGGGAGCCGGTACAGGCCATGCGAGGCGTGTCCCTTCATTTCGGCCGTTACCAGGACGCCAGCCTGCAGCGCCGCATGGTCACGCGGTGCGCCGTGCTCTTCCAGCAGGCGGGTGGCAAGCGCGAGGGCTGCCGCTTCGGAAACTCGCATCATTTTTCCTCCCTATATTAAATCGTATAGGATATAGGATTGTCTTGAACGCAGCATCGTGCTAGCGATTGAACCTGTCAAGAGGCAAGGCAGCAGATGATTTCGACGAGACTCAGAGAACCTTCAACGGGAACGACACAGATACCGCGCGCCAACAGCCTGGCCGTTGACGTCTACGAGGCGATCTTCAACCAACTCATGTCGTTGAAAATTGCGCCGGGCGCGCGCATCACCGTCGACAACCTGGTCAGGGAGTTCAACGTCTCCCACACTCCGATCCGCGAAGCTCTCGGCCGACTTGAAGGCGAAGGTCTGGTTGTCAAGCAGCATCTCGTCGGCTACCGCGCTGCGCCCCAGATCACGCGCCACCGCTTCGACGAGCTCTATGAACTTCGTCTGCTGCTGGAACCTGCCGGCGCCGCGAAGGCGGCCCAGGCGATGGACGAGGAAAAACTGGCCATCTTGACGGAGGCAGCAGGGGTGATGACCCGTAGCGACAACAGGGACGAGCGGGCGAACTATTCGACCTTCGCCCGCAACGACGCTATTTTCCACGACCGCATCATGGAATTTGCCGGCAACGAGTTGATCCGAGAGATGCTGGCATTCCAGCACACGCATTTCCACATCTTCCGCCTGATGTTTCATCGCCGTGTCACCGAGGAGGCACTCGGCGAGCATCAAACGCTGCTCGACGCCTTTGCGGCGCGCGACCCCGGCGCGGCTGCGGATGCAATGCGCATCCATATCGAACATTCGCGCGACCGGCTATTGCCGGCGTTCGACGACATTTGATCCACACGGCAGGCAAGGACGTGCCTGTCGATCTGACAACGAGGAGGAGAACCCATGGCAGGCAAGAAAATCCTGATGCTCACCGGCGATTTCACCGAGGAGTACGAAATCTTCGTCTTTCAGCAAGCGATGGAAGCGGTCGGGCACACGGTGCACGTCGTTTGCCCGGACAAGAAGGCCGGCGACATTCTCCGGACGTCGCTGCACGATTTCGAAGGGGATCAGACCTACACAGAAAAGCTCGGGCACAACGTCACCATCAACAAGACGTTTTCAGAAGCAGAGGACCAGCTCGACCAGTATCATGCCGTCTACTGCGCTGGCGGGCGCGGACCTGAATATATCCGCACTGACAAGCGGGTGCAGGCGATGGTGCGCCACTTCCATGAGTACAGGAAGCCAATTTTCACCATCTGCCACGGGGTCCAGATCCTGATAGCGGTCGACGGTGTCGTTCGCGGCAAGAAGGTGGGTGCGCTTGGGGCCTGCGAACCCGAGGTCACGCTGGCGGGCGGAACCTACATCGACCTCTCGCCCACTGAAGCCTACGTCGATGGGACGATGGTCTCGGCCAAGGGTTGGACGGCGCTCGCCGCCTTCATGCGCGAATGCCTGAAGGTGCTGGGAACGGAGATCCGCCACACCTGAGACGACGGCGCCAAGACGCGAAACGCTCCGGCAGTGACATCTGCCGGGCCTTTCATTACCTCTGGCCTTGCAATCACACGCCACCGCGGTTCCAGCCGCGGCCACGGTCGCCGAACATTTCATAGCCGCCATTAGTGATCGCGAGCGTATCCTCCAGCTTGATGAACCCGCGCTTGGGGTGAAGCATCGTCGTCTCGACCGAGATCACACTGCCGGCTTCCAGCGGCTTGTCGGCATCGATTCCCTCATAGGCGACGGGGTGGTTCGTCATGAGGAAAGGCGCTTCGTGGCTGATAAGGCCCATGCCATGGCAGAAGAAATCGGTGAAGGCCGCCGACGGCGAGGCCTTGAGTTCGGCTTCCGCTGCCACGATCATTTCACTGCCCGCAGCCCCTGCCCTGACCTTGGCAAAGGCCGCTTGCTGGATGCTCTCGATTTCGGCCAGAAGATCCTCCAGCTCCGCATCCGGCTCGCCGAGCATACCCATACGGCAGAGGTCGCCGATATATCCGTGATAGTTGCCGCCGGAATCGATCGACAGGATCTCGCCCTCGACCCAGGCCTGCGGCGAGCCCGCCCGGTTGTGACTGGCGCCGAGCGTGAGCAGGCAATATTCGAAGTGCAGCCCCCGGTTCGTTTCCTCCCGTCGCAGTTGCTCGATGATCTCCAGTTTCGTCGAACCAGCGCGGGCGCCAGCGATCGTCGCCAGCATCGAGTCGGTGATCAGCTCGGAGGCGCGTCTGAGCTTTGCCAGTTCATCCGGCGTCTTGACGGCCCTCAACCGCTCCAACACATGTGTGGCATCGACAAACTGCGCGCCATCCAGCCGAGAGGCAAGGACATCGCGGGCATCGGATGGAAGGAAGGCCGGCTCGATGCCGATGCGCCCGCCGGCCTTGCCGATTTTCTTCAGGTGCTCGACGGCAAGTCCGGCTGCATCCTGCGTGCCCCAGGCTGCCGTATGCACCGCGGGCGTCCAGAATGGATTGTTCTGGTGCTCTGAGCCTTCCATGCGGTTCCCCACATAGGCGGAGTGATGAGGCGCGCCTTTCTCATAAATGACTATGGGCAGGTAACGGCTGTGCCCGATCGCGTCCATGGCGGCAAAGAAGATGAACTTGTAGCCACCCATGAGATATTGCGTGTTGTGTTTGGAGGTGGCGACGATGACGTCGAAACCGGCTTGCTCCATGAGACGGTCGAGCTTGGCCGTATCGAACGGTGCCACGGCGGCCTGCCTTGTCTGCCCTGCATTGTCGTTCATTGCTTTCCTCCCACAAAATGGATGCCCGCCTCACCGGCGCTGCGGCAGCAGACGGAAGTCCGGCAAATCGCGCAGAGCAAGCTCCGGCCCGGCCGGTGAGTAGACCACGAAGAGGAGCATCGGCCCGCCACCGGTGTTCTTCGTCGAATGAAAGCGACTTTCAGGAATATAGATCGTGCAGCCGCTGGTGACCTTCCGCGTCACCGGATTACCGCTCTCGTCCTCGACCATCTGCTCGCCCTCGCCGGAAATGACGAAGATGATTTCCTCCGCGCCCGGATGATTGTGACGGGAATGGCCTTCGCCACTTGGCAGTTCGACGACCCCGCCGGAAAAGCGGCTGGCGCCGTTGACTTCGGGCGCCACGGTCAGCGACAGCTTGCCCCAGTCGAAACCGAAGGCGCTGACATCCTCCGGATAGATAAAGTAATTGTCCTTCACCATGAACCCCTCCTCCAAGATCTTCCTCAGACGACCGCACCGATGGCGAGCGCCTTGAAATCTTCCGTTTGCTTGCGGATTGCCGCCTCTGCCGGCAATCGCTCCATCGAGCTTGCACCATAGAAGCCATGGCAGCCGGCACAACGCTCGAGGATGTAGCGCGCGTCCTCCGGCATGGAGATGGGACCGCCGTGGCAGAGCACAATGACGTCGTCGCGCACGGACCGCGCCGCGTTTGCGATCGCGGTGATCTCGTCGACGCAGTCATCGAGCGACTTGCCGGATGTGGCGCCAATCGTGCCGCCGGTCGTCACCCCCATATGCGCCACGACGATGTCGGCGCCGGCAAGGGTCATCGCGATAGCCTCGCTCTCGTCGAAGATATAGGGCGTCGTCAGCAGATCGAGCCCGTGGGCGGTCGCAATCATCTCGACCTCCAGATTGTAGCTCATGCCTGTCTCCTCGAAACTCTGCCGCATCCGGCCATCGAAGAGGCCGATCGTGGGGAAGTTCTGGACACCCGAAAAGCCCATGGCCTTCAGCTCAGCCAGGAACCGCGGCATCAGCACGAACGGATCCGTGCCATTGACGCCGGCGAGCACCGGCGTCTTTTTCACGACCGGCAACACTTCGAGCGCCATATCCTTCACGATCTCGTTGGCGTTGCCGTAGGCCAGCAGTCCGGCCGCCGAACCGCGTCCCGCCATGCGGTAGCGCCCAGAATTGTAGATAATGATAAGGTCGATGCCGCCTGCCTCCTCGGCCTTGGCGGAGATGCCGGTGCCGGCACCGCCGCCGACGATCGGCACGCCGGCTGCGATCATGCCGTGAAATTTTTCGAGGATGGTTTTGCGCGGTATGGCTGGCATCGATTTTGTCTCTCAGGGGTTGGCGATGTCACGGTAGGCCGCGACGGCGGCTTCTGCGAAATCCGGATCGTTGATATGGAGCGGCAGTCGAACAATACGTCGCGACGCCGTCGGCTTCACCGTCGCCTCGAGCGCGGCAAAGAGCGCGGCGTCGGCTTGCGGATCGAAGAACGCACCGCCTTCGATATCGAGGGCCGAGACGCCCTTCTCGGGAATGAGGAAGCGGACGGGGCCGTGGCAGAGGTTGAGCTTGTCGCCGATCCAGCGGCCAATCTGCGCGCATTCGGCCGACGTCGTGCGCATCAAGGTGACGTTCGGATTGTGGCGGTAAAACAGCCGCCCGGCATAGCGTTCGGGGACGGTATCCGGAGCCCAGAAGTTCACCATATCGAGCGCACCGACCGAACCGACATAAGGCAGGCCCGTGCGGGCAATCGCGTCGAAGCGGTCCGGGGTGGCAGGCAAGACGCCTCCGAAAAGCAGGTCGCAGACCTCGGTGGTCGTGATGTCGAGCACGCCTGAGATCACGCCGCTGTCGGCAAGCTTCTCCATCGCGCGTCCGCCCGTGCCGGTAGCATGGAAGACCAGGCAGTCATAGTCCGCCCGGAGGCGCTCGACTATGGCGGATACGGCAGCTGTGGTAACGCCGAACATGGTAAGCCCGAGCGCCGGTTTCGATGCCGCCACCTCAGCCGGACGGCGTGACATCGCCGTAATCGCCTGGGCCGCGTTGTGAAGGATGACCCGGCTCAGCCGGTTCAGCCCCGCCATGTCCGTGACCGACGGCATCATTACGATGTCGGAAACATCGACATAAGGAGCGACATTGCCGGAGGCGAGCGTCGAGACCATGATCTTTGGCAGGCCGAGCCGCAATTGGCGCATGCCTGCGGTAATGATCGAGGTGCCCCCGCCTCCGCCGATGCCGATAATGCCGGCAATGTCCTGGCAGTCCGCGAGAAAGCGCGCGAAGGCAATGCCCATCGCCTCGACTGCCCTTCCGCGGTCCCCACAGGCAAGGACGGCTTCAGCACCGTCGGGATGATATGCGGCTACCGTATCGGCCTTCACATCGACAGCGGTCCGGGCCTCACGGATGCCGACGTCGACGCGTACGACAACCCCGCCCGCCGCCTCGATGCAAGCGGCGAGATAAGCAAGCTCCTCGCCCTTCGTGTCGGCCGTACCGACCACGTAGATCTGCTTCATTTCCCCTCCGCGACCGGGTGGGTCCCTCCCAGCATATCCCACGTCTGGAGCAAAGCGATGGGCCCTTGCAAATTTGTGAGACGTGCGTATCATAATGATATGGATGTCTCACGTCAACAGAACGAAACAGCCAGGACCGAGCGAGGCCCGCGAGCCCGCACGCGAAAACTGATGCTCGAAACGGCAACGCGGCTCATGCAGTCCGGCATTACTCCCTCGGTCAGCGAAGTGGCCGAGGCTGCCGAAGTCTCGCGGGCGACCGCCTACCGTTACTTTCCGAGCCAGGCCGCGCTGGTCCATGCCGTGGTAGATGAGGCTCTGGGGCCGATACTCGGCTGGTCGTCCGACAGTCCGGATGCACGCGCCCGCGTCGCCGACCTTTTGGCGACAGCGATGCCGCGCATCGACGAGTTTGAGGCCACCTTTAAGGCGGCGCTGAAACTCTCGCTGGACCAGTGGGCGCAGCGCCAGGCGGGCACGCTCGGTAACGAGCCGCTGTTCACGCGCGGCCACCGGGTCGACCTGCTGAGGTGCGTTACGGCGCCCTTGCAGGGCACCGTACCGCCCGAAGCCCGGGAACGCCTCGCTCAGGCACTTTCGCTCGTATTCGGCGTCGAGGTGCTGATCGTGTTGAAGGATATCTGGGGTCTGACCTCCGAAGGCGCGCAATCTGTTGCCGAGTGGGCCGCCAAGGCGCTCGTCGACAGCGCGCTACGGCAGGCGGAGGGTAGAGCATGAGATCGCGGGCCGCCAACTGGTTCGACCAGATGAAGTAATTGTTCTGCATTATGGCCGGGATTGGCGACAAGGAATTTGAGGCCGCCCGACATAACTGCATCAGGTAAGCCGCAGCTGCGGGAATATATCCAGAAGTCTGGAAGAAGAGCCGAAGTTGAAAGCTCTCTCCAGGGTCGCTCTTGACGGTAATGGAGTTTGGTACTACCAGATCAGGGAATAATATTCAGGCTTGAGATCTGAACGCGCTGGGGTCGGGGAGGACTCCAGTACGAAATCCACCCAGAAGGATCAAGAAGCCGGATCGGGAGGCCCGCGACGACGCGGGAAGGTGCATAAATGGGAGGAAACGTTATGCGCAAAACTATGACCGGTCTCGTTGCCGGTGTCGGATTGATGTGGGCCTGCGGAACGTCCGCACAGGCCCAGGAACTGACGATTTTCTGGGCCGAGTGGGACCCGGCAAATTATCTTCAGGAGCTCGCAAACGAATACGAGGCTGAAACCGGCGTCAAGGTCACTGTCGAGACCACACCATGGGCCGACTTCCAGACCAAGGCCTTCACCGAATTCAACGCAAAAGGTTCAGCCTATGACCTGGTCGTCGGCGACAGCCAATGGATCGGGGCGGCGTCAGAAGCAGGACATTACGTAGATCTGACCGAATTCTTCACGAAACATAATTTGACTCAGGTGATGGCGCCGGCAACAGTGAAGTACTACTCCGAGTATCCGGCGAACTCGAAGAAGTACTGGTCAATCCCCGCAGAAGGTGACGCCGTCGGCTGGTCCTACCGCAAGGACTGGTTCGAGGACCCCAAGGAGATGGAGGCGTTCAAGGCCAAATACGGTTACGACCTCGCCCCGCCGAAGACATGGGCGGAAATGCGCGACATCGCCGAGTTCTTCCACCGTCCAGACCAGAAGCGCTACGGCATCGCCATCTATACCGACAATTCTTACGACGGCCTCGTCATGGGGGTCGAAAACGCGATCTTCTCGTTTGGAGGCGAACTCGGCGATTACCAGAACTACAAGGTTGATGGCATCATCAACTCGGAGAAGAACGTCAAGGCGCTCGAATTGTATCGCGAGCTCTACGGCTTTACGCCTCCCGGTTGGGCAAAGTCCTTCTTCGTCGAGAATAACCAGGCGATCACCGAGAACCTGGCGGCGATGAGCATGAACTATTTCGCCTTCTTCCCGGCTCTGGTGAACGAGGCGTCGAACCCTAACGCCAAGGTTACCGGCTTCTTTGCCAATCCGGCAGGCCCGAACGGCGAGCAGTTCGCAGCGCTCGGTGGGCAAGGGATATCGATCATCTCCTATTCAAAGAACCAGGAAGAGGCGATGAAATTCCTCGAATGGTTCATCAAGGATGAGACCCAGAAGCGCTGGGCCGAGCTCGGCGGCTACACGGCAAGCGCCAAAGTGCTTGAATCTCCGGAATTTCAGAACGCCACGCCCTACAACAAAGCCTTCTACGAGACCATGTTCAAGGTGAAGGACTTCTGGGCAACTCCGGAATATGCCGAACTGCTGATCCAGATGAACCAGCGCATTTATCCCTTCGTCACCGCCGGCCAGGGCACGGCGAAGGAAGCGCTCGACGCTCTGGCAGCGGACTGGAACGCCACGTTCAAGAAATACGGACGCAACAAATAGCAAACGCGAGCAGCGGAGGGGCCGTGCCGCCCCTCCCATTTCATTCTGCATCCCGCGCCGAAAGGCGCGGCTCGAGAGGGCGCGGCGCCCGGCATTCACTTCGCGCATCGTGATGCCTTTCCGGCATCCGGCGCCGAACTCTCGGAGGAGGAGAGGATTGGCCACCGCAGTCATGACATCACTCGACACGAAATCGCGTGCCGCATCCCGCGGCATGAGCGATATCCGCATTCGCAATCTGTTTATTATTCCAACGATCCTGTTCTTGATCGTCTTCAACATCTTTCCGCTGATCTATTCGCTCGGCTATTCCTTCACGGACTTTCGTGCCTCGTCGAACGCGGCGGCCAGGTTCGTCGGACTGCAGAACTACCGCGAGTTGCTGAACGATCCCTTCATCTGGTCGAATTTCGCCATCACCGCCAAATATGTGATCGTCTCTGTGACGGGGCAGGTGATCGTCGGCTTCGGCACGGCGATGCTGCTCAATCGCGACATTCCGCTGAAGGGCCTTCTGACGACGCTGCTGCTGCTGCCGATGATGCTCTCGATGGCAGTGGTCGGCCTCTTCTGGAAGCTGCTCTACGATCCCTCCTTTGGCATCATCAACTACACACTCGGCCTCGGCTCCTTCGAGTGGCTGTCGAATCCGGATGTGGCGCTCTATGCGGTCGCAATCACCGATATCTGGATGTGGTCGCCCTTCGTGATGCTGCTGTCTCTTGCCGGTCTTTCTGCCGTGCCAAAACACCTCTACGAGGCAGCGGCGATCGATCGGGCAGGACCATTCTATACTTTCTTCCGCATCACGCTGCCGCTTGTGGCGCCGATCCTGATGATCGCAATCATCTTCCGTACGATGGAAGCCTTCAAGACGTTCGACCTGGCCTACATCCTGACCAGCCAGCCGACGACCGAGGTGATCTCCATCCGGCTCTACAAGATGGCCTTCCAGGAATGGCAGACGGGGCGCTCCTGCGCACTGGCCTACATCGTGCTCATCATGATCCTCGCCATCACCAACATTTACGTGAAGTACCTCAACAAAGTGAAGGAGCGCTGAGATGGCGGCCGTTCAAACCCGCTCCGAACGCGCGCTGAACCGGGTCGCGATCGCCGCAGTGCTGATCATTACGCTGATCTTCCTGGCGCCGATCTACTGGATCACCTCGACGGCCTTCAAGCCTCGCAACCTCGCTACCACGATCCCGCCGACGGTGCTCTTCGAGCCGGAACTCTCGCCCTTCGTGAAGCTTTTCACCAAGCGTTCGCAGTTGCGCGGGGTCCCGACGCCCGAAGAATATGCCGCCGCCCCCTGGTGGGAGCGGATGGTGTTTGATGGCGGCGAGAAGATCGTCCGCTCCGGCCGCGGCGAGGTCCAGCCATCCGGCTATCCGAACCGCTTCATGAACTCGCTGTTCGTTGCCATCACGTCCACGGTGCTGGCGGTCGGCATGGGAACTTTCACAGCCTACGGTTTCTCTCGCTTCAGAGTGAAGGGGGAGGCGGACCTGCTCTTCTTCATCCTGTCGACGCGCATGCTGCCGCCCGTCGTCGTGGCGATCCCGATGTTCCTCATGTACCGCGCCGTCGGCCTCAACGACACGCATTGGGGACTCATCATCCTCTACACCGCCTTCAACCTTTCCTTCTCAGTTTGGCTGATGAAGGGTTTCATCGACGAAATTCCGAAGGAATATGAGGAGGCCGCGCTCGTCGACGGCTACACGCGGATGGAGGCCTTTTTCAAGATCGTCATCCCGGAAGCGGCGACCGGCATCGCCGCGACCGCGGTCTTCTGCTTCATCACGGCCTGGAACGAATATGCGTTTGCGTTGATCATGACGAACCGGCGCGCGCAAACCGCCCCACCCTTCATTCCGAGCCAGGTCGGCTCCGGCCTGCCGGATTGGACGGTCATTGCGGCCGGTACGTTCCTGTTCCTGCTGCCGGTTGCCATATTCACCTTCCTGCTCAGGAACCATCTCCTGCGCGGTATGAGCTTCGGAGCGATCCGCAAATGACCTTGCGCGCCTTCAACCAGAAATACCTCGAACCCGGTTCGCAGTATCTGATGATCCTGGGCATTATCGCGCTCTGCCAGCCCTGGAACCTGTTCCTGCACCGCTACGGCATGACGATGACGCTCGTAGGACTGATCGCCTTCATGGTGACGACCAAAATCCCCCGGGACGCGCAACCAGACGAAGGGGGCCAATCATGACTCAGATTGAATTACGCGCCATCCAGAAATATTTCGGTGCCGTCCAGGTCATCAAAGACCTTAATCTCGCCATCGCCGACAACGAATTCATCGTGCTGCTCGGACAATCGGGCTGCGGCAAGACGACGACGCTGCGCGCCGTCGCGGGCCTGGAGACGATCGACGAAGGCGACATCCTGATCGACGGGCAGCCGGTGCAGCATATCAAGGCATCCGGCCGGGACATCGCCATGGTGTTCCAATCCTTCTCGCTCTACCCGCACATGACGGTCTACGAAAACATCGCCTTCCCGCTCCGCGCCACCCGGATGAGCCGCGCGGATGTTGATAAGGCGGTCCGCGAGATCGCCGCGGTGCTGCGCATCACCGGTCTGCTGGCCCGCAAGCCTTCAGCGCTGTCAGGGGGCGACATGCAGCGCGTGGCAATCGGCCGCGCGCTGGTGCGACGCCCAAAGGCCATGCTGATGGACGAGCCGATTGGTGCGCTGGACGCGAAGCTGCGAGAGGAGATGCGGGCAGAAATCAAGCGTCTGCATATCAAGCAGGGTTCAACCACCATCTACGTGACGCATGACCAGGTGGAGGCCATGTCGCTGGCAGACCGCATCGTCATCATGCACGAGGGCATCCTCCAGCAGGTCGGCACGCCGGAAGAGGTTTACGGGCAACCCGCCAACATGTTCGTCGCACAGTTTGTCGGAAGCCCGGTCATGAACATGGCGCCGGCGACCGTCAGCCAAACGGGCGACCGCACGAGCGTGCAGGTCAGCGCCGGGACAACGGGCTTCGAGTTCCCCGCCGTACTGACCAATCGCCTCTCTGACGCGAGGGCCGAGAACGGCCAGCTGACACTCGGAGTTCGGCCGGAGGGGGTGATCGTTTCACGAGAGGCACGTGAGGGCTTCGTGCCGGTCGAGGCGCATATTATCGAGCCGCTCGGCTCGCACGACATCGTAGACCTGAAGGTCGGCCAGCAGATGATCAGGGCACGAACCAAAAGCGGTTTCGTGCCCGGACCGGGCCAAGCCGTCTGGGCACGCATTGACCCCGCCCAGGCGCATTTCTTCAACACGGCAACCGGTTCATCGCTTGGGATCAGACTCTGATGGCGCATATCGAACTCAAGGGCATTACCAAGACTTTCGGCAACCACACGGCACTGAAAAACCTGAACATCGATATCGCTGACGGCGAGTTTTTCGTGTTGCTCGGGCAGACCGGGGCCGGCAAGACAACGACGCTTCGCCTGATCGCCGGCCTCGAAAAGCCGACGGCAGGCCAGATCTATATCGACGGGCACGACGTCGCCGACTGGGGCGCCGCCGAGCGAGACGTAGCCCTGGTGCTCCAGCAGTACTCGCTCTACCCGCGCTATACGGTGCGGGAGAACCTGGAGTTTCCATTAAAATCCCGTATCCGCCGCATTGAGCCCCAGGAAATCAAGGAGCGCGTCGCTCGGGTTGCGAAGACCCTGCGCATCGAGCATCTCCTCGACCGCAAGACTGACCGGCTGTCGGGAGGCGAGATGCAGCGCGTATCGATCGGCCGTGCCATCGTGCGCAAGCCCCGGGTCTTCCTGATGGACGAACCGCTTTCGGCTCTCGACGCAAAACTTCGCGAAGCACTCCGCACGGAGTTGAAGAACCTGCAGATGAACCTCGGCGCGACCTTTCTCTTCGTCACCCACGACCAGATAGAAGCCATGTCGATGGGCGACAAGATCGGCGTTCTGAACAACGGCCAGTTGGTGCAGACAGGGACACCGCAGGAGATCTACCGGAACCCGGTCAACACGTTCGTAGCGCGCGCCGTCGGTTCACCGCCCATGAACCTGATCGCCGGCACGCTTGCCGGCGGCGAGGCAGTAGCCAACGAGGGGTACCGGCTGCCGCTTGGCAACGGCCACGGGTTCGCGACAGACGGTCGCCCGCTCACCTTCGGCATCCGCCCAGAGGACATCTTCCTCGACAGCGGTGCGCCGGGGGAAGCACGGGTGCACGACGTGGAAAACCATGGTGTCGAAAAGATCGTGACGCTACGCACCGGAGAGAGGTTCATCCACGCGACCGTGCCGACGCAGACGGCGCTTCGCATCGAGGATACGGTTCGTTTTTCGTGGAATCCGGAAAAGGTCGTGCTGTTTGATGCGGGAAGCGGCGTAAGCCTGCGGCATGCGGGCTGACCTGATCGGTGCAAAAGATGCCTACGGCTCTGGCCGCGGCAGGACAGCCGGCCTTCCCACTCGGATGCCGCGTTGTGCCGGAAAGCGCCGACGGTAGTGGTCTGTCACTTCGGGATTGCGTAAATTCACCGGCAAGTCGCCCTTGATGACCCGCAGCGCTTCGGCGGCCGCGCCTGTTCCCATACGCATCATGCTCTCTTCCGTCAGACCAGCCAGATGCGGGGTGACGATGACGTTGGCAAAGCCGAAATAGGGATGATCGAGCGGCAACGGTTGCGTTGCAAAGACATCGAGCGCCGCCCCGCCGATGCGGCCGTCCCGCAGCGCCTCGATCAGCGCGGCGTCATCGACCACCGGTCCGCGCGAGACGTTGACCAGAATGGCACCGGGCTTCATGCGGCCGATGCGCCTGGCATTGAGCAAGCCAGTCGTCTCCGGCGTCAGTGGGCAGCAGAGCACGAGGACGTCGGCACTCGCGACAAGCTCATCGATTGCCAGGAAACGCGCGCCCTCCGGCATGTTTTCCGGCGACCGGCTCGTGGCGACCACCTCCAGGCCGAAACCGAACTTCGCGATCTTGAAGATCGCCTTGCCGACATTGCCCATACCGACGATGCCCATAGTGCGGCCGCCGAGGTCGACGGCCGCATCCGACTGGGCGCGGCCTGCTGCCCAGCCGTTCTGACGCAGGTCCCGGTCCATTTGGCGGAAACGCCTCAGCAGAGCCAATGTCACCAGCAAGACGTGCTCGGCGACGGTCGACGCATTGACAGCCGGCACGTTGGCGACCAGCACGCCGGCTCGGGTCGCCGCCTCCATCGGCACCATGTCGAGGCCGGCACCATGGCGGATCGCCGCGCGAAGCGCCGGCGCATCCTCGAAGAAGGCCGGGGGGATCGGCGCGCGCACGACAATAATGCCCGCGCCGCGGCCTTCTCGCAGCAGCGTTTCGGGATCGGGTGCGGAAGCCACGCGCAGATCACCTGCAGCCTCAAGCATGGCCGTGGCCGCGGGGTGCAATGGATGTGTCGAAAAGATGAAGCTCATCGGCCCTCCCGCTGGTTACGCCTATCCGGCCGCCGTCGCTGGACCGCCGATGAGACCCTTCCAATAGCTTTCTGCACCCTGAAGATGCGCGCTCATCAGCGCCTGGGCGAGATTACCGTCCCGGGCAAGCAGCGCCTCGTAGATGCGGATATGCTCCTCATGCGAGCGCCGGCTGCGGGCGGCATCGGCAAAATAGATCGGCAGGCGGTGCTCGCCCATGACGTAATAGACGCTGCAAACCCGATAGAAGACGCTATTCTTGGTGGCTCGCACGATCTCCAGATGGAAATCCCGATCCTCGCGCGCCAGCCCCTCGCCCGCGGCTAGCTTCCCCTCGGACGCGGCAAGGATATCGCGCAGGCGCTGGTAATTCTCCTCCGTCGCCCGGTCGCAGGCGAGTTCGGCGGCCTTGATCTCGTGGATCTTGCGAAGCTCCACCGTCTCGTAGATCAGGATGGGATCAAGCGGAACGCCGGCGCGGGCAAAAAGCGCCATTGCCTCCACGCTCGCCTCCGTCGTCGTCAGGTAGATGCCCGACTTGGCTCGACGCTCGACGATGCGCATTGCCTCCAGGATCGCCAGTGCCTCGCGGATCTGGCCCCTGCTGACGGTGAAATGTTCCGCAAGTTCGCGCTCCGATGGCGTACGGCCATTGCCGCTCGAGTTCGAAAAAAGGTGTGCGGCGAGATCCGAGAGGAGGGAATTTTCTTTCATCGTCACTGTCTTTGCGCATGAGTCTCCAGGACCCGCTGATTGATCGTGAAGCCCAGGCCAGGCCTGTCCGGGATCTCTATCATACCGTCCTTCACCGACACAGTGTCCTCGACAAGATCATGAATCATCGGATTTGCGCCGAGGGAATATTCGATGACGAAGCTCGCCGGGGAAGCCGCGCACAAGTGCAGGCCGGAGAAGAAGCAGGGCGCACCGGCCCAAAGATGCGGTGCGAAACGCAGGTTGAAGGCGCTGGCGAGTGAACTGATGCGCATCGCCTCGGTAATGCCGCCGCAGAAGGCCGGATCCGGCTGGAATATGTCGGCGGCCCGAAGCATCGCAAGATCTCGGAAGGCAAAACGCGTCGCCTCGCTCTCGCCGGCAGCGATCGGCACGTTCCCAGCCGCACGCACCTCCGCCATGCCAGGCTTGTCATCGGCTATCACCGGCTCCTCGAACCAGGCGAGGTCGCAATCGGCAACCATCTGGATGAAGCGCTTCGCGTCGGCAACAGTATAGGTGCCGTGCGCATCGACCATCAAGTCGACGTTGGGGCCGACCGCTTTGCGAGCCGCCCGCACCCGCGATGCGGAGACATGCGGCGCACCATCCATCGCGCCGACGCGCATCTTGACTGACTTGAAACCGCCGGCCGCGATATAGGACCGGAGCTGATCGCCGATCCGCTCCGTGCTCTCCCAGCCGCCCGAGGCATAGGCGGGCAACCGGTCCGCCTTGCGGCCACCCAGCAGCTTCCAGACCGGGACGCCGAGCGATTTGCCGAGAATGTCCCAGAGTGCGATATCGACTGCGCTGATCGCCGCGACGGAAAGGCCGCGCCGCGCGATCTCGGGCATCGCGTGACCGGAACTCGCCGCCGTCTGGTGGCGTACGCCGTTGTAGAGCATTTCCCATATGGTGGAGATGTCGGCAGGATCGCGGCCGATGAGTTTCGGCCCCAATTCGTGATTGATCATGTGTACCAGCGTACCATAGGTGCCGGCACTGCCTGCGGCATTCTTGCCCTCTCCCCAGCCCACGATGCCATCGTTGGTTTCGATGCGCAGGATCGCAGCATCGAAGGTCGTCAGCCGGCCGAAGTCGCTGCGGTGCTGACGGCTCGCCTCGATGGGAATCTTAACCCACCAGGCTTCTACGGTCTTGATACGCATGTCTCGGATCCCCGCTCCTCCCGGCCGCCCGCGGGCCGCGCGGCATATGTCTTTCCGTTCATTGCTTGATCAGCGGCAGGATTGTCTCGGCGGTGATCCGCATCTGATCGTCGTAGAATTTCTCGGTGAGAAGGCTCGAGCCGTGGTCCTGGATAAATTTCAGCTGCTCCGGGGGAATGTCGACAGGATTGCGCTCGACCATGTCCGGATATTTGGTGGCGGGCGTCCGGTCGACCGGAGCGACGAATTCGTTGGTGACGGCCCCGTCGTAACCGATCTCCTTCAGCGTACCGATGATCTTCGGCCAGTCGAGGTGGCCGAGACCGGCGGCAAAACGATTGTTATCGGCGATGTGGAAATCGAACAGGCGCTTTCCAGCGAGCCGGATCGCCTCATATATGTCTTCCTCCTCAATGTTCAGGTGGAAGGCATCGAGGCAGACCCCGCACTCGGGGCTGACAGCATCGGCGAGCGCCAATGCCTGGGCGGCACGGTTGAAGAAATAGGTCTCGAAACGGTTGAGCGGCTCGACGGCAATGCGTACGCCCCTCTTCTGAGCGTAGGCAAAACACTCCCTGGTGGCGTCCACCACCCATGTCCACTCTTCCTCCTCAGTCCCATCCGGCACCACCTTGCCGACCGTCGCCGGTACGAGCGTGAGGATCTCGCCCTCAAGTTCGCTGACCATGGTGATGACGCTCTTGACATAATCCACCGACCTGGCCCGCTGGCCTTCATCCCTGGCGGCGAGATTTCGCTCCCCGAGCGTCAGCGTAACAGCGCCCCAGCAGCGGATGCCATGCTCCCTCAGCAGCGCACGCGTCTCCTTCACGTCGTACTGTGCCGGCTCGCCGGATATCTCGATGCTCTCGTAGCCATATTTCTTGATGCGTTTCAGCGTGACGGCGAGCGGTTCGGCCCGCATCCAGTTGTGTGTCGAAAGATGCATGAGGTTCCTCCTAGATTGTTGCGGCCACGCTCGACAGCCGCTTGGCATCGAAACGTCACCTTGTCGCTGGCCAATTTCGCTTTTGCGGCAATCTGGTTTGGCCAATTCTTATTATCGAAAAGGTCTAACCCAAATCCAGAGCCTCTGCAAGACGACTTCGAAAGGTCCTCACAGCCGCTGTAATCGGCTGTTTGTCGCCGTTTTCCATCGCTCATGTGGGGAATGTCCGCTCCCAATCGCAAGCGAAGCAGCTTGACCACAGCCGGCATTTTGGTATGACCAGATTTGGGAAATCATGGACCCTGGAGCCGCAGCGCTGTGGCGAAGTATCAAGGGGGGAGAGATGAAGATCGGCATGTGCATGTTCCTCTGGACGACAGCTGTCGGCCGGAAACACGAGGGATTGTTACGCGATATCAAGGACACAGGTTTTGACGGCGTCGAGATCCCGATCTTTTCGGGCACACCCGACGACTACCGGCGGCTGGGGGCCTTGCTTGACCGGATCGGCCTGGAACGGACCGCCGTTTCCGCCATGGGCGACCCCCAGATGAACCTGATCGCTTCCGACGCGGCGACCCGCAGACGCGGCATTGACTTCATGAAATGGGCAATCGACTGCAGCGATGCGCTCGGCGCGACAATGCTGAGCGGGCCGCTGCATTCGACGCTCGGCAAATTTTCTGGAAGCGGGCCGAGCGCGGCGGAACTCAAGCGCTCGATTTCCTCGCAGTTGGCGATCGGCGATCATGCAGCAAAGCACGGCGTCACGATCGGACTTGAGGCGCTCAACCGTTTCGAATGTTACCTGTTCAACACGATGGACGACCTTGCTGCCCATATCGACGCGGTCGGACATCCGAATATCCGCGCCATGTACGACACCTTCCACAGCAATATCGAAGAAACCGATCCTATCGGCGCTTTCACGCGCAATCGTGACCGCATCGTGCATGTCCACATTTCGGAGAACGATCGCGGCGTACCGGGGCGCGGCAACATTCCCTGGGCGGAGACGTTCAGGGCACTGCGCGCGAGTGGCTACGACGGGTGGCTGACAATCGAAGCGTTTGGTCGGGCGCTCAAGGAGCTCGCCGCCGCGACAAAGGTCTGGCGCGACTTTTTCGAGACACCGGAATCAGTCTATCGCGAAGGCTACCGCCATATCCGCGACGGATGGCAAGCCGCGGCCACCAAGCAACCTGCCTAGTTTCGATCCAGACCGCGCTGCACCGCACGGGATGCCGCAAACGCGGCCGAGCTGCCCGAGGAATATCGACGGTCGTGCTGCCGATGCAAGACCGCCATTTCTCGGGTGTGCAAACTTGTTGCTCAGCCAATCGCCATAAGGCTCGCATTGCCGCCGGCAGCGGCGGTGTTGATCGAGGTCGAGACCTCTTCCAGCAGCCAGTTCAGACAATAGGCCTCGGGATCGCTCACCAGTTCCTCGCTGGTCGCAGCCTGGACCAGCAGAAGCGGACCAGGCAACGCGGCGATCTTACGGTTGACCGAAAGAACCCTGTCGCGGTCTCCTTCGATGAGCGCACCCGAGAAGGGTCCGTCTTTTTCCCAATCCGAGGTCCAGGAGACGCGGCTCGCAACGGTCGCGGGAAGATCCGCCAGCACCGATTTCGATATCGAGCCAGCATCCACGACGATGTGGTTGCCGGTCGAAAGGGCAGCGGCGATCTGGCGATGAAGGCCGCTTTCCGTCTGCGGCACGACAAGAATACGTCCGCGCGGGTGGAGTGCATAGAGATTGCGCTCGCCGACCGGGCCGGTGAGCTCGCGTTCGAGGCCGAGCGCTGAGCGGCTCGCATATCCTCTCGCCGCTTCGCCCTCGCTCGACAGTCCCTTCTTGTCGAGCCAGACGATGTATTGGCGAAGGGCAAGGTCGGTATGAACGGAGTCCTGCTGCGGCGGCACGGGGGGGCGCTGCACCAGGCGACCGATATAGAGCGGACCGCCGGCCTTCGGCCCGGTTCCCGACAGGCCGCGGCCGCCGAAAGGCTGCACGCCGACGACAGCGCCGATGATGTTACGGTTGACGTAGAGGTTGCCGGCCTTGATGCGGCTCGTCACATGGGCGATCGTTTCGTCAAGCCGGGTGTGAAGCCCGAATGTGAGGCCGTAGCCGGACGCATTGATGTCGTCGATCAGGCGATCGAGGCCGTTTCTCTTGAAGCGGACTACATGCAGGACCGGCCCGAAGACCTCCTTCGTCAGGTCCGAGAGCGACTTGATCTCGATGATCGTCGGAGGAACGAAGGTGCCTGCTGCCGCGCTTTGCGGCAACGGCAGCTGCTCCACCTTGCGGCCGGCACCGCGCATCGCTTCGATATGCTGGTCGATCTCCGCCTTTGCGCCATCGTTGATGACAGGTCCGACATCGACACTCAGCCGATCCGTGCGGCCGATCGTCAATTCACGGAAGGCGCCCTTCAGCATGGCGAGCGTCCTGTCGGCCACGTCATCCTGCAGGCAGAGAACGCGGAGCGCCGAGCAGCGCTGGCCGGCGCTGTCGAAAGCCGATGTCACAACGTCGGCCACCACCTGTTCGGCGAGCGCCGAGGAATCGACGATCATGCCGTTCTGACCCCCGGTTTCGGCAATCAGCGGGATCGGCTTGCCGGTTGCCGACAGGCGCTCGGCGAGCTGCGCCTGGATCATGCGCGCGACCTCGGTCGAGCCCGTGAACATGACGCCGGCGGTCTCCTGAGCACCGACCATGCCGGCGCCAAGGCGGCCGCTGCCGGGCACGAACTGCAGCGCGCCGACCGGCACACCGGCTTCGTGGAGGATCTTCACGCTCTCCGAGGCGATGATGGGTGTCACGCCGGCGGGTTTGGCCAGCACAGGATTGCCGGCGACCAGGGCTGCCGCAACCTGGCCGGTGAAGATCGCCAGCGGGAAGTTCCACGGACTGATGCAAACGATCGGTCCGAGCGGCAGATGCGACGGCCCAAGGGTCTTGCGGGCCTGATCGGCGTAGTAGCGCAGGAAGTCGACAGCCTCGCGCACTTCGCCAATTGCATTGGCGGCGGATTTGCCGGCCTCGCGCATGATGATGCCCATCAGCACCTTGATGCGGGCCTGCATGATGTCGGCCGCCCGTTCGAGGCAGGCGGCGCGCTCGACCGGCGGGACGGCCGCCCATTGCGGCGCATAGTCCGCGGCCATCGCAACGACGCGGGCTGCGTCCTCGACCTTCACTTCGGTCACCGTGCCGACCACGTCGCGGTGATCGGCAGGATTGAGGACATCGCGGGTCACGCCGTCCGTGGAGCCGTCGGCGAGGATCGGAAGCGCATGCCATGGCGTCGCAGCCGTGGAGGCGAGCGTCTGCGCCAGGTCCGAAAGGGTGGCTTCGCTCGACAGATCCAGGCCGCTCGAATTGGGACGGGCGTTGCCGTAAAGGGCCTTGGGTGCTGCGATCTGCACATGCGGGGCGCCGACGACGGGCATGGCCGCGACAGTCTCGGCCGGATCGGCGATCAGTGCTTCGACCGAAACGTTCGGATCGGAGATGCGGTGCACGAAGGAGGAATTGGCGCCGTTTTCGAGCAGGCGCCGTACCAGATAGGCAAGCAGCGTCTCATGTGTTCCGACTGGCGCATAGATGCGGCAGGGCCGGTCGAGCTTCTCTTTCCCGACGACTTCGTCATAGAGCGGTTCGCCCATGCCGTGCAGGCACTGGAACTCGTATTTGCCGACCGCGAAGTCGGGCCCTGCCAAATGATAGATCGTGGCGAGCGTCTGCGCATTGTGGGTCGCGAATTGCGGGAAGACGGCATCGGCGGCGGCCAGCAGCTTGCGCGCGCAGGCGATGTAGGCGACGTCGGTGTAGATCTTGCGGGTATAGACCGGATAATCGTCGAGACCATCCAACTGGGCGCGCTTGATCTCCGCATCCCAATAGGCGCCCTTGACCAGACGCACCATGATCCGGCGCCCGGAGCGGCGCGCGAGATCGATGATGTAGTCGAGCACGAAGGGGCAGCGCTTGCCATAGGCCTGCACGACGAAGCCGAGCCCGTTCCAACCGGCAAGCTCGGGAGCAAAGCAGAGTTCTTCGAGGAGATCGAGCGACAGCTCCAGCCGGTCGGCCTCCTCGGCGTCGATATTAAGGCCGATATCATAGGACTTAGCGAGAGCGGCGAGCGCCTTAACCTTCGGCAGCAGCTCGCCCATCACTCGGCCGGCCTGAGCTCTGCTATAGCGAGGATGCAGGGCCGAAAGCTTGATCGAAATGCCAGGGCCGTCATAGATGCCGCGGCCATCCGCCGCCTTGCCGATCGCGTGGATCGCCTTTTCGTAATCCTTGAAATAACGCTCGGCGTCGGCGGCGGTCGTCGCCGCCTCGCCCAGCATGTCGTAAGAATAGCGGAAGCCGCGGGCTTCCAGCGGCCGGGCGCGCTTTAGCGCCTCCTCGATGGTTTCGCCGGTGACGAACTGCTCGCCCATCATGCGCATCGCCATATCGACGCCGCGGCGGATGACCGGCTCGCCGGCGCGCGCGATCAGCCGCGTCAGCGCCGCCGACAGGCTGCGGTCGTTGACCGTCGAGGTGAGCTTGCCGGTGACGACCAGCCCCCAGGTGGCGGCGTTGACGAACATGGATTTGCCACCGCCGATATGCGAGGTCCAGTTGCCCTCGGCGATCTTGTCGCGGATCAGCGCGTCGCGGGTGTCCGTATCGGGAATGCGCAGCAGTGCCTCGGCAAGGCACATGAGCGCCACGCCTTCCTGGCTGGAAAGCGAATATTCCTGCACCAGCCCTTCGACGCCGGTGCCCTTGTGCTTGGCCCGCAGCGCCTCGATCAGAGTGCGGGCCGTGTTGCGGATATCATAACGCTTCGCCTCGGAAACGCGGGCGGCGGCAACGAGCGGCGGCAGGCATTCGGTTTCCGGGCGGCGATAGGCGGCCGTGATTGCCTGGCGAAGCTCGGATTGCGGCCGGATCGGCGGCGCGAAGGCGGCGAATGGCGCGGGATCATTGGAGGATACGGGGTCGGTCGCTGCGTTCAACATGGGAGTCCCTGAGTAATCAATGGCTGTTTAGCGGATAAATGGAACACCGGGCTCGTCGTCCCAGAGCGCATCATCCATAAAAACGGGGCCGGAATATTCCGTCTCGCTAAGTGGACGCGCATCCGATTTGTCGCGCTTGAGGGTGAATGCCGCTGCAACCGCTCTTATCGCCACCGGCCTGTAGTGAACGAGCAAGTCGGGTTTCTGATCGTCATCCGCTTTTTTCCCGCGCATTCATGATCCCCATTAGTGCGATGCCGGATAGTGATTACGGCAATGCGCCAAGCGCTCACGCCGTCCCATCGTCGGGATATAATCTACCACAATCACAAATCACGATCTTCCTTGATTTCAGCGATTTTCAAGCTGTATGAACTTAAGAAGTGATCACCGGGAGTTAAAATGGCCACAGAAACCGACATCTTTAGTGAATTGGACCAGTTCGACAGAAAGATCCTCGCGGCCCTGGTCGAGGACGGGAGACTGTCGATCACCGATCTGGCGGCGCGCGTGGGGCTTTCGAAGACGCCGTGCCAGCTTCGCTTCAAGCGACTGATCAACGACGGATATATCGAAGGGTTCAAGGCCGTTCTCAATCCCGCGAAAATGCGGCTCGACCACATCGCGTTCGTCGAGGTGAAGCTCTCGGATACCCGTGAGGATGCGCTGAAAAGCTTCAACGACGCCATCAAGAAGATCAGGGAAGTCGAGGAGTGCCACATGATCGCCGGCAGGTTCGATTATCTCCTGAAGATCCGCACCCGCGACATCGGCCGCTACCGCCGCGTTCTCGGCGAGCGCATCTCGACGCTGCCGCACGTTGCCAACACCTCGACCAACGTCGCGATGGAGACGATCAAGGAAGGCTGGGACAAGTTCGGTTCGAGTCTTTCGTGAAGGGTGGCGATGGCCGACAATCTTGCTAAATCAACAATCGGCATTTGAAGCCGCGAACGAGGAGCAGGATGGATCACGCCAACAGCCCGCAGGCATCGGCGAACGAAGAGAAGGAAGCCCGCCGGCTCCAATATCTTCCGTGGGAACGCGTCGCGTCGGACCTTGATCACCCCGCTCACCTCGCCCGCAAAGCCGCGCTCAGGCAATCCTGCGGCGCAGAGCTGGCCGAGACTTCCTATATCGCCGAGAACGCCGCGATCTTCGCCGAAAGCCTCACAATGGGCGAACGGTCGTGGATTGCGGGGCAAGCCCTCGTGCGCGGCGAAATTATCCTCGGCGACGATTGCTCCGTTAATCCCTATGCCTGCGTTTCCGGCAAGGTACATGCGGCAATGGGGTCCGGATTGCTTCGCATGCGTCGATCGTAGGCTTCAATCATGGCTTCGACGACCCCGCTCTGCCCATACACAGCCAGGGGGTCGTCAGCCTGGGCATCGTGATCGGCGACGATGTGTGGGTCGGCGCCAATTGCGTGATCCTCGACGGCGTCACGATTGGAAACGGCGCCGTTATTGCCGCCGGGGCGGTCGTCACCGGGGACATTCCCGCGATGGCGATTGCCGGCGGCGTGCCTGCCCGAGTGCTACGCAACCGAGGCTCGGTGCCCAGGAAATCCGGCGCGGGAGATATTGAAGAACGACTCGTCAGGCTTGGGCAGAAGGCGAAGGAGCAATGGCCGGACATTCTTGCGCGCTGGCAAACGCAAGGATTCTATGAATCGCTGGAGGCGGACGGTATCAGGCGACCGGCGATCCGGCATCTCTGCGACGCGATCGAAATCGCCGCCGGCTTCGGCGACCTGCCGCCGGGCCTCGATCCGGCGGAAACCGTCGAGCGCCTGCAAGGACTGCAGGACCGGGAGACCGGCCTTTTCCCGGAAGAACATGCGCTTGTAGGCGGCCGCGTTTTGCGGGATGACCCGAAGGCGCTCTACAACGTCCTTTCGGTCGGCTATGCGCTTGAACTGCTCGGCTCCAGCCCGCGCGACCCGGTCCAGGCAGCTGATCTCGACGCCGGCGAGCTCGACAAATGGCTGAGCGCGCTGCCTTGGCAAAACAGGGCGTGGCACGCCGGCAGCGTGGTCGATGCGGTCGGAACCGCGATCTATTTCAACGCCCGGTATTTTGGCATCAGGCAATCACGCCAGGCACTCTTCGAATGGCTGAAGAGGAATGCCAATAGCGTCTCCGGACTATGGGGCGAGCCGACGGCGCTGGAGGGATGGCTCCAGCCGGTGAACGGCTTCTACCGCCTGACGCGTGGCACCTACGCCCAGTTCGGCATTGCGCTTCCGCACCCGCACGCTTCGCTCGAAACCGTTCACCTCAATTATCGCAACCACAACGGCTTCGCCGGTGCAAAATATAATGCATGCAATCTTCTCGATACGATCCATCCTCTCCTGCTGATTGCCCGGCAGACCGATTACCGGCGGGCCGACGGCGAGACGATCGCCCGTACCCTCATAGCAAGAGCCCTGGACAGATGGCGGGATGGCGAAGGATTCGCGTTCGCCGATGGTGGCGAGCCGAGCCTGCAGGGGACGGAGATGTGGCTCTCGGTCATTCACCTGGCGGCTGAATTCCTCGGCCTTGCGGACCAGTTCGCCTTCATTCCCAAGGGCGTGCACCGGACGGCAACTCCCGGGCTCGGCCTGTGATCAATCGTGCAGCGCGGCCGTCAGCCAGGCAGCGGCGAGATTGCACGCATTGTTTCGCTTGGCTTTGACGGGCACGATCACGTTGTAGCGGTCTTCGGCGGCAAGCTCGCTTGCCTCGGCGCGCACCAGGGTTCCGTCCTCCAGAAAAGTGCCGATCAGCATGCGCCATCCCAGGGCAATTCCCTGCCCCGCGCGCGCGGCGGCGATGGTCTCGGTATAGTGGTTGAAGCGGAGCGACGGTTTTATCTCGATACCGGCGCCGCTGAGCGAAACCCATTGCGACCAGCTGTACCAGGAACGGTCGAGAACATCAGTCTCGATGAATTCGTCGGCCGCGCCCAACGGGCCACTCCCTCGACGCCTGAGATAATCGGGTGAGCAGACGGGAGTAATGACGTCGCCGCGCGAGGCAATGACGGTTCCATCTCTGAAGGGAGGCATGCCGTAGCGGATGGCGACGTCGATCTCGCCGTCATCAAGAGCGATCGGACTGTCCTGGGAGATCACCCGCACCAGAATTCCGGGATTCGCCTTGCGGAACTCCGCCAGCCGCGGCAGCAGCCAGAACGACGAGAATGCGATTGTCGCCCCGATCGTCACGACATCCTGGCCGCGCGACTGGATCGCCTCCACGCTCGCGGCGATATCGGCGAAACTCTTGGCGAGCGTCACGCCCAGGTTGACGCAGGCGGCCGTCGGCTCGATCGCCCGGTGCTTGCGCAGGAAAAGCGGCTGACCGAACTCCTCCTCGAGAACGGCAATCTGCCGGCTGACCGCCGCCTGGGTGACGCCGAGTTCGCCTGCCGCAAGCGTGAAGCTTTTGCGCCTGAGCACCGCTTCCAGCGTTACCAGCGCAGTCAGCGAGGGAAGCCGTCTTCGAAACTGCATCTTGCCCCTCTTCGCATGAACAAACATTATGCGAACGTGATTTTTTATGCCGTTGAAACCCCGCAACTGCAAGCGCAATCTGGGGAACTCTTACATAAGAGGTTCTCATGCTAAACAAGCTTCCATCTTCCCTTTCAGCTCTTCTCGATGCGCGCGCCGATGGCCACTCCCTGCCGGCCGGCCTTTACACCAGAGAAGATGTGTTCGAGGCGGACATCGACGTCTTCTTCCACAAGCACTGGATCTGCGTCGGCCTCGACTGTGACGTTCCAGAGCCCGGCGACGCCACGGTGATCGATATCGGCAAGACGAGCCTGATCCTCCTGCGCGACGACGACGGCGAACTTCGCGTCCTGCACAATGTCTGCCGCCATCGCGGTGCCCGCCTTCTCGATCCGGGCAAGACGATCGTGTCGAAGCTCGTCTGTCCCTATCACACCTGGACCTATGAGCTTACGGGAGAGCTCAGCTACGCTCCCCATATGGGCAAGGATTTCGACAAGGACTGTCGCGGCCTGAAACCCGTCACCTTCAAGTCGATCGGCGGGCTGATCTATGTGTGTCTCTCCGACAATCCGCCCGAAGACATCGCTCTCCTCGAGCAGACGATGACCGAGCGGCTCGCCCCCTACGACATCCGCAATGCCAAGATCGCCCACCAGACCGACGTCATCGAGGACGGCAATTGGAAACTGACGATGGAGAATAACCGCGAGTGCTATCATTGCTCAGCGAACCATCCGGAACTCTGCGTCTCCTTCGTCGATCTCGACTTCGGCTTCGATCCCGAAACGCTGAGCCCGGAAGACCGAGAACAGGCGGAAGAGCATTTTCGGCTTTACGAGGAGCGCACGCAGGCATGGGAGGCAGACGGTTTCCCCTCGGCTGCCATCGAGCAGCTCACCGACTGCGCCACAAACTTCCGTACGCAGCGGCTGATCATATCAGGCGCCGGCGAATCCCAGACCCGTGACGCCACCGCCGCATCCTCCAAGCTGCTCGGTCACATGACTCGCAAGGATCTCGGCGACACGCATCTGTGGGGCCATAACAGCTGGAACCATTTCATGGGAGACCATGCGGTGGTGGCAACCGTCATCCCGCTTTCGGCGGGCAAGACGCTGGTCCGCACCAAATGGCTCGTCCACAAGGATGCCGTCGAAGGGGTCGATTACGATCTCGACAAGCTGACGGATGTCTGGATTGCAACGACCGACCAGGATGCCGATCTCGTCGCCCGCTCGCATGCCGGCACGCTCGATCCCGCCTATCAGCCAGGCCCCTATTCCCGCTTCTCCGAGACGAACCTCAACAAGTTCGCCACCTGGTACATCGATCGGATGCGCGCCCATGGATACTAGGAGCCCGCAGGCCTTGACAGGGAAAGCCACGGTCGCCGACCTCTGGAATCCCGAGGAAGACGACGCGCTCGTCTGCCTCGACGTCCAGCAGGAAACCCATGACGTCAGGACCTTCACATTCGCCTCGCGCGAGGGCAAACGGTTCGCGTTCAAGGCCGGGCAGTATTTCCTGTTCGACCTCGAACACAATGGCGAGGCCGAGAGCCGCTGCTACAGCATCTCCTCTTCGCCGCATCGGACGAACGCTTTCTCCGTCACGGTGAAACGCATTCCCGGAGGCAAGATCTCGAACTGGCTGCACGACACGCTGGTTGCCGGGGCATCGGTCAAGGCGAACGGCCCGCTCGGCCATTTCGTGCGGTCCGATACGGGCCAAAAGCTCCTGCTGCTCTCGGGCGGCTCCGGCATCACGCCGGTGATGTCCATTCTCAGAGAGATCGCCGACAGCTGCGAACCCGCCGATGTCGTCTTCATGCATGCCGCCCGCACGCCGCAGGACCTGATCTTCCGCGATGAACTCGCCTGCATCGCCCGAAGACTTAAGGGGCTTCGGCTGCACTTTCTTCCCGAGACCGTCGTGGGCGAAGCATCGTGGCCAGGCCTCACCGGCCGTATTTCGGCGGAGTATATGCGGCTGGCGGTTCCCGATATCGCCGAGCGCACCGTGATGTGCTGCGGCCCCGCCCCGTTCATGGCGGCGGCGCGCCGCATTGCCGGGGAACTCGGCGTGCCTGCTTCGCACTATGTGGAAGAAAGCTTCGATGCCGCCGTCATCAACGAGCCGGAGATTCCCGCGGTGCAGGAGGCGGCCGTCAAAGTCTTTCAGGTCACCTTTTCGAGGCAGGCCCGCAGCATCGACGTCTCGGGCGATCAGAGCGTGCTTTCGCGCGCCAAGAAGGCGGGCGTCAGAATTCCATCCTCCTGCGCGAACGGCGTCTGCGGGACCTGCAAGTCGAAGCTGACTTCGGGCAGCGTCAACATGAACCACAATGGCGGGATCCGCCAGAGGGAAATCGACGCCGGTTTCTTCCTGCCGTGCTGCTCCAAGCCGCTCAGCGATCTCGTCATCGAGCGCTGAGCGTCGGCCAGTTCAGTGCGCTCTCAAAGCGGCGGCGCGATGCTGCGAGGGCGTCTGCCCGAATGTGCGCTTGAATGTCCTCGTGAATTGCGAGGCATTTTCGAAGCCGACATCGAGCGCGATCTCGATCAGCGGCGCCTTCGACTGGGCCAGGATCGATTTTGCCCGCTCCATGCGGACGCGATTATAGGCCTTGGCGGGCGACATTCCGGTCTTCTCGATGAAGATCCTCTCCAGCTGCCGCCTTGAGAGCCCGACCATGGCGGCAAGCTTCTCGATCGGCATGCTGCCGTCGACGAACTGCTCCATGGTAATCATCGCCGCCTTCACGCGGGCGTCGTCATAATCGTCATAAAGCGGACGCCGGGGCTGAACATCCGCTGGCGTTCTGGCCTTCTCGATCTGAAGGACCTCCAGCGCGTTTCGTTCCGCATCTCGGCTGATGTATTTCCTCACCAGCAATGCTGCCATGTCGGCAGCGCTGCTGCCCCCGGCGCAGGATCCACGCTGCCGGTCGAGATTGAAGAGCCGGTCGGAGCGGACGGCAAGCTCGGGAAAGCGCTCCCGAAACTCCTTGTAATGCAACCAGCTGACACAGGATTCGTGCCGCTTCATCAGGCCCGCCGCAGCAAGGATGAACGAGCCGGTGCACACGCCGATCAGCGGCACTTTCTTCGCATCTGCCTGCCGCAGGAAGGCAATTGTCTGCTGGTCGACCGGATTTTCCACAGTCAGGAGTCCGCCGACGACCACGATGTAGTCGAATCGTGAAGGATCGACGAAATCGGAGGTCGGTGCGACCTGGACGCCGCAACTCGAGGTGATCAGATGCCGCGTGCTGCCGATCACCTGCCAGTCGGCCAGCACCCTGCCGGAACGATCCTGCTGGTCGCTGGCCAGCCTGAGCGTGTCCACGAAGAGCGCGAAAGCCGACAGCGTGAAGCACCGCGACAGAACGAACCCCACCTTGAGCCTGGCCGCCGGCTTTGCGCTATTGTCTACCAACCGATGCTGCTCAGGTCGCATATTCATTTCCTGCCCCTCAAAACGCGCTCATCGAATGCGATACCGTACGCCAGCGAGCCATGATCGTCGACGAAGATAGTGTTGTGCCAGATCACCCGCGCCAAGTCTCGATGCTCGGAAGCATGGCGGCAAAAGGTGCCAAGAATTCATGACTCTTCCCGTTCCCAAGCAAGAGGCGCTCTCCGCTATTCGGTCCATCACCATGGTCAATACCACGATAGCGACCGAGGCATTGATAGAAAGCGCGATATCGAGCGTCCTGATCGCGTCGTAGATCGCTTCTCGGAACTCGCCCGAAGCCACAATGCCAGCGATAATTGCCATTTCGAAAGCCATCATCGCGTTCTGGTTGATACTCGCAATGACGCTGGGCAGCACAACGGGAAAGCGGATAGAGAACATTTTGCCGGCGTCGTCCCGAGAGCCTCTGCCTGGTCGTAGGCGGACATGATTGATCCCGATCGCCGCGCTTGACGCCAGCGCGGGGCCTTTCTAGGCTAATGATCGGTAGCATGGTGCGGAGGCCGGCGAGGCGAACTGTCGGGCGCCGGAAGCCGCAGATCCATGTGGCGGAGCGGAGCCGTCGTGGACGATCTATCGTCCAATGCCCGGTCGGGGAGCGCCGGCACACCGCCGCTCCCCGGAAAGTTCAGGCGGCGAGAGCGCCGCTCTTCTTGGCGGTCCAGGTTGCGATGTAGTCCATCAGGGCGGGCGAAAGGCAATCATAGGGCTCCAGGCCTGACGCCTTCAGCTGCGCCCTGACGGCGTCCATCTTTGAAGGATCGAAGCCGCTTTCGATGATCGACGACACGAAGGCCGCAAAGGTCGGCTTTGCCCAACCGCCTTCCTCGAAGCGCTCCGGATGGACGAAGGACAATCCCTGGAAGGGATGCTCGCGCTCGACGGGGCCGTATATATGCACCCCGCATTCCCTGCAGGCGTGCCGCTGGATCAAGGCGGCGGAATCGACGACCGCAAGCTTATCGCCGTTTTCCAGCACCTCGATGCTTTCGGTCGGCGCCACAGCCACGACCGAGAAGACGGCACCTTTCGGCTTCCAGCACTTGGTGCAGCCGCAGACGTGGTTGTGGGCGATGTCACCCTTGATCCTTACCTTAACTGGATTGCTCGCGCAGTTGCACACAAGCGTTCCGCCTGCGAAAGCAGCGTCAGTCGCTCCAAAGCCTGAATCCACTGCCGGATGTATGGCTATGCTGGTCATTGCTTCTCTCCTTCCCTCCCTGGCCGTTTGCGTTATGCCCGGCCGAGCTCTGCAATTACCTTTCCAGCCTCTGCGCGTGCCAGCGCAGATGGTCCTCCATGAATGTGGAAATGAACAAGTAGGAATGGCCGTAGCCTTCCTGCATGCGAAGCCTGAGGTTGATATCAGCCGCCTCGCAGGCTTGTCTCAGCTCGTCGGGGCGCAATCCATCCTCGAGGAAGCTGTCAGCCGTTCCCTGGTCGACGAGCAGTTCCGGGAAACGATGTCCGTCCTCGATCAGCGAGCAGGCGTCATAGGCCCGCCAGGTCTTTTCATCGGCGCCGAGATATTTCCGGAAGGCCGGCTTCGACCAGCCGGAAACCGAGGGATGGCTGATCGGTGCGAAGGCCGAGCAGCTGCCGAAGCGGTCCGGGTTCTTGAGCGCGATCGTGATTGCGCCATGTCCGCCCATCGAGTGACCGAAAATTCCCTGGCGGTCCATGTCGGCCGGAAATTCCGCAGCAAGAAGCTGCGGCAGCTCGTCGACGATATAGCTGTACATGCGATAATTGGCCGAATAGGGCGGCTGGGTAGCGTCGACGTAAAATCCAGCGCCCTTGCCGAACTGCCAGTTGTCGGCCTCGTCGGGAACGTGGTCACCGCGCGGGCTGGTATCCGGGCAGACGATGATGAGACCGAGTTCGGCGGCAAGCCGCC
This sequence comes from Rhizobium bangladeshense, assembly GCF_017357245.1. Lineage (NCBI taxonomy): Bacteria > Pseudomonadati > Pseudomonadota > Alphaproteobacteria > Hyphomicrobiales > Rhizobiaceae > Rhizobium > Rhizobium bangladeshense. Next base: position 440,832 of record NZ_CP071613.1, on the reverse strand, counting down.
GATACTCGCCCTTGTCCATGACATTGGCATGCGTGCATGTCAGGCCGGACAGATACCATAGAACCGGCAGATTGCCCGCGGCGGCCTGTGGCGGCACGAACACCGCGAATGTCATGTCGCAATCGCAGGCCTCGGAGCGTTCGAGATAGACGCCCTGCGTGCCGCCGTGAGACTTGTCGGTCGCGATCGTCTTCATTCTCAGTACACCACCACGCCGCGGATGCTTTCACCCTTGTGCATCAGCTCGAAGCCCTTGTTGATGTCTTCGAGCGGCATGGTGTGGGTGATCATAGGATTGATCTGGATCTTACCCTGCATGTACCAGTCGACGATCTTCGGCACGTCGGTGCGGCCGCGGGCGCCGCCGAAGGCCGTGCCCATCCAGTTGCGGCCGGTCACCAGCTGGAACGGCCGCGTTGAGATTTCCTGGCCGGCGCCGGCAACGCCGATGATGACCGACTTGCCCCAGCCGCGATGGCAGGCCTCCAGCGCCTGGCGCATGACCTTGGTGTTGCCGGTGCAGTCGAAGGTGTAGTCGGCGCCGCCGATCAGGTCACCATTGCGCTTGGTCATGTTGACCAGATAGGGAACGATGTCGTCGCCGACCTCATTCGGATTGACGAAATGCGTCATGCCGAACTTCTCGCCCCAGGCCTTGCGGTCCGGGTTGATATCGACGCCGACGATCATGTCGGCGCCGGCAAGGCGCAGGCCCTGCAGGACGTTCAAACCGATGCCGCCGAGCCCGAAGACGATCGCCGTCGATCCGACCTCGACCTTGGCCGTATTGATGACGGCGCCGATGCCGGTGGTGACGCCGCAGCCGATGTAGCAGACCTTGTCGAAGGGCGCGTCCGGGTTGATCTTGGCAAGCGCGATCTCCGGCAGCACCGTGTAATTGGCAAAGGTCGAGCAGCCCATATAGTGATGGATCTTGTCCTTGCCGATCGAGAAGCGCGAGGTGCCGTCCGGCATGAGGCCCTGACCCTGAGTGGCGCGGATCGCGGTGCACAGATTGGTCTTGCGGGACGTGCAGGAATAACATTCGCGGCATTCCGGCGTATAGAGCGGAATGACGTGGTCGCCCTTCTTGACCGAGGTCACACCCGGGCCGACATCGACGACGATGCCGGCGCCCTCATGGCCGAGGATGGCCGGAAACAGCCCCTCAGGATCGGCGCCCGACAAGGTGAAATCGTCGGTGTGGCAGATGCCGGTCGCCTTGACCTCCACCAGCACTTCGCCGGCCTTCGGGCCATCGAGCTGCACGGTCATCACTTCAAGCGGTTTTCCGGCCTGAACGGCTACGGCGGCGCGAACGTCCATTTGATAATCCTTCCCTATTAAATTCAATTTTAGCGTTAGATATGCAGATACAGCCGAGAGATCGGAACGATTTGATTCGGCCTCCCTCTCGATCACCCCGGCTCGACCTGACACCAGACCGCAAGAAGCGGCTGGGCCGTACATCTTATCGCGAAGGATTGCCCCGCATCGTTCGCGAAGACTGTTCCGGTCGCGGCGGAAAACCATTGGGAATCGCCAAGGCAGATTTCCGCCGGCGAAAGCAAGATGAAGGCGCGCGGCTGCGTCTGAACATGATCGGGAAAGCGGGTGTAGCGATCCATATAAATCACGCCCACCCGGAGATCGGCCCGCTCCTCCAGGCCGCCCGGCCCGACCAGGACCGCATGGGAGTGCGTGTTGCCGAAATTCAGGCTTGCAAAGGGGCCGGTCCGGCCGCGTCTCCAGAGCAGCTTGTCGGCGAGACTCTCGAACTGGCCGGCGATCGCCTCATATTTCAGTCCGGATTTTGCCAGATGGCCGATGGCGTCATCCAGCCCTTCGGGCACACCGGGAAGAGGGCCGCCCTCCGGCCGCACCTTGCCTGTCTTGAGCAGCCTCTGCAGCACCTTGCCCGCAACGAAACTGGCAACGGCGGGAGCCTCCGGCGACAGCATCAGCCCGCCGATATCGTTTAGGAATTCCTGCAGCGGCCGAGGTCGCCTTTCCCGTCCGATGTCGTGCAGCCTGACATAGGCCGGCTTTTCCTCATCGTTCAGGAGAAGGTCGGCACCAGGTCTGATCGGACGTCCCACCACACGCACCACGTTTGGTCTCCCCAGTCAGAGCGCCTTTTGCAATTCCGGCAGTGCCTCGAAGAGATCGGCGACGAGGCCGTAGTCGGCGACCTGGAAGATCGGCGCCTCCTCGTCCTTGTTGATGGCGACGATCACCTTACTATCCTTCATGCCGGCAAGGTGCTGGATGGCGCCTGATATGCCGCAGGCGATATAGAGATCGGGCGCCACCACCTTGCCGGTCTGGCCGACCTGCCAGTCGTTCGGGGCATAACCGGCATCGACCGCGGCACGGCTGGCGCCGACGGCGGCACCGAGCTTGTCGGCAACCGGCAGGATGACTTCCTTGAACTTCTCGGCCGAGCCGAGCGCCCGGCCGCCGGAGATGATGACCTTCGCCGAGGTCAGTTCCGGACGTTCCGAGGCCGACAGCGCATCGGAAACGAACCGCGACAGACCCGGATCGGAGACAGCCGGGATCGCCTCGACCGAGGCAGAACCGCTTGCCTGCGCCGAGGCGAAGGAGGCGGTGCGCACGGTGATCACCTTTTTGGCATCGCTTGCCTGCACCGTCTGAATGGCGTTGCCGGCATAGATCGGCCGCTTGAAGGTGTCGGGGCTGACGACCTCGACGATCTCCGAGATCTGGGCGACATCGAGGAGGGCTGCCACCCGCGGCAGCACCGTCTTGCCGACCGAGGTGGCGGCCGAGACGATCGTGTCATAGGAACCGGCGAGCGAGACGATCAGGTCGGCAAGCGGTTCGGCGAGATTGTTGGCGAGCGCATCGCTTTCGGCCAGCAGCACCTTGGAGACGCCGGAGAGTTTTGCCGCCTCATCGGCGGCAGCCTCGGCAGCCTTGCCGGCAACGAGAACATGCACATCCGAGCCGATCTGGGAGGCTGCCGTCAGCGCCTTGGCGGTCTGGTCGGAGAGGTGATTGCCGTCATGGTCGGCCAGAAGAAGAATGGTCATGATAGTTGCTCCTGTTCCTGCCCGATTACAGCACGCCGGCTTCGTTCTTCAGCTTGTCGACGAGTTCGGCGACCGACTTGACCTTGACGCCGGCCTTGCGGCCAGACGGCTCCTCGGTCTTCAGCACCTTCAGCCGCGGCGTCGTGTCGACGCCGAAATCGGCCGGAACCTTCTTCTCCAGGGGCTTCTTCTTCGCCTTCATGATGTTCGGCAGCGAGGCATAACGCGGCTCGTTCAGTCTGAGGTCGGTGGTGACGACCGCCGGCAGCTTGATCTCGATCGTCTGCAGGCCGCCATCGACCTCGCGGGTCACGGTCGCTTTGTCGTCACCGATCTCGATCTTCGAGGCGAAGGTCGCCTGGGCGGTGCCCAGCAATGCCGCCAGCATCTGGCCGGTCTGGTTCGAATCGTCGTCGATCGCCTGCTTGCCTGTTATAACAAGCCCCGGCTGTTCGGCTTCGGCCACCCCTTTGAGGATCTTGGCCACAGTGAGCGGCTCGACGGCGTCGTCGGTCTCGATGAGGATCGCCCGGTCGGCGCCCATGGCGAGCGCCGTCCGCAGCGTCTCCTCGGCCTTGGCCGGGCCGATCGACACCACCACCACTTCCTCCGCCTTGCCGGCCTCCTTCAGCCGCAGCGCCTCTTCCACCGAGATCTCGTCGAACGGGTTCATCGACATCTTCACATTGGCAAGCTCGACACCCGTGCCGTCCGGCTTCACGCGGATCTTCACGTTGTAGTCGACAACCCGCTTGACGGGCACGAGAATCTTCATTTGCAAATCCCCTTTGTTATTCCGAATGCTGGCCCTTACCGCGCCGAACGTTTTTCTGCGCGTCTCACGCTACTGGTGCGGCCGTTCGGCAAGCAACGCCCAGAAGGCGAAGAGCGGCGTATGGACCGACCTCATGGCATGTTTGATCCCTGGGATATTATAGAAGGATCCGCCAATGCCCGGCGAAAACCAGTCCCCCTCCCCCTGCTTGAACTCCCCCTCGGACAGTACGAGATAGACTTCCTCGGGCGCATGATCATGATCCGGATAGCGCACATGCGGCGCCATCAACGTCACGCCGAACCAGAGGTCACTCCGCTCCTCCAATCCGCCGGGGCCGGTGATCATCGCATTGGCATGCCCATCGACGAAATTGTCGCTGGCCGAGCGGTCATACTTGGTGCGCCGACGCCATTCAAGCATCGGCTCGATGCCTTTGAACGTCTCGATCATCTGCGCCAACGAAGCATAGGACGTATCGACCGCGAGCGCCATATCGAGATGAGCGCAGACGGGCAACCGGCTTCCGTCTCCCACGCGCGCAGTCCCCGGACGCTCCAGCGCCGCGAAAAACTGCCCGACCGAGCGGCGGGCTTCTGGAGCGTTGGCGAACTGGCCGAAAGCGACCGAAGCAGCTTCCAGGAAATGCTGGAGGCTTTCGTTACGCAAACTCATATTATTCCCTCCCGATCTGCCGACCGGCGGCCTCTCTTGCAATCATATGTCCTTCGCGATGCGCAGACCGTCATAGACAGCGGCGTGCGTGTTGCGGGCAGCGACAGCGTCGCCGATCCGGAACAGCTGGAACTTGCCCTCGGGATTGCGGATGACGGATTGCGGTTTCCCCGCGAGAAGTTGATCGTGCGACATCTCGCCGAGATTGCTGGATCTGGGCTTCAGCTCGAAATAAAGTTCGTCGAGGGGGATGGTCCCGTGATTGACGACGATCTGATCGTAGTTTTGCTGCCGCGCAATCCCGCCGTAATCGCTGCCGACATGGGCGACGAGCTGGTTGCCGCTTTTTTCGGCGGCTTCCAGGCGGTAGGTGACGGTGAAGGTCACGTCATGCTTCTGGAGTGAGCGCATATAGGGCACCAGGTTCATTGCCATGACTTCGGGTGCGAAGGAACGGTCGGGCGTCATAATCTCGACCTTGGCGCCCGCCTTGGCGATGAACTCCGCCGCCTGAAGGCCGGCATGGTCGCCGGCGTCGTCGAAAATCAGGACGTTGGTTCCGGGCTTCACGTCGCCAGAGATGATGTCCCAGGAGGAAACCACCAACTCGTTGCCGCTCGAGAGAACCTCGGTATGCGGCAGGCCGCCCGTCGCGATAATGACGACATCGGGCTTCTCCGCCTCGATCGTGTCCGCTTCCGCCCAGGTGTTGAAGTGGAAGGTGACATCATATTTCTCGCACTGACTCATGCGCCAGTCGATGATGCTGATCATTTCCCTGCGGCGTTCGCTTTGAGCTGTAAGGCGGATCTGACCGCCCGGGTTGTTCGCCGCTTCGAAAACGACCACCTCGTGGCCGCGCTCTCCCGCAACGCGCGCCGCCTCCAGCCCGGCAGGGCCGGCGCCAACAATGACGACCTTCTTCCTTACGTCGGCCTTTGCCACGATATGCGGCATTGTCAGCTCGCGGCCGGTGGCAGCGTTATGGATGCAATAGGCGGCTCCGCCCTGATAGATGCGGTCGAGACAGTAGTTGGCGCCGACGCAGGGACGAATGTCTTCCTCCCGCTTTTCAATGATCTTGCGAACAATATGCGGGTCGGTCATGTGGGCACGGGTCATGCCGACCATATCGACCTTGCCGGAAGCGATCGCGTGGCGCGCGGTGGCGACGTCGGGAATCTTCGCCGCATGGAAGGTCGGAAACTGGGTCGCGGCACGGATCTCACCGGCAAAATCGAGGTGCGGGGAGTTGGCCATGCCTTGTATGGGGATGACGTCGGTCAGGCCAGGATCCGTGTCGATGTGGCCGCGAATGACGTTCAGATAATCGATGAGACCGCTATCGCGCAGCCGCTTGGAGATCTCCATGCCTTCGGCCCGCCCGTTGCCGCCGGGCAGACATTCGTCCGCAGTATAGCGCACGCCGAGAATGAACTCTTCCCCCACCCTTTCGCGTATTGCCCCAAACACATCGAGGCAGAAGCGCATGCGGTTTTCGAGCGCCCCGCCGTAGGGGCCTTCGAGCTCATTGGTCAACGGAGATGCGAACTGGTCGATCAGGTGACCATAGGCCTCCAGCTCGATCCCATCCATACCGCCCGCTTTCATCCGCTCGGCCGCGTCGGCGAAATCCTTGATGATGCGCTCGATGTCCCAATCTTCAATCTTCTTCGGGAAGGCGCGGTGGGAAGCTTCCCGGTGATGCGACGGGGCCAAGACCGGCAGCCAGTCGCCCTTGTCCCAGCGCGTACGCCGACCGAGATGGGTAAGCTGGATCATGATCGCCGCACCCTCCTCATGCACAGCGTCCGTCATTTCCCTGATCCAGGGGACGATCTCGTCCTTATAGGCCAGCAGGTTGTTGAAGACCGGCGGGCTGTCCCGCGAAACCGCGGCCGAGCCCGCCGTCATCGTCAAGGCAACCCCGCCTTTTGCGCGCTCCACCGTATAGGAGCGATATTTCCCCTTCGGCATGCCGTCTTCCGGATAGGCCGGCTCGTGAGCGGTCACGATGATACGGTTGCGCAGCGTGAGGTGCTTGAGCTGGTAAGGCTGAAGGAGGGGATCATTCGACATGGGCCGCGGTTCCGGATTAAAAACGTTGAAGCAGACGCTAAGCTCAATGTACATATGTGTCAACGCGGAAAACAGTGGAGTCGTATATTTCGACAGCGATGTACATTTTTCTTGTACGCCGCTCCATAATTTGATAGGGGATAGTCTATGGACCAGGCTCTAAACGACACCGGTTGGCGCGGATCACAGGAAGGTTGGCTGGAAGCAGCCTACCAATCGCTGCTGGAATCCGGCGTAGATTCTGTGAAAATTCTGCCGCTCGCAAAGAAGCTCAATCTCTCGCGAACGAGCTTCTACTGGTTCTTCAAGGACCGGGAGGAACTGTTGAGCGCACTGGTGGCGCGGTGGCGCGAGAAAAACACCGGCAATATCGTCAAGCAGGCCGAAGCCTATGCGGAGTCGCTGGCCGAAGCGATGCTCAACGTCTTCGATTGCTGGTTGAACACCGATCTCTTCGACGCCAAGTTCGAGTTTGCCGTTCGCAGCTGGGCGCTGCAGTCGGACGAACTTCTGGCCGAGGTCCAGCAGGCCGATCAGATCCGGTTGGAGGCGCTCAAACGCATGTTTATGCGGTTCGGGGTACCAGAAACGACATCGGATGTCAGAGCGCGGACAACTTATCTCGTTCAGATCGGCTATATTTCCATGCAGTCGAAGGAGGATATCGCCGTCCGCATGAAACGGATTCCGGAATATATCGCGATCTACACGGGCGAAGTGCCGCAGCAGAGGGAGCTTGATCGCTTCTTCGCCCGGCATGGCTATCGGCCCGGTTGAAGGAAACCCAGATGAGCGTTTCCCTGAGGATTGGTATTATAGGCGGCGGCGGCTGGCTCGGCGGGGCGATTGCCGGATCGATCCTCGATTCCGGCCTGGTGAATCCTGAAAATCTCGGCCTCTCCTATCGAAACGAACAGCCGCGACGTTTCCCGAACTCCTTCTGGACCACCGACAACCAGGCGCTTGCCGATCGCTCGGATGTGATCCTTCTCTCCGTCCGCCCCGATGACTGGCGTCCGCTCGAGGTGGATGCTTCCGGCAGGCTCGTGATTTCGGTCATGGCCGGCATTCGCTTGGCAGCCCTTTCGGAGCGCCACAAGACCGGCCGCGTTGTCCGCGCGCTGCCGAATGCCGCTGCCGAAGTGGGGAAATCCTACACACCCTGGATCGGCGCGAACGATGTCACGAGAGATGACCGGTCCGTCGTCCGGGCGATCTTCGAGACCTGCGGAATTGAGGACGAGGTCGCAAGCGAAAGCGACATCGATTATCTCACGGGCCTTTCCGGCTCCGGGCCGGCATTCCCGGCAATGCTTGCCGCGGCCATGATGCGCGACGCTGTCGCCCGGGGCCTGCCGGCCGAGGTTGCGCGCCGCGCCGTCAACACGGTGATATCAGGCGCCGGCCGGCTGCTAGAGCGCGGCAACGAATGTCCCGACGACGTCGTTCAAACCTTTCTCGACTATCGCGGCACCACCGCGGCAGCCATCGAAGGCATGCGCACCGCCGGGTTCGACGCGGCGGTGGCAGAAGGATTATCATCAGCATTCAAGAAATCGGTGAGTATGGGAGCTGCTTCCTGACGACCGTCGAGGGCGGGTACTGCGGCACCCCGCCTAGCCAGATCAGCCGCTAAATAGAGGGAACGAGAATGAAGAAACTACTTGCATCGACATGTTTGACGTTCGGCCTGATCGGCGGCGCGTCCTTCGCCGGCGCCGCCGAATGCGGCAGCGTCACCATCGCCAGCATGAACTGGCAGAGCGCCGAAGTTCTCTCGAACCTGGACAAATTCATCTTGAACGAAGGTTACGGTTGCAGCGCCGATATCACCGTTGGCGACACTGTTCCGACGATCACCTCCATGGCCGAAAAGGGACAGCCCGATATCGCGCCCGAAGCATGGATCGACTTGCTGCCCGACGTGGTCAAGAAGGGAACGGATGAAGGCCGCATCGTTCAGGTCGGCTCGCCCCTGCCGGACGGCGGCGTGCAGGGCTGGTGGATTCCCAAATATCTTGCCGACGCCCATCCCGACATCAAGACCATTGGCGACGTGCTGAAGCATCCGGAACTCTTCCCCGATCCCGAAGATCCGAAGAAGGGCGCCATCTTCAACGGGCCACAGGGCTGGGGCGGCACCGTGGTGACCACGCAGCTCTTCAAGGCGTTTGAGGCAGAGAAGGCGGGCTTTACCCTCGTCGATACCGGTTCGGCCGCTGGGCTCGATGGTTCGATCTCCAAAGCCTACGAACGCAAGGAAGGCTGGGTCGGTTATTACTGGGCTCCGACGGCACTACTCGGCAAGTATGAGATGGTCAAGCTCGAAGCCGGCGTGCCGAACGACGCTGCCGAATGGAAGCGTTGCAACACCGTCGCCGATTGCCCTGATCCGAAGCCGAATGCATGGCCGGTCGACAAGATCGTGACCCTGGTCGCCAAGCCCTTCTCGGAGAAGGCCGGCCCCGAAGTCATGGACTATCTGGCGAAACGCTCCTGGTCCAACGAAACGGTCAACAAGCTGATGGCATGGATGACTGACAATCAGGCGACCGGCGAAGACGGCGCCAAGCACTTCCTTGAAGAAAACAAGGACATCTGGACCAAGTGGGTCTCGCCCGAGGCGGCCAAGAAGATCGAAGCTGCGCTCTAACATTGACTACCGCGGTGCGCGAGAGCGCACCGCCTCTCGCTGCCGATAAAATCAAAAAGACTGCCACGGCTCTTTGAAGAAAAAGGGGATCCGAATGGAATGGTTTTATAAATTCCCGCACATGAACGACGACGCGCTTCGAAATCTGAAGAAAGCGATCGACGACGGTTTTCGTGCCTTCACGCGCAGCTATGGCGAGAGCATCGAAAACCTCTTCGTTCCGCTTCAGCATTTCCTCATCGCCGCTGAGCGCTTCATGACACAGACGCCGTGGCCGATCATCACCTTGATCATCCTCGTCATTGCCTGGTTTGCGAGCCGCAGCCTGAAGATCGTTCTCGGCTGTCTGGTTACTCTGCTGCTGATCGGCTATTTCGATATGTGGGACGATACCATGCGGACGGTCTCGATGATCTTTGTCTGCACAGTGCTCTCCATCGCCATCGGCATTCCCATCGGCATTCTGATGGCCCGCTCCGACCGGCTGCAGCGTGTCGTCAACCCGATCCTCGACGTCATGCAGACGATGCCAAGCTTCGTCTATCTCATTCCTGTCGTCATGCTCTTGGGTATCGGCAAGGTGCCAGGCCTGATCGCCGTCGTCATCTACGCCATTCCGCCGATGATCCGGCTCACCGATCTCGGGATCCGTCTGGTCGACAAGGATGTGCTCGAAGCTGCCGATGCCTTTGGGACGTCGCGATCGCAGAAGCTCTTCAAGGTCCAGCTGCCGCTGGCGCTTCCCACCATCATGGCCGGCATCAACCAGACGATCATGATGGCGCTCGCCATGGTGGTCATCGCTTCGATGATCGGCGTCCAGGGTCTTGGCCAGCCGGTGCTGAAAGCGATCGCCAACCAGTACTTCACGCTGGGCATTTTCAACGGGCTTGCCATCGTCGGCATCGCCATCATCTTCGACCGGGTCAGCCAGGCATATGGCAAGAGGCTCCAGAAGCATCGGGAGACTGTCCATGGCTGAGCATCGTTTCGGCGGCATCAAGATCCGCAATCTCTACAAGATCTTCGGCCCCAACCCGGCCGCCCATGTCGGAGCGGTGCAGAAAGGCCTGACGAAAGCCGAACTCAACGAAAAGTACGGTCATGTGCTGGGCTTGCGGGATATCAATATCGAGATCCCCTCCGGCCGCATCCAGGTCATCATGGGCCTTTCCGGATCGGGCAAGTCGACCCTCATCAGGCACATCAACCGGCTGATCGATCCAACCGCCGGCGAAGTGCTGGTCGACGGCGTCGATGTCGTCAAGATGAACGAGACCGAATTGCGGACATTCCGCCGGCAGCAGACCGCCATGGTGTTTCAGAAGTTCGCGCTTCTGCCGCATCGCAACGTTCTCGACAACACCATGTTCGGCCTTGAAGTGCAGGGCATGGAGCGGGCAAAAGCGGTCGACGTCGCCATGCGCTGGCTGGAGCGGGTTGGCCTGAAAGGGTTCGAGCAGAGATATCCCAACCAGCTTTCCGGCGGCATGCAGCAGCGCGTCGGCCTGGCGCGGGCGCTCTCCAACGACGCCCCGGTTCTATTGATGGACGAAGCCTATTCGGCTCTGGACCCCTTGATCCGCACGGACATGCAGACGGTCCTTCTCGACATTCAGAAGGAGATCAAGAAGACCATCGTCTTCATAACCCACGATCTCGACGAAGCTTTGCGCCTGGGCGACCAGATTGCAATCCTGCGCGACGGCGAAGTCATCCAGCAGGGCACCAGCCAGGACATCGTGCTGCGCCCTGCGGACGACTACATCGCCAACTTCGTCAAGGAGGTTAACCGAGGCCGGGTCGTTCATGTCGAAGCCATCATGACACCTCTGCACTCCGCCGCGGCAGCGGGCGGGTTGACGATCGCAGCGGGCACGACGGTCGAAGAGGCCGTCCGGATGCTGGCTTCGACGCCGGACGATAATGCCAGGGTGGTTTCCCCGTCGGGGGAAACATTGGGGCTTGTTACCTTCCGCCAGCTCGCCGGCGCAATGGTGAACTCGCAGGAGGTGGCTCCCCAGCGCGACAGCGCCCTTTCGGTCGCGCTCTGAAGGTCCACGTACGCCTCTCGGTTGCCCGGCGACAATGACGGTCGGCACGTCACCACGCACTGCAACGGGCAAGCCGACTGCCTGAGGGACCACCATGTCGAAGCTTTTTCCGCGTCTGATTTCGCTCGTCAGTGTGCGCGGGCGCAGCTTGGGCAACAGGATCGTCTTCGGAGCGCATAGCACAAACTTGGCCAAGAACGGCGTGCCGGGTGACGAACACGTCACGCCGACGCGCCATCGGCGGCGCCGGGATGATCGTGGTCTGAGTCGATGCCGGCCCATTTCGCCGCCATACTGACCCACCGAATTTTTCGTCCCGGTGACGACAGCGTGGTCCCTCATTTCCGGCCGGCGACTCGGATTGGAGCTTTGATCCCGTGCCTTAAAAAGAAGGGCAGATAGCGCCAAGCCTATACGTTTTGCGCAGGACTAGTCCAGACTGCGTCACGAAAAGCCGATTGGCCGACAATATCGGCGCCCGACAATTGCTCCATCGCTACGGAATACTAAAGTAGACCCGATCGGAGCCATGATGGCTACGGTCCGGAAGCCCCCTCCATCACTCACCCCAAAATGGTGGAAGGGGATTACATCCATACGCACCCCATCCCGTGCGTATGCCAACTGCCTGTCAGCCTGCCGAAGGCTATCTCGAGCGGTCCACTTTAGAACCTTCGGCAGGCGACTTTTGGCTAGCGCACCCGAACGCGCCATTTGCCCACGCTGGCTCAACGTTTCATCACCGGACTACCATCAAAGCGGCGGCTCCGCGACCTTGCCGAGTGCTGCCGCTTCTGTCAGTTCCTGCCGGCCAAGATCCGCCAGTTCATAGGCCACACTGTGGCTCGGCCTGAACCTGCTTGCTCCAACCAGCGATGCCGACACCCGCATCACCTGAAACCTGCCCGTTTCGCTGACGCTTAATGCGCCTTGGCCTCTTATTCGCTAATATACAGCCAAGCCTCGTTCATCCTGCCCTTCATCGGGTCCTGAAAGGCGCGAGAAGAAAGATGAATCGCCGACGCCCAACCCAAAAAGAAGGACGCACTCATCTGATGGCGATGCCGGCGGGGCGTCATGCCTTATCCGCCGCCAGCGGAAATAGCGAGGGACAGCATGACGGAAAACAGCGCCCAGCCATTCTCCTTCCGATTCCATGGTTCGTCCTTCGACAACATGGTGGAAACTCTCGGCGGCGCTTTCGGGGCGTTTGATGCCGAGCCGGTCGGCCGCGCGAAGGACTTCCATTGGGGATTGAATTTTTCAGTGGCGGAGAGTGCCGTCCTGCTGACGGGCTATCACGAGGCGGAGTTCCAATTCAACATCGAGCCGACTGTCAGCACGGCGGAGTATCTGTCGCTCGTCGTGCCGCGTCGCGGCGGCATGGGAGTCACTTATGGCGCGCGCAAGGCCGAGGCCGGCCAAGGCAAACTGCTTCTCTACAACAATTTCGAACCCGACAGCGTTCTCATGCATGGGGAAGGCAACGTCATCGACGAACTGCTGATCAACTGGCCCGTTATCCTCCAGACCATCGGTCAGACTTTCGAAATGCCGTTCAGCGGCTCGCTCGACCTTTTGCCGGAACTGGATCTGTCGTCGCCGGCGGGCCGTACGATAGGCAACCTCACGGAAACGATCATATCAGGGATGCGCGACGACGGCCCTTTGCTGCAGTCCCCGATCGCCATGGCGCATATGACGCAGGCGCTGGCCGAACTTGTCGTGCGTATGGTGCCGCACCGGCTGTCGCATTTCCTGGAAAAGGGGCCGGCCCTGATTGCGCCGAGACATGTGCGCAGGGCGATCGAATTCATGCAGGCCAATATCGATAAGCCGATCACCATGCCAAAGGTGGCCGAAGCGGCCGGCGTCTCCAGCAGAGCACTCGAAACCGGTTTCCGAGCGTTCAAGGGGACATCCCCCGCCGCCTACCTGCTGACGCTTCGTCTGCGTGCGGCGCGCCGCGATCTGCTCGATCCCGAGTGCACGAAGACGATGAAGGCCATCTGTCTGAAATGGGGTTTCTTTCATTTCGGCCGCTTTTCAGCGGTCTACAAGACAACATATGGCGAATACCCGTCCGAGACGAGAAAGCGCGCGAGCCGCGGGTAACCAGCATCTGACGCGCCTCGCGATCTTCCCCTTTCGCTCTTTGCGCCCTCTGTGTTTTAGAGCGCGGCCAGCCTGTAGTGCACGCGCATGGTCCGCGGATCCCGTCTGACGATTTCAAGCTTATCATCCCGAACTGTCAGGGCGCTGAGTTCCCGCAACACAAGGGCATGCGCGATCCCCAGCATGCGCGCAAAGGTGCGGCTGTCGAATGCGATCCCGAGCTCGGCAGCAACGAGCAGACCGGCCTGTATGGAGGTCAGTTCGCTGTCCCTGTCTTGCGCCGAAGCGACAAGGCCAAGAAACCTGTCGGCGCCGGAAGGCTCTTTCCTCACGCGGCGTCTCGTCTGCGTAAGGAAACCATGATCGATTTCGAGGTCGGCGTATCGCTTTCCTCGCCGGCGCTGCCGAGCGGCACGAGCACGTTCAATTCCGGGTAATAACCGGCAATGCTGCCCCGCGGAATGTCATAGGGCACGAAGCGGAAATCCCGCGCGACGCGCTCGATGCCGTCGTCGTGCTCGCCGATCACGTCGACGCAGTCACCGGCTTCGGCATTCATCGCCTTCAGATCCGCCGGATGAATGAAGATGACCTGCCGCTCTCCGTAGACACCGCGATATCGGTCATCCAGACCATAGACCGTCGTATTGTATTGATCGTGCGACCGGAACGTCTGCAGGGCGAAACGCCCCTCGCCCCTTCGGGCACGCTGGTGCACCGTCTCCTCTGGAAGCGGCTGGAAGGAGAATGACGCCCTGCCCGCCGGCGTCTCCCACTCCCGATGGGCAGCCGCGTTGCGCAGATGGAATCCGCGCGGCTTGCGCAGACGCGCATTGTAATTTTCAAAGCCTGGAATGGTCGCCTCGATATGATCGCGGATACGGTCGTAATCGTCGGCAAGCTCTGCCCAGTCGACCACGGAGGAGCCAACCGTCGCCTGCGCAAGGCCGGCAATGATGGCGACCTCAGAGAGGAGATGCGGCGAGGCCGGGCGGTTGATGCCGGCGGAACCATGCACCATGCTCATCGAATCTTCGACGCTGACGAGTTGGGAATTGCCGGCAGAATTCAGATCCATCTCGGTGCGGCCGAGGCAAGGCAGAATGAAGGACGCCTCGCCGGGCATCAGATGCGAATGATTGGGTTTGGTGGCGATATGCACCGTCAGCTTCAACCGCCGAAGCGCTTTCTCGACCAGCGCGCTGTCAGGCGTGGCGCGGGCAAAATTGCCGCCAAGCCCGATGAAGGCCTCGGCCGAGCCGTCGAGCATCGCCCCGATCGCCGCGAGGACATTGTGGCCATGGTCACGAGGCACGGAGAAGCGGAAATGCTTCTCCAGCGCATAGAGGAAATTCTCGGACGGTTTTTCGTTGATGCCGACGGTTCGGTCGCCTTGCACGTTGGAATGACCGCGAACCGGGCAAAGGCCGGCGCCAGGCTTGCCAATATTGCCGCGCAGGAACATGAAGTTGGCGATCTCCCGGATCGTCGCCACCGAATGCAGGTGCTGGGTCACACCCATCGCCCAGGTGCAGATGACCCGTTCGGCCCTGATATAGACATCGGCCGCCTGTTCGATGTCCCGTCGGCTCAGTCCCGATTGGTCTTCGATGTCAGCCCAGGCCGTCGCCTCGACCGCTGCCCGGTATTCTGCAAAACCCGTGCAATGTTCGGCCAGGAACGCATGGTCGAGAACCGGCTGCAGACCGGCCGCAACCGCAGCGTCTTCCGCGGCCAGCACCGCCTTTGCCATTCCACGCACAGCAGCCATGTCGCCGCCGAGCTGCGGTTGCAGATAAAGACTGGCAATGTCGGTCGAGCCGCCACGCAGCATCTCGATCTTGTCCTGCGGATCGGAGAAGCGCTCCAGTCCGCGCTCGCGGAAGGGATTGAGGACGACGATTCGCGCCCCGCGCATTGCCGCCCGGCGCAGGTCGCCAAGCATTCGCGGATGGTTGGTACCGGGGTTCTGCCCGATCACGAAGATCGCGTCGGCCTCTTCGAAATCCTCCAGCAGCACAGTGCCCTTGCCGACACCGATCGCCTGACGCATGCCGATGCCGCTCGCCTCGTGGCACATGTTGGAGCAATCGGGAAAATTATTGGTGCCGTAGATCCGCACGAACAACTGATAGAGGAAGGCAGCCTCGTTGCTGGCGCGGCCGGACGTGTAGAACTCCGCCCGATTGGGATTATCGAGGCCCTTCAAAATGCTGCCGATCTCGGCAAAAGCATCCTCCCACGCCACCGGCAGGTAACGGTCGCTCGCAGCATCGTAACGCATCGGATGGGTGAGGCGGCCATTGAGTTCCAGTTCGTAATCCGACAACTTGCGAAGCTCGGAGACCGTCCTCGCCGCGAAGAAGGCAGGGGTCGCCCGCTTTTCCGTGGCCTCCCAGGCGACGGCCTTCACGCCGTTTTCACAAAATTCGAACGAAGATCCGTGTTCCGGATCGCCCCAGGCGCAGCCCGGGCAATCGAAGCCGTCCGGCTGGTTCGCCTTCAGCATCGCCCGCGCCCCGGAGATGGGCATGCCGCTTTGCAGCAATTGCTTGCCGCAGCTTTTCAGAGCGCCCCAGCCGCCGGCTGCCGCCGATTTCTTCCCAATGAATTTTGTGTCCATGCGCCCTGTATTGTCGAACTGCGATAAACATCAAGGGCGTGCGCTCCATGGCTCGATAGAAGAATCCTATCGACAGAGTGAGGCCCTGTCGGGATTCGAGTCTAACCGGTTTCCTTCATGGCATGCCCGTTCTCGCGGGAGTGTGCCAGGATGCGGTTGCGGCCTTGCGTCTTGGCCTCGTAGAGCGCGGCATCGGCCTCGGCCAGCAGACGGCTCGGGCTGGTCCGCAGGGTCGCGCCTGTCGCGCAGGATATGCCGATACTGGCGGTGACCCGGCCAAACTCGCTGCCGGAATGAATGATATTCTCCTGGGCCAGGCGACGCGCGAATTGCTCGGCAACGATCATCGCCCCCCTGGCGCTGGTGTCGGGAAGGAACACGGCGAATTCCTCCCCGCCGTAACGCGCGACGATGTCCGCCGGCCGGCTGACAGACTGGCGCAGACACTTGCTGACGACGCGCAGGCACTGGTCGCCGGCGGGATGGCCATAGGTATCGTTATAGGCTTTGAAGCGGTCGATATCGACCATCAACAGGCTGAAAGGCGTATTTTTCCTGGCGCTGCCCGCAGTCTCACGGGCGAAGGCTTCGTCGAAAGCGCGGCGATTGACGATCCCGGTAAGCCCGTCAGTCTCGGCGAGATTCTTCAACTGCTCCGCCGACAGCCTGAGCGCGATTTCCGCCTGCTTCGTCGCCGTAATATCCGAGACGACGGCCATCGCCGTGCCGTCTCCTGCAATCCTTGTGCGGATGCTGCGCCAATCGCCGTTGTGAAGCTGGACCTCCTCATCCTTATTGCTGTGCAGAGTCGCGCTGGCGGTCTTGATCCACTCTTCCGGATCACCCTCTGCGATGGCCGGCCGCTCGCCGGTTTCGACGACGCGGCGCAAGATATCACTGATGTGCGCGCCGACCACGCGGGCGTCTCCGGAGAGCGGAAAAGCGTCACGGTACTGATCATTGCAAAAGAGAAGAAAGCCTTTGCTGTCGTACATGGCGATGCCGTCGGACATGTTCGCCATTGCATGCGACAGCAGATTCTTGCTTTCGCGCAACTCCCGCTCCAGCGCTGTGCGCTCGGTCACATCACGAGTTACGCCTGCAAGACCAATGATCCTTCCCTGCTTGTCCCTGAGCGGCACCTTGGAAGCGAGCAGGAAACGGCCTCCGATCCGCTCATTGGAGTCGATCAGCGGCGTCCCTGTCTCCATCACCTGCTGCTCGAGATGATATAATTCTTCAGCGACCGGCTGCGACATCAGATTGAAATCCGACAATCCGGTCATCTCCGCGATCGTCCTGAAACGGAAGAGGCGCGTCATGTTTTCATTGACGGTGATGAAGCGGCTGTTCCGGTCCTTCACATAGAGATAGTCCGGCGATTGCGAAAATGCCGTCACCAGAATGCTTCTTTCGAGCTCCCATTGCTGCGTCTTGAGGAGGACGATGCCACCCAGCACGGTCGCCAGACAATTCAAGGCCGTCAAGGGAAATCCCGCTCCCGCCAATAGATGGGCAGTCACGAGTGTGGGAAGCAAGGCCATGGCTGCAATCAGTGTAGCACCAAGGGCAAGGCCAAGCAGAATAACGTCGGTGAAACCGGGAGATCTCTTGCGGGTCCAGAAATGGCCGGCCACGCCGATGCCGGTCGCGAAGGCCATGGTGATGATGCCATCGACCATCGCCGTGCCGGCGACCGCAAAGCGGAAGGCGATCGCCAGCGATGCTGCAATAGCCGCAGCAATCGGCCCCCCGAACATGCCGGCCAATGCAAGCGGTGAAAATCGCAGATCGATATAAATGCCGGGATGGAATTCGATCGAAAGCAATATGGATCCGATGGAGGCGCCGCCGGCTATGATTCCGAAAGCGATTTTCTCCTGCCGGAAGGAACGGCGCTGAAACTGGATCGAAAAGAGCGCCCAGAGCGACATCGCCAGAGACACGAAGGAAAGGTTGCCGCCAAATTGCGTCCAGATGCCATTCACCGCGTTGGGTCCACCTTCCAAACCATGTAATAAACATGTCATACGACAACACTGGTTTGGGCTTCGTTAAGTCGGTCAACTGGTTACGCAACTCACCCGGTTAATGCACCGGATATACCGCTCTTCTGCGGGATTCGGCTGGATGGGGCGCCCCTGGCCGGGACCATCGCAGACCGAGGTTTCTCACTTCAGGCTCGATTCCACCCAAGAGCGTTATTGGTTAGAATGCAGTTCCAGCACGAGCAGCAAACGAATATGGAATGCGTATCCTTGACATGAAGACGCGACATTGGGATCGCAGGGGCGACGGCGGGCTGACCTTTACCGAACTCGGGTTCGGCACCGCGCCTCTCGGCAATCTTTATCGGGCGATAACCGATGAGGAGGCGGCAGCAGTCTTGGATGCGGCCTGGCAACACGGCATCCGTTACTTCGACACTGCGCCGCTCTACGGGCTTGGCCTCGCCGAGAGGCGGGTTGGCCGCTTCCTTGCAACGAAGCAGCGTAATGACTTCGTCATCTCGACAAAAGTTGGCCGGCTCCTCAAGGTCTGCCGACCCGAACAGCGGACCGGCATCGGCAAGTTCTTCGGTACTCCAAATCGCCGAGAAGTTTTCGACTACAGCTACGATGGAGTCATGCGATCTTTCGAAGCCTCGTTCGAGCGGACCGGGCTGGACAGCTTCGATATTCTGTTCGTGCACGATCTGGATGTCTTCAATCACGGCACCCAGGCGGCCTGCGATCACTATGTCGAGCAATTCATGAACGGTGGGTATCAGGCCATGACCTCGCTACGCGACCAGGGAGTCGTGAAGGCGGTCGGTGGCGGAATAAACGAGTGGGAGAAGTGTCAGACGCTTGCCGAGCGTGGTGACTTCGACCTGTTTCTGCTTGCCGGACGCTATACTCTGCTTGAGCAGGAAGCCTTGAAATCCTTTCTTCCCCTGTGCGCCGCCCGCAACATCGGCATAGTGCTCGGCGGACCGTATAATTCCGGCATACTGGCGACGGGCCCGGTTGCCGGCGCGCAATATAATTACTCTGACGCCCCGTCACACATCCTCGACAAAGTCCGGCGAATTGAGGAAGTCTGCCTGAAATACAATGTCGCTCTCTCAGACGCGGCTCTCAACTTTCCCTTTTTTCATCCCGCTGTCGTTTCCGTCATCCCGGGTGGCCAGTCAATCGATCAGGTGGCGTCTAACGACCGCGCACGTAACCGACATATCCCTCGCGAACTGTGGGAGGACCTGAAATCTCTCTGCCTGATGCGAGATGACGCGCCCGTCTCTGAAACAGAGGGTTATGGGGGCGCTGACTTAGCTGTCTAGAAACGGCCCGATCACGCCGCTGCCGAACGCAGGCGGTGCTGTCGCTGCGTTCGCAGCCGCAAGGCCAATGGGCTCCGACCCCGTCGAGCGAAGTCACTTCCGGCCAAATTTCGGGAACCTTTTCGACCTATCTGCATCCAATGCTCGCTACCAAGGCGCGCCGCCGCCGACAGGCAGGGCGTCAAGCGAGGACACAAGGAGACAGATCATGTTCAAACGAATTCTCGGCGCAACCTTCATCGCGGCGTCGCTCGGTACGGCTTCCATCGCCGCCGATGCCAAACCGACCGACCCTCAGATCGCCCACATCGCCTATACGGCGGGGCAGATCGATATCACCGCCGCCGAGCAGGCGTTGAAGAAGAGCAAAAATCCCGAAGTCGTCGAATTCGCCAAGACCATGGAGCGCGACCACAAGGCCGTCAACGATCAGGCGCTCGCCCTCGTCAAGAAGCTGAAAGTGAAGCCTGAGGACAACGAGATCAGCCGGTCGCTCTCGACCCAGGCGAGCAAGGAACTGAAGACGCTTGACGCCCTGGACGGCGCTGCCTTCGACAAGGCTTATGTCGAAAACGAAGTTGCCTACCATAAGTCGGTCAACGATGCCCTTGCCAAGGTGCTGATCCCTTCGGCTCAGAACAAGGAGCTGAAATCGCTCCTGGAAACGGGCCTGACTCTGTTCAAGCAACACCAGGCGCATGCCGAGCATCTCGCTTCGATGATCAAGTAGGCTTGCGATGGGATCGCTGATGAAATTGCCGCCGCTGATGTTGGCGCTGCTCTGGGGAGGCAGCGGGGTCACCTCTGCGGCGGAATATCAGGTCACCATCTCCGGAATGAGGTTTGGCCAAGCGCCAGCAGATCTACATGTCGGCGATGTGATCGTCTGGCGAAACGGTGATATATTCCGGCACACGGCGACGGCTCGCGACAAGAGCTTCGACATTGATCTGCCGCCGAAATCGCAGGCGCGGACGACGGTCAGCCGGGCGGGAGCGGTCGATTTCTATTGCCGCTTTCATCCTGCCATGACGGGAAAACTGGAGGTCCGGCCGTAGGACCGGGCTCCGACTCATGCAAGCGGAGATTGCCATGACAGCCATAGCGGTTCCGATTGAGCGACGCCGGCAGCTCATATCGACGCTCCCCGACGCCGAGCTCGTGCCTCTTGCAAAGCAGGGCGATGAACCTGCCATCCGCGCCATCGTCCAGCGCCACAATCAGCGCCTGTTCCGCACCGCGCGCGCCGTCATCCGCAGCGATTGGGAAGCGGAAGACGTCGTGCAGGCCGCCTATGTCAAGGCCTTCACCAATCTCGCGACATTCCGCGGCGACGCCGAGCTTTCGACATGGCTGACGCGGATTACGCTCAACGAGGCGCTGGGCCGGGTGCGCAGCCGAAAGAACACCTCCGGGCTCGAGGAAATCAACTTGCAGACGACATCGCGAGGGGGCGAAGTCCTCCAATTCCCCTCGTCGCTCTCCGCGACAGATCCGGAAAGCGAGCTTTCGCGAAGCCAGGCGCGGCATCTCCTCGAACAGGCTGTCGACGAACTCCCGGACCAGTTTCGCGCCGTCTTCGTGCTGCGGGACGTCGAGGGCATGAGCACGGAGGAGGCCGCATCTTACCTCTGCATCAAACCCGAAACCGTGAAGACACGGCTGCACCGGGCGCGGAAGATGATGCGCCAGTCAATCGAACAAAAGCTCTCCGGCGCATTCTCGGCCCTGTTCCCCTTCGACGGCGCCCGCTGCGCCTCCATGGGAGACCGCGTCATCACAGCTCTTCGCCAGACATCGTGAAGTCCAGCAACAGCACGCGCCTGCTTCGACACCTCAACGCGAGGCGGGCAGGCCGTATATCTTCTCGATATCGTCGAGCATCAGGTTTGCCGCGATAATGCCGCCGGCCGTATTCCAGACGGCGTCGCTGACGGCCTCGACCTTGCCTGCCTTGACGACGGCAAGGTTCTTCCACAGCGGATCGGAGGTCCAGTCGGCCGCGGCAGCGGCGGTCTTGCCGTCCCCGGTATCATAGACGAGGTAGAACAGCCGATCGCCCTCGAATTCCGGCGTGCGCTCCTTAGTCACCTCGTCGGCGAATTCCATCCGGTCCTGGTTTGCCGGCCTGTTAAAACCGACCTGGCTCAATATATTACCGGCAAAAGTATCCTTCAGCAGGATCCGGGTGCGGCCGGGCATGAAGCGCACCAGCGAAATCTTCTCGGCCTTCTTATTTCCCAGCGCCTTGCTGATCGCCGCGACGCGATCGTCATAGGCCTTGAAGGCCGCATCGGCCTCCGGCAGCTTGCCGACGGCCGTGGCGTAGAGCTTCATATTGCCCTTCCAATCGCTCCTGATCCGCTCGGAAAGAACCGTCGGCGCGATGGCCGACAGCTGGGAATAGATCTTTTCCTGCCGGAACTTGGTGCCGAGGATGAGATCGGGCTCCAGCGAGGCGATCAGTTCGAGGTTAACGGCCGACTCGTCGCCGACGACGGTGACGCCGTCCATCTGCTTTGCGATGTGCTCGTACCAGGGCTTGCCCAGCCACGAGCGCACGGCGCCAACCGGCGTAATACCGGTCGCAAGCAGCGCTTCCGTTCCCTCGTTGGTCAGGACGACGATCCTCTTCGGCGCGTCCGGCACTTCGGTTACACCCATGGCATGGGTGACTTCGCGTGCACTCGCCGCGGCGGCGGTGATGAGGGACAGGAAAGCCGCGATGGCCGCGAACAGGATGGATCTCGTACGCACAAACGCCTCGAACTTGACAATCGGATGATTTTCCGACCAATCGATCGGGCCATAAGATGAGATGTATTATCCACTTAAAGTCAAGCTGAAACCGTGCGCCCGATTGCCCTCTCCACTTCTTCCCGTCCCGTGATATCGCTGACGATCGCACTATGGGCGGCGCTGACGGTTACCATCGTTGCGAGCGTGGCGCTGGGCTACCGGCAATATTCGCCGGCGGCGATCTGGAACGCGATCTTTTCCTTCGACGGCTCGGAAAGCTCTGTTGTCATCACCACGCTGCGCCTTCCCCGCGCCCTTCTCGCACCGCTCGTCGGCGCTGCTCTCGGGGTCGCCGGCGTCCTGACCCAGACACTGGCACGCAACCGCATCGCTTCTCCCGATACGCTCGGCATCAATGGCGGCGCCGCGCTCGCGGTGGTCGCGTCGAGCGTCTGGTTCGGTGTCGGTTCGGTCGCCGGGATGTCGATGGCTGCCATCTCCGGTGCACTCGCCACCAGCCTGCTCGTCTTTGGCGTCGCCGCCAGCTCCGGAGGCTTCTCGCCGATCCGCATCGTGCTGGTGGGCGTCACCGTCGGAGGCCTCGGCTATTCGATCGTCCAGATCATCCTGACCACCAACGAAGCCCAGCTCAAAGAGCTGCTCTTCTGGCTCACTGGCTCGTTCGCCGACCGACCGATCGCCTTTGCCCTCGGGGGCGCGCCCGTGGTTCTGGCGGGTCTTTCGGTCGCATGGATGCTAGCGCAGCCGCTCGATGCGCTGCAGGCTGACGACACGACGGCGGCAAATCTCGGCGTGCCGCTCGCCGTGGTGCGCTGGGCCGGCTTCCTCACCATCTCGCTGCTGACCGGCGCCAGCGTCTGCATGGCAGGCCCGGTCGGCTTCGTCGGTTTCGTCGTGCCGCATGTGGCCAGACGCTTCGTCGGCCTCAACCATCGCCGCCTCATCGTGACCTCGGCGTTGATCGGCGCCATCTACGCCACGGCGGCCGATATTCTCGCGCGGTTCATCATCTACCCGGCCGAGGCGCCTGTCGGCGCGATCACCTCGACCGTTGGCGGGGTGGTTCTGCTCGTCCTGCTTAAGCGGAGAGCGGCATGATGGCCCGGGCCGGCTCGCTCGCCGCCTCCAGAGCGCCGCTGACGCTCGCGGCAATCATCCTCCTCTTCGTGGCTCTCGCGCTGACGGGGATCGCTTTCGGATCCACCTGGATCCCGCTCGCTCAAGTATGGGACGTGCTTTTCGGCGCAGACATCCGCGGCAAGACGGTCATCATCCTGCAGTTCCGCCTGCCACGCGTGGTGATCGCCGCCCTGGCAGGCGGCGGCTTTGCGGTCGCAGGCTATCTTCTCCAGCGCGTCACCCGCAATGAACTTGCGTCGCCCGGCATACTCGGCGTCGTCGACGGCGCGGCGCTGGCGGTCGTCTGCTTCCTCGCCGCACTCTCCAACGAATCCAACGCCCTCGTCACATCGGTCGCCTATCAGCCGGTCGCCGCCGTCGTCGGATCGGTGCTTGCAATCTTCACCGTCTTCGCATTTGCAGGCCGGCAGGCGGCGTCGGCGATCCGTCTGCTTCTCTTCGGCACCGCCGTCGCCGCGGTTTTGAAATCGCTGACCGTGATCGCCATGCTCGTCGGTCCTGTCTACCAGGCAGGACAGGCGGCCCGCTGGATTGCCGGCGCCGTCAACGAGATCAACTGGAATGAAATCCGCATCACCGCGGTCGGTATGCTTCCGCTCGTGCTGATCGTGCTGATCGTGGCCCGCAGGCTGCCGCCGGCCGATCTCGACGAGACATCAGCGAGAAGCGTCGGTCTCGACCTGCCGAGCTTCCGCATCCAGATCTTCGTCCTTGCGGCGGCCATGACCGCGCTTTCCGCTGCCTTCGTCGGCGGTGTCGGCTTCATCGGCCTGATAGCGCCGCATCTCGCGCGCCGGCTGATCGGGCGAACCGTCCATTTCGGTCTTATCGGCAGCTTCTTCATCGGGGCCTCGATGCTGGTCGGCGCGGATCTCCTCGTGCGAGTGCTCTTTTCGCCGACCGAAGTACCCGCCGGAACGGTTCCGGCCGTTATCGGCGCCCCCTACTTCCTTTATCTCCTGATGAGAAACCAGCGCCATGACTGACGCCGCCGCCATCGACAACGTGATCTCAATCGAGGAGCTCAGCCTCGACTACGGCAAGCTCAACGTCCTCCACTCCCTATCTCTTGCCATCCCCAGGGGCAAGATCACGGTGCTTGCGGGCGCAAACGGCTGCGGCAAATCCACTTTGCTCCGAGCAATCCGCAGACTTCACAAACCGAGCAAGGGCCATATCCTCCTCGAGGAGTTGAACCTTCACAGCCTCGGCGAAAAGGCGCTCGCCAGGAAAATCGGGCTGCTGACCCAGAGCCCTTCGGCACCCGAAGACATGACGGTGCAGGAGCTCGTCCGCCTCGGCCGCTATCCGCACCAGACGCTGCTGCAGCCCTGGAGTGCCGGCGATGGAGAGGCGATCGAGCGGGCGATGGCCGGCACTGGCGTCGGGCATCTCAGCGATCGCAGGCTAGGCTCGCTCTCGGGAGGACAGCTGCAGCGAGCATGGATTGCGATGGTGCTGGCGCAGGAGACCGACATCATCTGCCTGGATGAGCCGGTCAACCATCTCGACCTCGCCCACCAGCTCGAATGCCTGGAACTGGTTCATCGTCTCAAGGAACAATTCGGCAGAACCGTCGTGCTCGTCCTGCACGATCTCAATCTCGCGGCACGCTACGGCGATAGGCTGGTCTTTCTCAAAGGCGGGGAGATCGTCGCCGCCGGCGCGCCGGCCGATCTCGTTACCGAAGAGAGGGTCGCCGAGGTTTTCAGCGTACAGGCGAGGATCATCACCGATCCCGTCCATGGCAGACCGCTTTGCATTCCGCTTCGCCTTGCCGGGAATTCGCCTGGATGAGGCAAGCGGCGGAACCGATAAGATCTGGCCGGCAATATTGTCGGTTATCTACCCTCAACGATCAGTTGGCTTAGCTCGAATCCTCGGATCGTTTTCGAAAAGATGGACCGTGCGCGACATGGGCCCGATTTCCGCTCCGCTCGATGACCGGTCGCGACCGCTGATATAATGGGTGCGCGCTTTTGCCGAACAATCCGGACTGGTGGAAGTGGGCGCGCCTCGCGTTCCAGCGCTTCGCCCTCTCGCAGGCCGGCAGCCTCGAGACCGGGGACGAGCTGATCATCGATACCGCTCACCCGCGGAAACTGCTGCAGCTCAATTTCGCCGGACCGAAAAAGCCCCAGCTCCGGCTGCGCAGCTACGACTATCACCACGGCCTCTATTGAGCTGCCCGCCGAGAACGAACCGGTTCACCCAGCGAGCTTGACGATGCCGTAGGGATTGAATTTGAACTCGTCTACTTCATAGACGGAATCGAAGGAGAGGCTTGCGCCGCGCGCCGTGAGCGTCGGATCGAGACCTTTCTTGCCGATTTCGTCGGCAACTGCATCCATGATGGCAACGACCTGCCTTTCGCTGCCGGCCGTCACCGGGACATAGACCTCCGGCAGCCCCACCAGGTGGAAGCCGACGCTCTCCAGATATCCGCGCGCCGAGAGCGGCCGCTTCGCAAAGGCCAGGCGGCCGATGCGCCGCTGGGCGAGCAGATCGCCGGCACCGTGCGCTTCGGCTCCCTGCCGGATCAGCTCTCTCCATCGATCCAGCCCATGCGCGATGCCCGCACTTTCTCCCTTGACGGCAACCGCTCCCGCCTCGATCAGCCGCTCGACGAGACGCAGCGCCGTCATCGACACCTTCACAGTTTCTGCCTTCGCCATGCTCGGCCCGAGGACATAGAGGACGGACTGATGATCGGCGACGGAATGCTCGTCCGTCTCGCTCCATGCATCGGGTTCGACCCGATCCCAGCAGACGTCGAATGACCTTCCCATACGCTCGTCCGGCTCGCCTTGCGAATAATCCTCGTCGACGCTGAATCCGGTGGCAAAGTCACGAATCGCTTGCCCTGCCGCTTCGGACAAGCGGCTGAGGTCGCGATCCCGCCCGAGAAAACACAGGACATGCCGGGGCGTCACCGACGACGCCTCCTCCTGGGTCACCGTTTCCGGACTGGCTTGCCCGGCGAAAGACGGTTTCCAGCCGATCATGGTCCATAGGGACCCCAAAAGCGCGCGACGCAGGATATGCAAGATCGATGCCTCCGTTCGGTCGGATGTTTTTGTTTACAGCTTCCGCTTGTAAACATATGGCGCCCGGAACGAAAGCGGGATCTCGCCGCCACAGGTCTTGGATTCCCTGATGCCGGAAGTCCTGGTTGAGCGGCAATTCGCCTTTCGCATGCAGAACGGCTTTGCGCCGGCAGACTCGTCAATCGGGGATGCGCCGATCTTCGCAACCAAGTCCTCGGCCATGTCGGTCCGCACTCTTATCCCGGCGCAATGGAGACGACGACGCCGTCGCGCCCAAAGCTCGAGTTGGCAACATAGATCAGGGCGGCCCTGGTCGCGCTATAGGGCATAACCGCGTTGGCCGGCGCGGCTTGCCATATTGACGATCCGCCCGCCGCCATTCTCCCGGAACTGCATGAGCGCTTCATACCAGAGGTCAGCCGCCGCGATGAAATTTACCTGGAGCTCCTCCCGGCAGGCGGCCAGACAGTCGGAGGGATCGGCATCGACCGAGGTGCGGATGTCGGCATTGTTGACGCGGCGTGGATGCGCCCCGCCGCTGCGAGCGCATCACGCCACAACGCAAGGCGCCGTCGAACCGGAGAGATCGGCCTGAGCGATCAGTCCGTTTCCGTCGATCTTGCGGAGCAGGGCTTCCGCTCCTTGCCTGTCGCGACCATAATGGATGTCGCGCTAGGACCGCTTAGAGCTACGGAGTGATCAGGTGAACATCAAAAGCATCGGATTTGTCGGAACCGGCGTCATCACCGAGGCGATGGTTCGCGGGCTTCTCGCTGAACCGACCTATGCTTTGGAGATTCACGTCTCTCCACGAAGCGCCCACATCGCGGAAACGCTGGCAGGGGAATTCGCCGCCGTGAAGATTGCCAAGGACAATCAGGACGTCGTCGATCGCAGCGACATGGTGTTCCTGGCAATACGGCCACAGATCGCCGAGGAGGTCGTGCGCGCGCTTTCGTTCACGGACGGACAGATGGTCGTCAGCGTCGTCGCGGCGACGGAGCGCCAGGCCCTCATCGATTGGGTCGGCGCGAACGTGCGCCTCGTGCAGGCGATCCCCCTGCCCTTCGTGGCAGCTCGCCAGGGCGTGACTGCAATCTATCCGCCTGATGACTCAGTCGCAGCGCTGTTCGACACACTTGGAACGGCCGTGCAATGCCAGTCGAGAAAGGAATACGATCTTCTCGCGGCCGCGAGTTCGATGATGTCGACCTATTTCGGGATCATGGAGACGGTGGCCGGCTGGCTTGAAGGGAACGGCCTCGAAAGAGCAAAGGGCCACGCCTACATTGCCCCGCTTTTTGCAAGCCTGGCGCAGAAGGCGAGCGGCCCTAGCGCCGAACCCTTCAGCACGCTGAGCCGCGAATTCGCGACCAGGGGCGGCCTGAACGAGCAAGTTCTCTCCGACTTCGGCAGGAAGGGCGGCATCGCCGCGCTGACCGCCGCCCTTGATGGCGTGCTCGCCCGCATCGAGGGCCGCAGCAGCTGAATAACGTCGATCCGCAGCGAAAATGCCTAAGATTGCGCTCATAGATGCAAACAGGTCCTGCAACATGCTTCTCGCATCCATGATCATCTTCGGCGCCGTGCTTTCAACGCGTGCCTGGATGCCTTGGAACTGAGCCGCCAGAACCGTAAGGCCACAACCTAGTTTTACAAAAATATTGAACTCCGCATCGCTTACCAAAACTGGCGCACACGACCTCATCCGCAGAAGGAGGCGGGGGTGTGCGCACGACAACTCTCGAATGCGTCGGGGCTGTCGGCAAGGGCGATTAGCTCTGCCCATTCCAGACTCGGGTTGCAAGAATCGAAGGAACACAATTCAGGTCTGACGATAGTCGAAAACTACTCTTGATAGAGAAAAACTTGCGGCCCATTGGTCGGAAGAATGACAATCTTCCTCCGGCCTGCTTGTGCCGGCTTATCCCCATCTCATCACCCCCAATTAGCTATCGGTGCAACCGTAACATTTCGGCCGCAGTTGATGTTCAACAGCGCCTCAATCCGCTTCGATGACGCCTCGATCACCCAGAAGGCGCTCGACTATGCCGGCTCGAGGCAGGGCGTCACGGGCAGCGAGCTGGCGCAACCGCTGAAGGCGCTCGTGCAGATCTTGATGGCGCAGCTCAACATGCCGGAGCTGCAGAATCAGGTATCGGCCGCCGTCAGCACCTGCTTGACGGACCGAAGAGCCTGACGATCAGCGCCGCCCCGGAAAAACCGGTTCCCGTTCCGATGATTGTGGGCGCCGCCATGGGCGCGCCGAACACCATTCCTTTGGTCTCGGCGTCAAGGTATCGGCGAACGATTAAGCCCAGGATTCGTTTCAAATCGCCACTGCGGGAGGCGGGCCGTTCGTCGATCCGCCCCGAACTTTCCAAACCAGCAAGCACTTTGCCGAAATTGCTCTAAAAAGTAGGCGGCGTGCAGGCGCTGATGACCTCGCAGGGCACCGGCCCCACGCAGCGAAACCGGTGCGGGCGCCGGCTGTCGAAATAGTAAGCGTCGCCTGGCCCCAGCACGCGCCGTTCGTCGCCGACCGTGACCTCGAGCCTTCCAGAGAGCACGATCCCGCCCTCCTCTCCCTCGTGAACAAGTGGGATTTTTCCGGTATCGGCGCCCGGCTGGTAGCACTCCTTGAGCATTTGCAGGCTGCGCCCGAACAGGGTTTCGCCAACCTGCTTGTAAGAAATGGCACCCTTGCCGATCTCCACGAGCTCCTCGGCGGCGTAGAAGGCCTTTTTCGGACGCTCGGGTTCGAACGCGAAGAATTCCGCCAGACCGATCGGAATGCCGTCGAGAATTCGTTTCAAGGCGCCTACCGACGGATTGGAGGCGTTCGATTCAATCAGCGAGATCGTCGAGTTCGGCACACCGGTGCGTTTGGCGAGCTCACGCTGGGAAAGCTTGTGGGCGAGGCGAAGATGACGAAGGCGGCTGCCGATGTTTATTGACATGATGCGTCCGTTTGCGTTGTCCAGAATAGCTAAAACTTGTCAGATGAGCTGCTACCTTTCAATGGTTTGCGGCGGGTAAGAAAAGGACTTGTTTGCAAGGAGGAAATCATCATTCTCGGTCCATCCCGGGGAGGCCAGAATGGACCAGCTGAACAAGACGAACGCGCCCGTACTCGAAAATTTCTGGATGCCGTTCACGGCGAACCGGCAGTTCAAGGCCGCGCCGCGCCTCTTGGCCGCGGCGGAGGGAATGTACTACACCGACGTCGATGGAAACCGGGTGCTGGACGGGACGGCCGGGCTCTGGTGCTGCAACGCCGGTCACGGCCGCAGGAAGATCGCCCAGGCGGTCGAGCGGCAGCTTGCCACCCTCGACTATGCCCCGACGTTCCAGATGGGCCATCCGATCGCCTTCGACTTCGCCGCGAAGCTCGCCGCAACCGCGCCAGGCGGGGCTGACGCCAAGCTCGACAGGATCTTCTTCACCGGCTCGGGCTCGGAATCGGTCGATACTGCTCTGAAAATCGCCATCGCCTACCAGCGCGCCATCGGCCAGGGCACACGCACACGGATCATCGGGCGCGAAAAAGGCTATCACGGCGTCGGCTTCGGCGGCATTTCCGTTGGCGGCCTGGTCAATAATCGGCGGGTCTTCCCCCATATACCCGCCGACCACATGCGCCACACGCTCGACGTCGAGCGCAATGCTTTTTCGAGAGGGATTCCCGCGCATGGCGTGGAACTGGCCGATGATCTCGAGCGCCTGGTGCAGTTGCACGGCGCCGAAACCATCGCCGCTGTCATCGTCGAGCCGATGTCGGGATCGGCGGGCGTTATCCTGCCGCCGAAGGGTTATCTGGAGAAGCTGCGCGCGACCGCCGACAAGTACGGCATCCTGCTGATCTTCGACGAAGTCATCACCGGCTTCGGACGTCTCGGCACAGCTTTCGCGGTGGATTATTTCGGCGTCGTGCCCGATCTGGTCACCGCGGCAAAAGGCCTGACCAACGGCGCCATTCCCATGGGCGCGGTCTTTGCCAGCCGTAAAGTTCATGACGAACTTATGATCGGACCCGACAATGCGATCGAGCTCTTCCACGGCTATACCTATTCAGGCCATCCGGTCGCCTGCGCGGCGGGGCTCGCCACCCTCGAAATCTACGAGCAAGAAAGGCTGCTGACGCGTGCATCGGACCTAGCCGAATATTGGCAGGACGCGCTCCACTCGCTGAAGGGCTTGCCTAGCGTCATCGACATCCGCAATCTCGGACTGGTCGGCGCGATCGAACTGGCGCCTCGCGATGGAGCACCGGGAACCCGCGCCTACGACGTCTTCGTCGATTGCTTCAAGAAGGGCCTGCTGATCCGCGTGACCGGTGATATCATTGCGCTGTCACCGCCGCTGATGATCGAGAAAGACCAGATCGACACGATCGTCTCGACGATCGCCGATGCGCTGAAGCGCGCGGCATAGTCTGCCGACAATAGGAGCGGTTCAGCTTTTCAAGGAAGCGCAGAACCGCTCTAGCTTTACGCAATTGCCGGCAAAAGCGCTTCGCGCTTTGCCTGGGAAAACCGCTTCGCACTTTTCCTGGATTTGCTCCAACCGACGCGGTGGTGAACCAGCCGCCGCACGACTACTCTATAGGTTCACCGCGCCCTCGCGGCATGTCTCTTCAAGGCCCTTCTAGCGCTTCACGGTCTGCGACGGCAACTGGCCGAAGCGCTTCCTGTAGTCGGCTGCAAATCGCCCGAGATGGGTGAAGCCCCATCTCAACGCGATTTCGGCGATGGCCTGCGTTCCGTCTGATTCCAGCAGCTCGCGATGGGCGGCAACCATCCTGATTTCATGCAGATAGGCGGTCGGAGTGGTGTTCCTGAACTGACGGAATCCTTGCTGCAAAGTCCGAACGCTTACCTTGGCCGCCATGGCGATCTCGCTGAGCGAGATCGGTTCCGCGATGTGTTCCTGCATGAAATCCATGGCCCATTTCACATGGCGCGGGGCCGGGAGCGGAGCGGCACGCGCCAGTTCCTCCGAATAGTGATGGGGGCATGTCTCCAAAAGCAGGTACACTGCCGCATCGCAGAGCGATCTGACGGCCAGTGGCGAGCGTTGCAGCAAGCCGTTGCCACTGAGACCGCTGTGGAGGTTCGAGACGAGTTGCTGCAGGAGGAATCCCGGACCGGCCGTCAGATCGATGTCGGTATGGAAGCCGACATCGCCGTTGATCGTCCGCTCGCACATATGGGTGAGCTGCGCGGCGATCTTGCCGCGGTCGATGAAGAGGCAGAAATGACTGCGGGGGCCGACGATCCTCGTTCCACTGACGCTGCCCTGTTCCAGGATCACGCCGCGACCGGGTACCGAATATATCGGCTCTTGCTTGCCGCCGAACCACATCATCCCCTGCTTCGGCAGGAACATAGCCAGTTTATCGGCCACCCCTTCCCGCTTGCAGAAAATCGTGCCTTCATAAGAGCAATCGGCCACGCTGACATCTTCCATCGAAATGAAATTGCAGCGATATGCAATGGGCATCGTGCCTTCGGTCGAGACCCTTATCGTGGATCTCGGCGTCGACAGTGCTTCCGCGAGCTGATCCGCGTCGGTTCCGTTCTGCACCATTGCCCGAAACGACATATTCGCTACGGCCGACGATTGGACCACGCTGCCAGGGGCATGCCGATCGGGGCTAACGGACATTCGTGACCTCCTACAGTGATGCCCGCAAGTGACAAGCATGTACCATATCGTTCATTCCTCCTGTCGTCCATTTCGCGTCAGCCGTATCGGCTAACGGCAAGATCCCTGGCGTCGATATCGGGCGTGCGGCCGCCGACGAGGTCGCTGATCAGCCGGGCCGAACCGGTGCTCATGGTCCAGCCAAGCGTGCCGTGACCGGTATTGAGGAACAGGCCCTTGATCTTCGTCGGACCGATGACCGGCGTACCGTCCGGCGTCATCGGACGCAGGCCGGACCAGAAGGAAGCCTTGGAAACATCGCCGCCGGGGAAGAGATCGGTGACGGAATGCTCCAGCGTGCTGCGGCGGGCGAGACCGAGATCGTTGGTATAGCCTGAAATCTCAGCCATGCCGCCGACGCGGATCCGGTCGCCGAGCCGGGTGATCGCAATCTTGTAGGTTTCGTCCATGACGGTCGATTCCGGCGCGCGTGACACATCGCTGATCGGGATGGTGAGGGAGTAGCCCTTGACCGGATAGACCGGCAGGCCGATGCCCAAGGGCTTGAGCAGCAGCGGCGAATAGCTGCCGAGCGCGACCACCACCGCCTCCGCATCCATTCGCCCGCGGTCGGTGATAATCCCGCGCATGCGGCCCTCTTCGACGTCGAGCGCCTTGATCGTCGTCCCATAGGTGAAACGGACGCCGAGCGCCTCGGCCTTGGCGGCGAGCGCATTGGTGAACTTGAAGCAGTCACCGGTTTCATCCTTCGGCGTCAGCAGGCCGCCGACGATCTTGTCGCGTACAAGCTTCAGTGCCGGTTCGACGCGAATGCAGCCGTCCCTGTCCAGCACCTCATAGGGAATGCCGTCGGCAGCGAGCGCCTTGACGTCCTTAGCCGAGGCATCGAGCTGCTGCTGCGTGCGAAACAGCTGCAGGGTTCCCTGCATGCGCTCGTCATAGGCGATGCTGGTTTCGGCGCGGAGCTCGGCGAGCGCGATACGGCTGTAGTCGGCAAGGCGCAGCATGCGGCTCTTGTTGATCGCGTAGCGTTCGGAGGTGCAGTTCGACAACATCCTCGCCATCCAGGAGAGCATGGCCACATCGAATTTCGGGCGAAGGATGAGCGGCGCATGTTTCATGAACAGCCACTTCATCGCCTTCATCGGAATGCCAGGGGCCGCCCATGGCGAGCAATAGCCGAAGGAGACTTCGCCGGCATTGGCAAAGCTCGTCTCCAGCGCCGGCGCAGACTGCCGGTCGACGACGGTAACCTCATGGCCTGCCTTGGCCAGCTGATATGCGGATGTGACACCGACGATGCCGGCACCAAGAACGATGACTTTCATGATGTCCCCAAAAGGATGGAGCCAGCCGGCTCTCAGCAATATTGCCTGTGATACCGATCGCCGAGACCGGTCAGAATTTCATAAGATATGGTGTCGGCATCGCGCGCAATATCCTCAAGCGTCTGATGCGGACCGAGCACCTCGACAAGACTGCCGAGCGTCAGCGCGCCTTCGGGCAGCGCCGACATATCGACGGTGATGCTGTCCATCGAAACGCGGCCGACGATCGGCAGGCGCGTGCCCTCGTAATAGACGGCGCCGCGGTCGCTGAGGCAGCGCGGCAGGCCGTCGGCATAGCCGGCGGCAATGGTGGCGAGACGCATTTGCCGTTGCGCGACATGCGCGCCGCCGTAACCAACCTTCGTGCCTGATGATACGGTCCGCGTCTGTACGACGGCAACATCGAGGCTGACGACCGGCTCCATCGGGTTTATCGCGCCGGCGCCTGGAGCGCCGCCGTAAAGTGCGATGCCCGGCCGGGCGAGCACGCCATGATAGGCTTTGCCAAGGAAAACGCCGCCGGAATTGGCGAAGGAAATATCGAAGCCTGGAAATTCGTCGGCGATGCGGGACATTACTGCCAGTTGATCGCTGTTCTGCTGGCCCTCGGTGTCATCTGCCGAAGCCAGGTGGCTCATGATGAACAGGACTTCGATGTTGGTGCCGTTGCGAAGGGCTGTCGCCAGTTCCGCCCTTTCTTCCGGGGGAAAGCCGAGCCGCGACATGCCGGTGTCGAATTGCAGGACAGCAGGCAGGCAGCGCTTCAGCGCGCACGCCGCTGACGACCATTGCTGCCACTGGGCGAGCGAATTGAGAACCGGAACAATGCCCATCTCGGCGCAGGCAATTTCATTGCCCGGCTGCAGGCCATTCAGCACGAAAATCTGGGCGTCCTGTGCAAGCACCGGCCGCAGCCTCGCGGCTTCGACGAGTTGGGCAACGAAGAAATGCCGGCAACCTTGGCCGTATAGCGTTTTCGCCACCCGTTCCGCGCCGAGGCCATAGGCATCGGCCTTGACGACGGCGCCAGCGCGAACCGGAGCCAGCATCGACACGAGCTTCCGATAATTGCGGCCGAGTGCGGCAAGATCAATCGTAAGATAGCCTGAGGCTCCCTGCGCGATCATGGCAGTCCGTGCATGGGAATCCAAAATATCGCCGTCCATGTTCACCCTCTTATTTCCAGACAGTGTATGGAAGAATCAGCGACATTGCCGGTCAATCTGTGACCGTTTATTGCAATCTTTGCAGTTTATGCGCATGATTGACGAAAATTTGGAACAATCGATCATGCCCGCCCTTGACACGACAGATCGCAACATCCTGAGGCTGCTGCGCCTCGACGCCCGGATGAGCAATGCCAAGCTTGCCGCTGAGGTTGGCCTTTCGCCATCGGCCTGCCTCAGACGCATCAAGATCATGGAAACGACTGGCGTGATCCGGGGCTATACGGCGCTTCTCGATACCAGCAATGCGGATGCGATGATTGCCGTTATAATCAACATCACTCTCGAACGGCAGACGGAGGACTATCTCGACCGTTTCGAGGCGGCCGTCCGCCGCCATCCGGAGATCCGCGAATGTTTCCTGATGACGGGAGGATCCGACTATCTACTGCGCGTGGAAGTCGCCAATGCCGGCGAATTCGAACGGATCCACAAGGAAATATTGTCGGCCATGCCAGGCGTCCTCAGGATTCACTCCAGCTTCTCGATTCGAAACGTCCTGGCAACGCGCGGCAGAGGCAAACGCTGAGACCAGGAAAGCTTATATCAGTTCGAGCGCAATCGCCTTGGCGACGGCTTCGCTCGTCGTGGCGACCGTCAGCTTCCGGCGCGCCGAGGCGAGATAGAGCTGCACCGCGCTGAGCGAAATGGACAATCGGGCGCCGATCTGCTTTGCCAGAAGGCCATTGGCGGTCATCTCCAGGCATTGAACCTCGCGGCGCGACAATTGCGGAACATCCGCAGCCTCACGCATCCCCGACAAGACCATTGCCCGGTCGTGGAGGTGGTGGGCGAGATACTGAAGGTCCCGCATGCTGTCCATCCGAAACTGCCGCCAGTAGGCATCAGGATGCGTGGATGTCACGGTAAACAGCGACCGCTCCCCCCGCGGGCCCCGCACCGGGAGGGTCACACCCTGCCGGCCGACGCCGAAGGCCATGGCTTCCTTGAAGAAGCCGTGCACCCGGCCCGAATCCCATTTCGAAGCGGACCATTCCACAGGCAGGAAGCCGCACCGGCCGAGACGCACGACAGGATCGATGCTGAAATAGTCCCGCTCAAGATATTGTTTCACCCATTCGGGCGGATAGGTCAGCATCAGCAACGGGATGGTGGCATTGCCGCTCGAGGAGCGGGTCACATGCAGAACCATATGCGAGATGGCGTAGATGTGGCGGACTTCGTCCAGCGTTGCCTCCAGATCTCGCATTGTGGGCGATGCGGAGATCCGGTCCAAACTATAGAAAAAACGAGAACTGCTCAGCATGAGTGGACTCGTGGTTGTGTGTTTTCCGAACTTCTCGCATTGGTAACATTTCGCGAGAGCCGAGAACAGGGTATTTTTTAGCAACCATGGCGCGACATGAAGAACAGGTTAAAGGCTGACCATCCCACTTGATGGCGGCGGGACAGCGGCTGCGCTTACCGCATGCCGCCATCGACAAGGGCTCCGGCAGGATTGGGAGAGGCTTGCTCCAGAAGTCGGGACAGGTTGGCCCGAAGTGCTCGACAGTTCTCCGCCGTCACATCCCACAGGCCAACATACAGCTTGCCGATCTCCGGCCGGGATCGGGCAAGCGCCGTTGGCCTCCAGCCGATCTTGCGGTACACAGCAATCATTGCGACGTCATAGACGCCGACAATGCTCTCGATACCGGTGTCGAGCGCAAGATCGCAAAGCCCTGAGAGCAACTCCGTGGCGACTGCGCGCGATTGCTCCATTTGCCCGACATGCGGATGAAGGCAAAAGCGGGTACATTCCCAGGTCGTCGGGCTATCGACGTCGATGGGCTGATCGAAGAAATGCCGGAACTCGCTTTTGAGCATCGTCGCTCCGGTGGTCGGCAGCAGGCGCAGCGAACCCGTCAGCGTGCCGGAAGGGTGATGCGTGACGAGATAGACGGGATCCTCGGCCTCGTCGTATCGGTCCCTCTCCCATTGATCCCGGACATCCACCTGCCATCCCAGCCGATCGCGAAAAACGGCGGCGCGAGCCCGAAACATTTCATCGAAAGCACGTCGAT
Source organism: Rhizobium bangladeshense (assembly GCF_017357245.1). Classification (NCBI taxonomy): domain Bacteria; kingdom Pseudomonadati; phylum Pseudomonadota; class Alphaproteobacteria; order Hyphomicrobiales; family Rhizobiaceae; genus Rhizobium; species Rhizobium bangladeshense. Next base: position 404,288 of record NZ_CP071613.1, on the reverse strand, counting down.
CGGTATCGAGCATGTCTTTGGTGAGTATCCGCAACATATCCGTCCCTCCTGATGTGCTGACGTTTCACAACAGGAGGCCGAGCGGGGGCAATCTGGATATTTCACCAGGTTGACCAGTGCCTGGCTTTGCCTTCCCCTTCCATAAGAAGTTTCTGATGTTCGTCGATCGAAAGCTCTTGGTTATCCCGAGCAAGAAGAGGGAGGATTCTTGATGACCTACGACATGGCACGCGGCAGACGTATTCGAGAGGCAATATCCCGGGGCAAGTTCCGGAAAGTTCACGCCTTGGCGGCCGAATTAGACGTGTCCGTCGCCGCCGTCTCACGCTGGCAGAATGGCGGTCATACCTCGCTGGAGAGCGCCTGCGCGCTCGCTGACCTGCTGGATGTCTCCCTCGACTGGCTGCTGCTCGGGCGTGGCACTATGGACTGGCATAGGAACAGCGCGATCTCCCCCGCGGAACTGCAAATGATCCTGGCGTTGCGCAACCGGTCTGCGGCAACACGGTCCAATCTCGTTGGGCTGGTCGAATCCATCCCGCCGGAGCACCCGTAAAGCCAAGCGCAATTCCCTGAGATTTTTTGACCTGAGATCAACACGTTCAGGTTGCCAAAATACAAAACGTCGACGATCTTTCCAGTTAAAGGTGCAACTGAAGCGAGGGTAGACGGCCAGCCACCCTGCCCTCCTCAGAGACCTTGTGTTCACTCTCAACGCCCATTCGACCGCAATATTTCTCTCATCCGGGTCCGGAACGTTTCCTTGATCTGGTCACGGCAAGTCTCAACCGATTTTGGAGTCAGTCGATGACAGTTGCGCTTTGGAGTCAGTCAATGACGGGTGCGAACCCGACCCATATCGGCGCCAATGCGCCTACGGTAAAACCGCGGCCTGCCTTCGCGCAGACCGATCTGGTCGCATTATCGCGCTATTTTTCTCTTCTTATGATGCGCAACATCACAAGCGATGGCTATGTCATCGAGGATCCCACATCGCCCGGCGTCTTTTCGGCCCCCGGCTGCGTCATCGCCGCACCCTCCTATCCAGCGAACACGCCGGGTGTCGACCAGGACTATGTTTTCAACTGGGTCCGCGACGGCGCCATTACGGCCATCGAGATCGCGCTAGCCGGATTGCTGCCCGTCCCGGGCGGAGTTTCGCCGAGCCTGGTCGACTATGTAAACTTCGCCGCGCTCTGCCAAGCGAATGCCAAGAATTCCGCGACCGTCACACTTGGCCGCGCCTGCTTCACCATCGCCGGCGAGGTTCGCCCGTGGTCGGAGCAGAATGACGGGCCGGCCATTCAGTCGATCGCGATCATGACGCTGTTCGATCAGTTGGATGGCGCCACGCAGACGATCGCCAAACAGTTGGTCGAGGCCAACCTCGCTTATCTTCTCGAAGTTTACCAGAACAAGACCACAAATCTCTGGGAGGAATATGAAGGCTATTCGTTTTTCGCCAGAGCCGTACAGCTGCGCTTTTTCCGGGAAATTTCCACAAACACGATCGGTATTGCGGTGCCTGCCGGGGTGGCCGATGCCATCTCGTGGCTGGAAAGCCAGCTGGCGACCCACTGGAACGGGCAGCTCTATGTCAGCATTCTGGATGCCGCGGAGCAAGCCGGTTATGACGCGAACATCGATATCGTCTCTTCGGTCTGCTATGGCGGGATCGAGCCGACCGATACCAAGCTTCTGGCAACGGCGGCCATTCTGCGGCGCCAGTGGGCCGATCCTTCGTCTTCGAACTATTACCCGGTCAATGGCGCCGACGCGGCCAAAGGGCTCGGACCACTCTTCGGGCGCTATCCAGGTGACCATTACGATGGCGATGTGGCAGCTCCAGTGGTCGGCGGGCATCCCTGGGCTCTGTGCACCGCCAACTTCGCCGAGTTTCAATATCGGCTTGCCAATGCCATCGATGCCAGCGGCGCCATCCCCCTCGATCAGTTCTCCGAACCCTTCTTCGCGGAACTCGGACTTGGCGCATCCAGCAGCGCCGCCGAAGCGTCGGCTGCCCTGCGGGCTTCGTCTGACGCCATGCTGCGCGCCATCGTCTATCACAGCGATCACTATGAGCTCAGCGAACAGTTCGATGGAACCTTCGGCTACGAGAAAAGCGTCCGGAATCTGACCTGGAGCTATGCCTCCTTTCTCTCGGCAGTCAGAGCCCGCGCCGTCGCGCCGGCCGCCAAGTCCAAGCCCCGAAACCCTCGCGGCGCGAAATCATGACGATGGAAGGCCCTAGGGCCTGAAATCTCGATTGAGTCCAGAACGGCATCGTTCGCAAAGCCCTGATGCGGCTTGGGATTAATGGAGGATCAAAGTGCTTTTTCCCCTCGAATCGGCAATAAGAGCCGATGCCAAGACCGTCGCAGAGTCTGGCGACTACGATATCGTGATCGTCGGCAGCGGCATTTCCGGAGCAATCATTGCCAAGCAGGCTGCGGAAGCGGGCAAACGTGTCCTTATCCTTGAAGCCGGAACCGGTGCCAATAGTACTCTGGCAGGCTATGACAATCTGCTGACGACTTTTTATTCGGCAGCCTCCAAGGACAACCAGTCGCCCTTTCCGCTGAATGCGAACGCGGCCATACCCCGCAGCCCGCAACTTCGCAAGCTGCAGGCGGGGGAAACCGATAGCTCGAACTATATCGTTCAATCCGGCCCTTATGTCAGTGATACGGTATATACCCGTATTTTCGGCGGAACGACCATGCACTGGGAGGCGAAAACGCCCCGTCTGCTTCGCTCGGATTTCACAACGCGCACGCTTTTTGGCCAGGGGCTGGACTGGCCGCTGAGCTTTGAGGAAGTCGAGGAGGATTACCGCCTGGCCGAGCGGGAAATCGGCGTATCGGCAAATGTCGAGGATCAGCAATATCTCGGGCAGACGTTCCCGGACGACTATGTCTTTCCCATGCGCGGCATCCCGCTTTCCTATCTGGATCAGCAGGTCAACAAAGGCATCGAGGGCACCAGCGTCGAACTTTACGACAAGACCTATCCCCTGAAGGTCAGGCCCTATCCGCAGGGGCGCAATGGCATACCAAACCCGGCCTATGACGGTGGGAAGGGCTACCGTCCAATCGGCGCAGTCGATACACATCAGGTCGAAGAGGGTGGTCGCTGCCAAGGCAACACCAACTGCGTACCGCTCTGTCCCGTGCAAGCGCGCTACCACTCCGGCAAATCACTTGCCAAGGCGTTCGCTGTAAGCGGGGAAAGGGGCGAGCGGCTTGTCGAATTGTTGCCGCAGGCGGTCGCATCGAAAGTCAACATCGATCCGGATAGCGGGAAAGTCCGCTCTCTCTCGGTCAAGATTTACAAGGACCCGGCCTCACCGGCCCACGAGACCATCACCGTGAAGGGCAAGATTTTCGTGCTTGCGGCAGGCGCCATCGAAACGGCGCGTCTTATGCTGGCCTCCGGCCTGCGCAGCACCAGCGGTCTTGTCGGACGCAATCTGATGGACCACGCCTACCTGCTGAACTGGGCACTGATGCCTGAGATCTGCGGCACGATGCGCGGAACGAGTTCGACGGGCGGTATCGTCGACCTGCGGGACGGCCCTTTCCGGGAAAAGCAGGCCGCCTTCGCCATCGATATCCATAACGATGGCTGGGGTTGGGCCACGGGTGCGCCGACCTCCGACCTTCTGGAACTGGTGGATGATCGCAACCTCTATGGCGCGGATCTTCGGCGCGGCATGGTCGACCAGGTTTCGCGGCAGTTGCTGCTGGCGTTCATGATCGAGGTCATGCCCGTCGAAAGCAACCGCATCTCGGTGGATCCGCAATATACCGATGCTCTGGGCAATATGCGGCCCATCCTGTCCTTCACGGTTCCGGAATATACCATGAAGGGTGCCGCCTATGGCCGCCAGTTTGCGCGCACCGTCTTTGCGCGCCTCGGCGCGCGGGACCATACCCATTACGACCCCAACGATTACGGCTATGTGGCCTATGAGGGACAAGGCTATGCGATCCGCGGCGGCAATCATCTGGCCGGCACCCATATCATGGGAACGACGAAGACCAATTCCGTCGTGGACAAGAACCAGCGCAGCTGGGACCACGAAAATCTCTATCTTGTGGGCGGCGGCAGCATGCCGACGATCGGCACGGCCAATGTCACCTTGACGCTGGCCGCCATCTGCTTCCGAAGCGGTCGCAACATTCTCAAGTCTCTGCATTGAACGAAGGCCGGCATCCAGCGCGCAAACGAACCGATGGTTCGATGCAAGCGACAAGAAGCCGGCCGGTGCACCCAACTTATCTTTCACGGAGCATGAGCATGGATTCCTACAGTATCAAGACGCTCGATGAGCTGAAAGAGTTCCTCTACCGGGCGATGCAGCTCGAACATGCGACGATTCCGCCGTATCTGACGGCGCTTTACTCGATCAAGCCCGGCGCCAACCAGGATGCAACCCAGGTTTTGCGCGTGATCGTCGTGGAAGAAATGCTGCATCTGACGATCGCGGCCAATATTCTCAATGCCATCGGCGGCAAGCCGGATCTTGTCAGGCCGGACTTCGTAGCGAGATATCCCGCCGCCCTGCCGGACGGCGAGACCGATTTCAAGGTCGGCATCCAGGCTTTCGGCCGTGAGGCGCTAGCGACCTTCCTGAAGATCGAGCGGCCGGCCCAACGTCCTGAACATCTCGTCGGCAAGGGCCTGATATACCGCAAAACTCCGCCTGATATCACCGCGCTTGCCAGCCATCCGAGGCATGAGGACTTCCATTTCTACAGTATCGGCGAGTTCTACTCGGCGATCGCGGAAGGCATCAAATACCTGGAAGCGGAAGCGCATGGGGCGGGCACAACCATCTTTACCGGCGACGGGTCGCGCCAGATCACCTCGGAATATTATTACTCCGGCGGCGGCGAGCTGTTTCCCGTGACCGATCTGAAAAGCGCCTTGGAAGCCATCGAGCTCATCATCGAACAGGGCGAGGGCGACGGCGGCGGTATCTACGAAGATGACGACCACGAACTGGCCCACTACTATCGTTTCGAGGAACTGGTCAAAGGCCGTTACTACCAGAAGGGCGACCAGCCCGGCCAGCCCACGGGTCCGCACCTGCAGGTCGATTGGGAGGGCGCCTATCCTATAAAAGAGAACCTGAAAGTGGAGGACATATTCGAGGGTTCGGAACTGCGTGAGGCGGCGATCGCCTTCAACACCCGCTATGGCGAATTTCTCCAGCTTTTGACGCGAGCCTTTAACGGCCAGCCCAGCCTGCTGCTGGAGGCCGTTCCGATGATGTTCGAATTCCGCAACATGATCCTCGAACTCATCCGCAATCCGCTGCCGAAGCACCCCGGTAAGAACGGCAGCCCCACCTATCAGATCCCCGGCGGCATCAAACAACCAGCCGTCACCCGGCAGGCGGAGGTGAACGCATGACCAGCCGTTTCGAGCCATTTCTGGGTCTTTCCGCCGAATTGACGGCCTTCTCCCACTTCGATCTTCTGGGAACCGGCCTGGCGGAAACCTATCTCGCCACGCTCGACAAGGTGGTCGGCGGCGAGATCACCGACGCGCTGCTGGCCGCGTTCACCGCCCTGCCACCGCCGGAAAGTAAGGCGCGTATCCAGGCAGTTCGCACGACCATTCTCGGCAATGAATTGCTGGGAGACGTGGCCCGCGCGCTGATCAAGCTCTGGTATTCCGGCACCTGGTTCGAGCTGTCCTCCGCCTGGTCGGAGCGCTTTGGCCCCAGGCCTGCGAATATCACCTTCGTCGTTTCTCCCGATGCCTACATCGAGGGGCTGCTCTGGAAGGCGATCGGAGCCCACCCTGCAGGCGCCAAGGGGCAAGGTTTCGGCTCCTGGGCCTTTCCGCCGAAGATTCCGGCTTTTGCTCCGGCTCTCGATTTCCAAAACCTGACCTGACGTCACGTCCGCTCGTCTTCAAAGAACTGGATCATTGCCATGACGAAATATCTGCATCGACTGACGCCCGCCAAAGTCTGGCTCGGCGTCATCCCCACGCTCTGGTGGAATGACGATTTCATCAACATCGACATTGGCATCCCCTATGAGCAGGCTCTGAGTGAAATGGCGCTCGCCGGCTATGTCGGGTGCGGCGTCGGCCATAAATATCCGACGGATCCGAAAATCCTGCGCCCCGTCCTCGAACTCAGGGGATTGCGGATTTCCGAGCCTTGGGTGAGCACTTACTTCACCATCAAGGCGATGAATCGTCACACGCTTGAAAGCGTCGATGCTCAGCTCGACTTCCTCGAAGCCATGGAAGGCGGCAGCGACGATCCGCGCAGGGCCGATCTCGTCGTCGCCGAGTTTGGCGGAGCGGTCAATCCGCTTCCGGTCGCCCTGTTTCCCAATTGCCCCGAATTCTCCGAGGACCAGTGGAAACAGCTGATCGAAGGCCTGCATGCAGCCGGAGAGAAAGCCAGTGCCCGCAACCGCCGGCTCTGCTATCACCCGCATCTCGGAACCGGGGTGATGAAGACGGAAGCGATCCACCGGCTCATGGACGAGACGGATCCTCGCCTGGTCAACATGCTTCTCGATACAGCGCACCAGGCGGCCGCCGGTGTCGATCCGCTGGCGCTGGCCAGAAAATACGCCCACCGCATCAAGCATGTTCACCTGAAAGACATTCGCGCCGAGGTGGTCACGAAGATTCACAGGGGAGAATTGTCCTTCCAGCAAGGGATCGAGGCGGGGATCTTCACCGTGCCGGGCGACGGCTCCATAGAAACCTTTCCGGAAATACTCGATGCGTTAGCAGAGGCGGATTTCGCCGGGTGGATCTGCGTCGAGGCAGAGCAGGATCCGGCCAAGGCCAATCCGCTGCAATACGCGAAGATGGGCCGCGAATATCTGCGCAAGCTGCTTGGATGGTAGCCCTGCGCGGACGGACCGTTTGTTTCAGCCCTACGGCAATGTGAATGAGATGGGACGGATCTCCGCCTCATTACAAAGCCAGTCGAGACATCATCTGAACCACGCATTACTGGATAGCCACAGCTGGAGCGATGAAGATGGAAGAGGCACGCAGGCGAGATATATTTTTCAGCTTCTTTATGTTTACAGCCGATTTGAGGCCGAATGACGCGGGCTATACCCAGGTTCTCGTCAGACATCTGAAAGCTCTTACCGAGATCGGCTACACCGGCTTCGATGTGCATATCGCCCCAGGACCGGCCCATGTCGGTCATCATGCTGAGGTTGAAAGCTATATCAGCCTCAAGAGGGCGTTCGATCAGGCAGGCTTCCGGGATGTGAAGTTCACAACCAATGTGGGGACCACGCGAACCTTCGATCCGACCTCGCCCTACGAGGAACAGCGTAAGCAGGCTTTGTCCTATCTCAAATCCCGCGTCGACATTACCTCTGTGCTGGGCGGGGAAGATACGATCATGTCGGGGCCGTTCCTGTACCCCTATGGGATCTTTCCGCTGACGGATGCCGGTGAAGGGATCTGGAGCGACGCGCTTCAGGATTGGATGAAGCCACGATATGCGGCGGCCGCCTCCATCTTCCAGGAATTGGCGCAATATTCTGCCGAGAAGAGGGTGAAGCTCGCCATCGAACCCGTCAAGAATTGGGAAACGCCCGGACCGACCATGGTCTCGGAAGCGCTGGATTTTCTCGAAAGCGCCGACATCCCGGTCTGTGGAGTCACGATCGATACGGCTCAGGTCGTGATGGAAAGCCAGGGGCCGGCAATATTCAGGAAAAATGTCGCCCGGGCAGCACAGCAAAACCGGCTAAACTACGTTCATATCTCAGCGCCGGACCGGGGCGCTGTCAGAGATAGCTGGATTCCCTGGGAGATCATGCTGGATGAAATCGAGCCGGTCTATTCCGGCCCCTATCTCGTCGAAGTCTTTAATGCGATCCCCCCCTTCGAGAGCTCGATGCGAATGACGCGCAGACGCTTCTGGCGCCCCGGCGAGGATGCGCCGGAGGCCGGCGTCGACAGCGCCTATGACGTTGCGCAGGCCGCCCTGAGGACATTGGAGGAAAAGATCGCGTCCCACCGTCGTCGATCCCATCGGTAATGGCGCTCTAGTGCACATGCGGAAACAAACCTGGGAATGCTGGGGAACCACGTCTCCGCCATGCCTGGGTGAACGTCAAACGTCAGCAAACGACCTTTAAATCAGGGAGATACCTATGGTGGCGCAATTGCCGGATCCCATCAAAATCGTCAGGCGAGCAGGCGATGTCCGTATTCATACCTTCATTTCAGCTTTCACGGATGACAATATCGCCAATGCAACGCACATCATCGAAAGCAGGAACAAGCTTGTTCTTGTCGATGGGCAATTCCTCGTTCCCTATGCGCTGCAATTCAGGGCGTATGCCGACAGTATCGGCAAGGAGATCGACCGGATTTACCTGTCGCACAGGCACCCCGACCACTGGTTCGGCCTGGGAGCCGCATTCAGCGACATTCCGATTCATACATTGCCGGAAACGAAGGAGTTCCTGAGGCAGCATGGGCATGATTCCCTGAATGACCACTGGAAACTGGGCAACCTCGCTCCCAAGAGCTTGGTGATTCCCGAAAATACGGTTCGCGCCGGCCACGAGATCATCGACGGAGTCAAATACGTATTTGATGAGGTCGTTGATACGGAGATCGATTTTCTCCTCACCATAGGTCTTCCGGAGGTGGGCGTTTTTATTGCGCAAGACCTGATCTACAGCGGAACGCACCTCTATCTGACGAAATACATGGAGCATTGGATCGGGATTTTGCAGGGCATGCTGCTTTCCGACTATGACCTGTTCCTTCCCGGCCACGGCTTGCCGGCCGACAAAAACGAAGTTGCCAAAAATATAGAGTATTTGTCCGCCGCCATGGAGGCCGCCGGCAACGGACTCACCAATGATGCTTTCAAGCGCTTCCTGCTGGAAAGATTTCCCGAGCGAAAATGCCCCGGAATATTCGACATATACATACCGCGCTTATTCGATAACGCGAGCGAGTTCTAATAAAGGTCAATTGTCGTCAACAGGGGAGCCGTTGGACCATGGGCGATACATACACGGTTGGGCAATATCTGGTCGACAGACTTGGCGAACTGGGCTTGGGACACCTGTTTTCCGTAGCGGGCGATTATTCGATCGAATGGGTAAACAGCTATGTCGAGAAGAGCGGTATTCAGGTCATCGAAGAGGTGAACGAACTGAATGCCGGTTATGCGGCCGACGGCTATGCGAGACTGAAAGGAATTGGCGCGCTGTGCGTCACCTATTCCGCAGGCTCGCTTTGCGCAACAAATGCGATCGCCGGATCTTACGTCGAGAAAGTGCCGGTCGTTCTGATCAATGGTGCGCCAAGCATCCAGAAAACGCTGACATTCGAACAAACCGGCTACAGTTCGCATCACTTCATCAGCGGACGGGAAACGGATCTTCAGGTGTTCGAATACATAACCGCCGCTACCGTCCGCATCGACAGCCCTCATCTTGCGCCAATGCTCATAGATTATGCGCTGACACAGTGCATCACGGAAAGACGTCCGGTCTATCTCGAGTTGCTGGAGGATATGGTCGACCTCGAATGCGCGCGCCCGTCGAATTCATTGAAGGCGGCGCCCGTCATATCCGACGAAGACAGTCTCAATCAGTCGATCGCGCAAATCAGCGACAGATTGGAGAATGCCACCAAACCCTTGATCTGGATCGGTGTCGAGATCGATCGGTCTGGCCTTCACGACCAGGCGGAGCGGCTCATTCGTGACCTCAAAATTCCCTATGTGACTGAGCTTCTGAGCAAGGCCATCATTTCGGAAGACGATGTCCAATTTGCCGGGGTATTTGATGGCAAATCGTCGTCACCCTATGTCCAGTCTTTGGTCAAAGACTCCGACTTCGTATTGGCGCTGGGCGTCTGGTTGACTGATATCAACGATTTGGGCTGGCCTATCGATCTCGATAAAACCGCATTCGCCTCTTGGGATACGGTAAAATACGGCACGATCTTCAACGCACAGGTTTCGCTGGCGGATCTCGTCAACGGCTTGGTCGACAAAAGGCTGACGTGCAAAGCCCAAACTCTTCCGGCGAAAACGGCCCGGCAAGCGCCGGTCGTGAATCCGGCAGCCGAAATCACCTATCAGGGCTTCTACGATTTCATTCAGCAGCAGATCGACGGAAATACGATCGTTGGTGCCGACGCCAGTTTGAATTATTTCGGGAGCCTGCTTCTTGAAGTGGGTGCTCGCCGCGGTTTCATCGTCCAATCATCCTATTCGGCGATCGGTTATATCGGCCCGGCCGCGACCGGGGTTTCGCTGGCGAAGCAAGATAAACAGAGGCTGCTGGTCTTTGCGGGGGATGGCGGGTTTCAGATGACCGCTCAATGCCTCTCGACACAAACCCGTTTCAAACTCAACCCGATCGTGTTCGTGATGGACAACGGCATCTATGGCGTGGAGCAGTGGCTTGCCGATGCATCGGTTTTCCACGGCAACAAGCCGTTCTACGATTCATGCATTCTGCACCGATGGAATTACAGCAAGCTGGCGGAGGTCTTTGGCTGCCAAGGCTGGAAAGTGGATACCTATGGCGAACTGCAGGGCGCCATAAACGGCGCCAAAGAAAACCTGAACAGCCCGTCCATCATCCAGGTGGTCGTGCCTCAGCGGTCGATCCCCGACAATGCGAACTGGAAAGCAAGCTAGATCGGTTCAGCTTTCAACGAAGCGCAGAACCGCTCTAGCGTTTGTTTACGCAATTCCGGACGGAAAACGCACGACATCCGGTTGCCCGAACTCCAGTGCCTCCTGCTCCAATCGCGCCGCCAGATCGGCGAAGGACTGCGGCCGTCCAAAAGCATAACCCTGGAGAGTGTGGACGCCGAGATCGGCAAGCACTTTGGCATGGTCGAAGGTTTCCACCCCTTCAGCGATGACTTCCATGTCGAGCGCCCGCGCGATGTCGACCAGCGAACTGACGAGCCGTCGGCTGGGCACGGATTGCAGTATCGGCATCACAAGCCGGCGGTCTATCTTGACGCGGTCCGGCCTGAGCTCAAGCAGGCCCAACAGGGAAGCATGTCCTGATCCGAGATCGTCGATCTCAATGTCGATACCGAAGGACTTGATTGCCTGGATGTTCTGGCGCACCCGATCGCTTAGGCTGTCCAGGAATATCGTCTCAATCAGCTCGAAGCTCAACCGGCCGGGAGGGATGTCATAGCCACCGAGCTTCGTTGTCAATTCGGGATCATCGAGACGATCTGCGGAAAGGTTGATGGATAATCGGATGCCCTCCAGCAGGGAGGCCGCGGAATTCATATCCGACAGGACAGCCCTCAGTATGACATCGTCAAGCTCTGCGACCAATCCGTTCGCCGAGGCGAGAGACAGGAAATGGGCCGGAGCGAGAATTCCTCTCACCGGGTGGTGCCACCTCGCCAGAGCTTCGACGCCGTTTACCCGGAATGACCTGGCGTCGACCTGCACCTGATAAAACGGACGGATCTGCCCGAGCGCCAATCCGGATCGCAGATCCTGGGCAAGCTGCCTTTCGTTGGCTAGGCTCGAGGCCATCTCATCGGTAAAAATCTCGGCGCGATTCCGACCATTCCGCTTGGCATGGTACAAAGCCAGGTCCGACTGGGAAAGCAGCTTGGCGAATTCTGCGCTCATGGCGCTGGCAACGCCGATCGAGCACTGCACGCTGAGCGCCTGGTCGCCTACAGAAAAAGGACTTTCCAGACGTCGCTGAATATGATCGAGCACGGCGTTCGTCTTGCCGGACTCGTTCTCGGCGATGACAACAGCGAACTCATCGCCGCCAAGGCGTGCCGCGAGGTCTCCCGCGGAAATAGCCTCCAAGAGAATCTCGCTGACATGACAGAGAATGAGGTCGCCGACCGCATGCCCAAAGCGGTCGTTGATCTCCTTGAAATGATCCACATCTATATGAAGAAGCGCAACTCGGACGCCTTCCTGCCTGGCAAGCTCAGACAGGGCGAAATCAAAGCTGCGCCGGTTCAAAAGTCCGGTGAGGTGATCGTGATCGGCGGCGAACCGAGCTTCCGCCCGGCTTCTCTCCAGCTCCTTGTTAAGAAGGACGTCGTCCGTCACATCCCATTCGGCGCCGACAAAGCAACCGTCGCCTGCCGCATCAACGAAATAGCGGGCGCGCGAGCGCAGGTAGCGGATCGCTCCATCCGGTCGAACAATGCGAAACTCGGATGCATAATCCGATTTGGTTTCGATCGCGCGCAAATATATTTCATTGGTCGGCCCCACGTCGTCGGGGTGGACGCTGTCGAGCCAGATGACATCGAGCGGCGCTTTCGGAACACCATATATGAGCTTGAGCTGCTCGTCCCAGCGAGTCTGATTCTTTGCGATATTGTGCTGCCAGATGCCGATCCCGGATGCTTCAAGGGCCAGGCCAAGCTGGCGGAGCAGGTTCTCAAGCTCGACGTTTGTTCTGGATCGTTTGTTGCTCAAGGCGGTCTCGCTTCTTCGTTCGCCCGAATGTCGCACTGAATATTTTAAAGAGTGCTAATTGATAGCCAGCCGTTCACAACCCGATGACCGTGGCCAGACAAAAATTCTGCAAGCTTCTCCATGCTTTTCTTCGTCCGGGCAATACCGTGAAAAAGGACAATCGTATCGTTCATCGTCTATCCGCTAACCTGCCGCTGCAGACCATATATCGACCTCATCGATAAATTCTGAAGTGTGCTGTCAGAGAGCTGCCTCCACAACAGGACTGATCAGAGCGCAAAGCTTCACCCGCGCAAATTTTCCTTCTATGCTGGCGAAATCCATTGGGACGCGCACTGCGGGAGGAATGATGTTCGGAGAAATCAGGTATCGGCTGGGTGGAATGCTTATCCTTCTCGTCGGCGTCGTCATGGCCTGGGTTGCCGTCTGGCTGCCGCTTCACCAATCGGAACTCGGAGCGGCTACAGTCACATGGATGCCGCGCATCGTCGTTCTTATTGCCGTTTGCACGGTGTTCGGTCTTTATCTGCTCGTGACCGGTAACCGGTATCCTTATCGCGATGCCGAGCGGCAGTCCCTGACGACGGCTGGCTGGATATTGTTCTCGATAACGGCCCTGACGGCGCTTGCGGGCTTCTTCTGGATGGATGCGACGCTCAAGTCTCTCGGTTACAGCTAATCCAGGTCAACCGGCCATTCGGGCTGAGGCGCTATGCAGCAATCAGAAAATCAACTTGCCGCGATCAATGTCGTGCTCTGGCGGTATGCGGAGAACGATGGCGACCAGAGCAACTGGATGCGGACGCTTTCGCCGAATGAGCGTGAGCGTGCCGCAACCTACCGATTCGACCGGGACCGAACCTCGTTCATCGCCGGCAGGTATCTGCTGCGGCGAATGTTGAGCGCGCATGCCGGCATCCAACCGGGCGAGGTAGTGCTGCTTGCAGACGAGCACGGCAGGCTGGCGTTCGACCGTCGTGATGCGCCACAATTCAGCCTTGCCAATGCCTATGGGCTGGTCGCAGTCGCCGTCGCTTCAGAATGCGAGTGCGTCGGAATAGATTGTGAGCGCGCGGACGCCGAGATCGAGGAGGCAGCACTGGTAACCTATTGCAGCGCCGACGAGCGACGCTGGCTGGACCATCTGCCCATACGTGAACGTCCGCGCGCGGCTGTTGCGCTTTGGGCGCTGAAGGAGAGCCACCTCAAGGCGCTCGGGGTCGGGCTCGGTGAAGATCCTCGCAACATCACTTTTTCCTGGGAGGATGGCACTCCTGTCGCGGCAAAGGGCGGCACCGCCGACCAGGCATGGCATCACCATCTGATCGAGGGCGGCAGCCAGCACGTCATCGCGCTGGCTGTCCGTTCTCAATGCGCTCTCCCAGGCATTCGCGTGGCTATGTTTCAGGACGACATCATACCGTCTGAATAGCCGGCCTGGAGCTGATGTGGCATGGCGGAAGCGGCCTGCGTCGCCCAGACGAGTTGAGCGTTGTCTGGCTCCGCATCGAAATGCTGCCGGCCGAGAAGCGCGTTGATGATGGTTGCGCTGCGCCAAGCCATCAGGCTGAGCTGCGAGTCGGCAATACCGTGCGAATACCGGCCGGCATTCTGCGCAAACAGCCGATTGGTCCTCGGACCTGTCCACTGCATCGTGTAATCGTCATTCAGACTGGGGTAGCCGTTTCTGTCGAGACTTATTCTTTCGCCAATCGAGCCGAGCGCATCCGGCAATCGGAACCTGTAGCCGGTTGCAAGAACCACCGCGTCGGCATGAAGCACCTCTATCCCGCCGTCAAAATGATTTCGGACGATGAGCCGGTAGGCATTGCCATTCCGCTCCATCTGGATCACATCGCGGCTCGGCGACAGCGACGCGTTGAGCGCGCTCGGTTCGAGATAACGCAGCGCGTAGAGCCGCCGGTAGATCGAATGGATCGTCGAAATCGACAGGCCGTCGCTGGTCAGGATCGAGTTCTTCAAGGCTGCCTGCTTCTGCTCGCCGCCGAGCTTCAGATAGGCCTGCACATATTCAGGCGAGAAGACCTGGTTCGAAAATGGCGTATCGTTGATCGGTTCGAAATTATGTCGCCGGCTGATCCAGGTCAGCTCCTTTATCGAACTCGGGTCACCAAGCAGCGCCTCGACCACCTCACCGCCGCTCTGACCGCCGCCGACCACCACGATACGGGCGGCCTTGAGATCGCCGAGACGCGATTTGGCCTCGCTGTTGTGGAAGCAGTCCCCACCCAGGAAGGGTTTCGCCCAATCGGGCACGAAAGGCGACGACCCCGTGCCGATTACGAGGTTGCGCGCCTCTTCCTGGCCATTGTCGAAGCGTAGCACGAAGCGGTCGTCGCGGTGCTCGACGTCGCGTATGTCAGTGGAAAAGCGCAGGCTCTCCACGCCCTTTGCCACCCAGGCGAGGTAACGGGCGAATTCCTGCCGGGGAACGGCGTCGTAATTGGCGTTCAAGAAGGCGTAGAGCCGCTTATGGGCCACCAGATAGGAAATGAAGGACCAGCGGCTGGTCGGCAAAACCGGGGTGACGAGGTCCTTCAGGAAGGACGACTGCAGTTCTACGCCGGGCATCATCATGCCGGGATGCCAGTCGAAGGAGCCGCGCCGCTCGAAGAAGCGGCTGCGGAGCTCGGGCACTGATTCCAACAGGCAGGCAAGGCTCAGATTGGACGGACCTATGCCTATGCCGGCAACATCGAGCGGCTCGTTCAGGGCATCCCTGCGGGTAAAAGCGACGGTCATGCGTTATCCTTCTCTGTTTCCTTGAGACGCAGGGCAAGCCTTGAATGGAAGGCGGGAGACCCGATCATGTGCAGGTGGTTGGTGCCCGTGATGATTTCGGCCGCGTGCGCCCGCGGCGACAGGCGGCGCCAGTCGATCAGGTTGAGGCCGCGGTTGAGGCTGTCGTCGGCCGCCCAGGGATAGATCGGCACGTCATGGGGAACGAGCCGATGCTTGCGGAAGATGAGCGCATTGTCGATCAGCACCCAGAATGTATGTTCGCGGCTGCTGATGTCAGGCCCGTCAGTTGGAAGCGGATCCTTCTCGTCCCCGACGAAGCGCAGGAACTGCTCATAGGTATCGGCGTCCATCGTCGAAAGCAGCCGGTCCCATTCGGAGCGCATCGCCGTCTTTTGCAGCCAAGCCTGCACGTCCCGATGCAGCGCGTCGCGTTCGCCGGGCCGGAAGCGGGGCTTGGCGCCGATCGCGAATTCGGAGCCGAGGTCACAAACGTCGACCATCGCCATCATCCTGACGTCGACCTCGTTACCGAGTGTGCGGGCCGCCTCGTAGGCCAGCAGACCGCCCCAGGACCAGCCGAGGAAATAGCAAGGGGCTCCCCTGCTGTGCGTCCTGATATAATCGACGTAACTCTCAATGATTTCTTCGATCGGCGCGCCGACTTCCTTCTTCTCGGAAAGAGAATGGCAAATGAAGCCCGTCGCCGGCTGATCGACCCCGAGATAATCGACCAGCTTCACATATTCGCGAGTACTGACGAGAAGGCCGGGGAAGCAATAGAGCCGCGGCTTGGCGCCTGATGCGCGCAGCACGATTACCTCGGACAGGTCCCGCTCTGCTCCCTGTTCCATCACGCCGGCAAAAGCGCGAATAGTCGGATTGTTGAAAATATCGGCGACGGTGAACGGAACCTTCGGCCGGCGCTGCCGGAGCAGCGAAAGGATACGGATCGCGCCCAGCGAATTGCCGCCGATCGCGAAGAAATTGTCCTCGACGCTGATCGCCTCCAGCTTGAGAACCTGGCGCCACACCTGCAGCACCTCTTCCTCGAGCGTGGTCGCCGGCTCGACGATGGCGCGCTTGACCGGCTGCGGCGCCGGCAGCGCGAACCGGTCGAGCTTGCTGTTCGGGTTGGTCGGCATCTTTTCGAGTTCGACCACCGCCGCCGGCACCATGTAGGAAGGCAGGCTGCGTTCGAGGCCGGACCGGACCGTCTCGAGGTCGAGCGTCTCATCCTTCTTGGGAACGACATAGGCAACCAGAGCCTTTTCGCCCTCGGCATCGTCATCACGCAGCACGACCAGAGCTTCGCCGACGCCGGGCTGCTGCAACAGAGCCGCTTCGATCTCGCCGAGTTCGATGCGGTATCCGCGGAGCTTCACCTGATGGTCGACACGGCCTACGAATTCGACGGTTCCGTCTTCACGCCAACGCGTCAGATCGCCGGAGCGGTAAAGCCGGCCGCCCTCTTTCGAGAAGGGATCGGGGATGAAGCGATCGGCCGTCGTATCCGGCTTGCCGAGATAACCGCGTGCGATACCCTCGCCGCCGATATAAAGCTCGCCGGTCACGCCGATCGGGCACGGATTGAGGTCGGGGTCGAGCACATAGACACGCCGGAGCCCGACGGCACGGCCGAGCGGGGCATAGACGCCCTGGAATTTCGTGCCGGCTCGCACCTTCCAGACCATCGGCGTCATGATGGTTTCCGTGGGACCGTAGCCGTTGATCAGCCATTCCGATTTCAGCGCCCGCGACAGAAGATCGAAGGTCGATTGCGCAAGCCCCTCGCCGCCGAAGGAATAGAGACGCATCGGCGGCGCGCTATCCGATAAATCGGCCCATTCCGCCAGCTGCTGCAGATAGGTCGTCGGAATACTCGCATTGTTGGCGCCGTGCTTGCGCATCGCCGCCAATGTCTCCTCCGGCGTCCAGAGCGGCTGATCTGGGAGGATGATGCTGCCGCCTTCCATCAACGGATTCATCCACCGCTCATGGCCGCCGTCCGAACTGAAGGGCAGGAACGGCAATTCGCGAGATTCCGAGCTCATGCCGTAGACCCGGGAGGTATTCTGCAGATGGTGCGTCAACGGGCCGTGCTCGACGGCCACCCCCTTCGGCAATCCGGTAGATCCCGAGGTGTACATCACATAGGCGAGTTGGTCCTTGTGCGTGGGAACATAGAGCGGCGTATCCGGCTCGCTGTCGAGGTCGGTCTTATCGAGTTCGAGGACGATGGCGTCGAGCTCTTCCGGCAGCCGATGACGCAGCCAGCTATGGGTCAGGACGATCTTGACGCCGCCATCGCGCAGGATGTGATGGTTGCGGACCGGCGGATGGTCGGGCTCGACGGGAATATAGGCGCCGCCGGCTTTCAGCGTCGCAAGGATGCCGACGATCGCTTCCGGCGAACGCTTAATGAAGATCGCGACCGTCACCTCGGCGCGGACCCCGAGCTGCCGCAGCCGATGGCCGAGACGGTTGGTGCTCGCCTCCAGCCAGCCATGGCTCCATTCCTCGTCGCCGTAGACGATCGCGGTCTTCTCTGGCGTCCGTCGCGAATGGGCCGATATCAGCTCGTGGACCGGCCGGTCGTCGTTGACGACATCATCCTCATACGGCGCCGACAACCAGTCGAGCTCGTCGCTGCCGACGAGTTCGATATCCTTGATCCGCAGTGTTGGCTGCGCGACGATCTGCTCGAGCACCAGGCCAAAATGCCTGGCGGTGCGGGCAATCAAGGCGCCGTCGTAAAGGTCCTGCGCATAGTCGATCAGCCCCGATGCGCTCCCGTCGGGACGCGCCTCGATCACCAGGGATAGTTCGCTGTCGGCGCGCGCGCCCTGTGGCTCCAGGTTCGCCGCATCTGTCGAAACCGGATAGGGCTCGCGGAATTCGAACAGCGACTTTACAACCGCTTCCTGAGCGGCGGCCTCGTCGACGACCAGTTCCTGCGTGATGCGCTCCAGGGGCACGAGCCGGCGCAAGCCCTCCTCCGTCACCGAGGCGATCGTCGCGACGACGTCGTCGAGGGTATGTCGGGAGGCGAGCGGCAGGACGAGGGGAAGAACCTGTTCGGCGCGGCCGCGGCTGGCCAGATGCTTCGCGTTGGGCCGCGCGACCAGAAGCCCGGTCAGCAAAGAATAGTTGCCGCTGTAGCGCGCCAGCAATGCGCAGAAGGCGGCGTGAAGGACACGCTCGACCTGAAATCCCTTGCTCCCCGCATGTCGTTCGAGCTTGCGCCAGAGGTCGGACTCGATCGTAAACCGATGCTCAGCGCGCGCTACGCCTGCAAGTCCGCCGCTGTTGAAGCGGGTGGGGAAGGTCGAAGCCACATAGTCGAGGCCGATCGTGTCGCGCCAATATGCGAGCGCTTCCTGCGCCTCATCCGTCTGCAACCACTCGGCTTCCTGCGTTCCGGCCGAAATTTCCGCCGCGCGCACATCCCCGGCGGATTCGCTACTAAGAATTCGCGCCAGGGAATAGGCAAGAAAGGATTTTTCCCGCTCGTCGCAGATGATCGGATGCAGCACGATCGTCAGAAGCGACTGTCCACCGGCAAGCAGGATGATCTGGATGCGCGCGCCCGGGCCTTCCAGGAGATCGAAGCGCCTGTCGCGGAAGGCTTTTCGCGCGGCCAAGGCTTCAGTCTCGGACGGAGCGGCGCCTTCTTTGCCGATGATTTCGATCGGCACGGCGTTCGATGCGCCGCGATATTGCTCGATGCGGCCGCCCGCGAGCCGGCGGAATCGGATGGCCAGCGACGGATTCTCGGCCACGAGCGCGCGGCAGGCACCGGCAATCGTCTCGACGTCGATCCCGGCGCTCAGTCGCAGCCCGATGACCTGGTCGGGAAAGACCGTGTAATTGCCGATCTGTTCCAGCGACCAGATGCGTTTCTGCGCGATGGTCAGCGGAAAGCTTTCGAAGATTGTGTCCACCGCCGCATCGGTCGGGCGGGCATCGGCGAAATTGGTGATCTGCTTGTTCATCTTGCCATCCAGACGTTTTCAGAGACGCGCATCGGCTGACATGGCCGAGCGCAGGGAGAGCGGGCGGGGATCGGTCCAGACGTCGCGGATATGGGCGAGGCATTCCTGGCGCGAACCGGAAAAACCCGCGGCCTCCCAACTCACCGGAATTTGCTTGTCCTGCGGCCAGACCGAGTAGTGGCGCTCGGCGTCGATAACGACGATCCAGAGATCGTCGCGGGGCTCAAGATTGTCCATTCGAAGCTCCTGCAGAGATTGACGTCTTGCGCAAATGACGGATCTCGCCAGCTGGAGTTTAGAAAATTGATGAGAATTTTTTTCTTCGCTTAACCCTAAATCGGCCCGGAGATGGATCGTCATTCTACCAAATCGGCGCAGGAGCGGGCTTCATGCTCGCAACATCAAAAGCCCTGCCGATCAAGGAGAACATCATGGATTTCGACGCCGCCAAACAAAGGCGGGCTCTGCAGGCGCGCAGCTATGTCAGCCTCGCCCCCAATCTCGTCCACCTGAAGACCGCGCACGGGCACCATGAGGCCGCCTTCGAGGTCGAAGCCGGCATCGCAACGATCACTTTCTACCACGGTGATCCCGTACAATCGGCAGAGCTTCTGATGGCGGCCGCCGAAGCGGTGACCGCGGAAAATCGGTTGATCAAGTCGGTCACCTTCGAAGGGCATCAGGCAAGCCTTCCAAGACATATTTCGAGTGCAGGAAAGCTCGATTCCGCGATCATGTGGCAATGGCCGTCGCTGTGGCTGCCGCAGCTAACTTATCCGCTGCCGCCGGTGCAGCAGATGACCGCAGGCCGTTATCATCCGCGCCGGCCGGCAAAGCCCAAGGGCACGGTTTACCAGCGCTTCATCCCCTGGCTGGAGCGGGACATCAGCTTCAGGGTGGCCGATCCGGAGACCGATGTTGCGGCCTTCCACCGCTGGATGAACGACGAGCAGGTCAACACGATCTGGGAGGATGCCGGTTCGATCGACAAGCACCGGGAGATCCTGGAGGAGAGGATCGCCGATCCGCATGTCCTGCCGCTGATCGGCACTTTCGCCGATATTCCCTTTGGCTATTTCGAAGTCTACTGGGCGAAGGAGAACCGGCTCGGTCCCTTCTACGATGCCGACGACTACGATCGCGGATGGCATGTGGCGATCGGCGAGCCGGATTATCGCGGCAAAAAGTGGATCAGCGCGTGGCTTCCTTCGCTGATGCATTTCATCTTCCTCGACGATCCCCGCACCAAACGCATCGTCGGTGAACCGCGCGCCAGCCATGAGCAGCAGATCCGCAATCTCGACCGCTCGGGCTTTGCCAAGGTCAAGCATTTCGATTTTCCGCACAAGCGTGCGCTTCTGGTGATGCTGACCCGCGAGCGCTTCTTCGGCGATCATCTGTGGGTCCCCGCATCATGAACGACATGAGCGAAATGAGCGGCAGGCTGCGGAAATGGCGGCTTGCCCCCGAAGACCTTGCCAGCCCGCAACTTTTCCGGTTGCTGCTGCGGCTCGGCCTGCCCGCCATGTTCGGCCTGTCGATCAATGCCGCGCACCATACGATCAACATGGTGTTCGTCGGCATGATCGGCGAAGATCAGATCGCCGCGATCATGATCGTGCTGCCGATCCTCATGCTCGTCGCCGCTTTCGGCGAAGGCATCGGTGTCGGTGTGGCGACCGAGGTCGGACGGGCGCTTGGAGCCGGCAACCGATCGAGAGCGAGCACCCTTGCCTCGGTCAGCCTTGCCGCCGGCATCGCCTTCGGAGCGGCAAGCGCCGTCGCAATCATTGCGTTCCCATCTTTCCTGCTGTTCGGCGCCACGGCCGCGATCGAGCCACTTGCGCAGCATTATCTCCTCATCATCGCGGTCTCGATCCCGCTGACGATGGCGCAGATCATTCTCGATTTTCTGGCGATCGCCGAGGGCAATGCCCGCTTCAGCATGTGGACGCTGGTCGCCTGTTTCGCGCTGAACATCATCCTGGACCCGATCATGATCTTCGGCTTCGGCCTCGGCCTTCAGGGGGTTGCGATCGCGACGATCCTGTCGCAGTTGGTGGCGCTCTCAATCTATGGCGCCTATCATGCGAGGCGGCTCGGGACGATCCGGCTGACGCTCGGCTGGCGGTTCGGCGATGTCAGGCATCTCCGGCCGGTCCTTGCCGTTGGCGCGCCGACGACGCTGACGAGCCTCGCAACGGCCGGCGCAATCGCCGCGATCCTGTCGGTCGCCGGCACCTATCACGGTGAAGACGGCATTGCCGGGGTCGGAATTGCCTTACGGTTGCTTGCGGTCGGCGCATTGCCTGTCATAGGCATTTCGCTCGGGGCACAGTCCATCTTGAGTTTCGCCTGGGGCCGCGGCGACATCGACCGGGTGCTGTTGGCAGCCCGCCTGCTCTGCGCAGTCACAAGCGCGGTCGGCGGCGTCTATGGACTGACGGCAATCCTCTTCTCCGAACACCTTGCCTCATTCTTCACCGACGATGCATCCGTCGTTTCGATCGCGGGGCAGGCGATCTTCGCAACTCATTTTCCCTTCCTGCTGTTCGGCATCAGGCAAACCGTGCTGATCCTCTTCCAGGCGCAGGGCAGGCCGAAAGCTGCCATCGCGGTCGGCTTGGCGCAGAACGGATATCTTCTCTTTCCGCTGCTTGCGCTCCTGCCGCCCTTCTTCGGTTTTTCGGGCTTGCTCGGAGCCATGTTCCTGGCCTCGGCGCTCACCGGCCTGCTGTCATGCTTCTGCCTGGCGCGGTCGCTCGGCGCGCTCCGGCAGAGCTCAGCCGACCGGCTGACCTCCATCCGTCCCCATCCCAGCTTTTGTCCATGAGAGGATTCCGATGAACCAGTCGTTCAGCCCACGCGACCTTGGCGCCCATGCCGCCGCCGACGATCTCTTCACGCCCATCGATCCGGCGGCATTCAATGCCGTCTCGCCGCCGATCTTTCAGACGTCGCTCTTCACCTACGACAGTTACGAGGCGATGGAGGATGTCTTCGCCGGCCGGGCGCGCAACTTCATCTATTCGCGCGGCGACAATCCGACCGTCCGCGAGTTCGAACTTCTGGTGGCGCGGCTCGAAGGCGCGGAGGATGGCCGCGCCTTCTCAAGCGGAACAGCCGCCATCACCTCGACGATTCTCAGCCTCGTCGAAGCAGGCGATCGGGTCGTTGCAGTCCGCCACCTCTATAACGACGTCTATCGCCTTCTGGTGAAGCTGCTCGGCAGGCTCGGTGTCACGGTGGATTTCGTCGATCCCTCCGACCATGACGAGGTGCGCAAGGCGCTGCCCGGCGCCAAGCTGCTCTATCTCGAAAACCCCTCCTCCTTCGTCTTCGAGCTTCAGGACATCGTGGCGCTGTCGTCCATGGCGAAGGAGGCCGGTGTGACGACCGTCATCGACAATTCCTGGGCGACGCCGCTCTTTCAGAAGCCGATCCAGCACGGCGTCGATATCGTCATTCATGCCGCCTCGAAATATCTCGGCGGCCATAGCGATACCGTCGCCGGCGTCGTCGTCGGCACGAAGGAGGCGATCGCCAGGATCAACTCGACCTCCTATCCCTATGTCGGCGCCAAACTCTCGCCCTTCGAAGCCTGGCTCCTGCTGCGGGGCATGCGCACGCTTCGGGTCCGGCTGAAGGAACATGAGCGCAGCGGGCTTCTGCTCGCCGACCGACTGAAACAGCATTCCGCCATCGCCCGCGTTCGCCACCCGGCCTTTCAGGATCATCCCGGCCGGGCAACGCTGTCGGGTTATGCCGGGCTTTTCGCCTTCGACCTCACGCCTGACATCGATGTCGCGCGTTTCGTCAACGCGCTTCGCGAGATTCGCCTCGGCGTCAGCTGGGGAGGGCCGGAAACGCTTGTGGTCCCCGCCAAGGTCGCGCTGCAGATCCCCGACCGGATGACCACCTTCATCCGGTTCGGCGTGAGCGAGCAGACGATACGTTTCGCTGTTGGGCTGGAAGAACCGGAACTGCTTTGGAGCGACCTGCAGCAGGCGCTGCACGCCGCGAGGCGGTAAGATCCTGCCGATGCTCTTGATCGGGGTGGGCGGGTTCCGTGATCGCCGAGTGGCAATGCTGTTCCGCCGCCTTGATCATGAAATTGACAAGCGTCCGCGATACGCCGAGTTCGGCCGCGATATCCTTCTGCGGCACGCCGTTCAGCCGGTGGCGGATGAAGGCGTCGTTGGTTCGCTTCGGCAGCGCCTCGAGCGAGGCAAGCACATCGCGCAGGGTCTCGGCTGCGACCAGCTGATCGAGCACCGTCGGGATCGGCGCCGTAATCTCCTGCACCTGATCTATCGACCTATAGTTGTTCATTTGCTGACGCCGGCGGCGGCTCTCGTCCAGTGCGAGGTTGTAGACCATCCTGAATGCGTAACCAATCGGGCAACGAATGCCTTCGACGTTCACTCCGTAAGCTTTGATCACTCCGTCCTGAAATATATCCTCAGAATATGACCTTGATTTAACAACGCTTTCAATCGTCTTAAGGAGCTTTTCCTTATTTTCGATCATCGCGTTGACAACCGCATTTCCGTTCACATCACGATGCGATGCTCGCATGTCCTGTACCCTTTTTACAAATGGAAAATCAGGCTCTGTCGTTGCTGGTCGGTTCGGCCTCGGTGTTGCCTTTTGCACAAAGGTACACGATTTGATTGCAGTGTCTAATTTAAGGTGATAACAGGAGTCAAGTTTAAATCGACCGGCTGGAGACGAGAAAATATGGGACGAACAGTTGAGATCCTGAGTGGCAAGGCCGAGCTCTGCCGATCGATCATGAAGGCCCTGCCCGACTGGTTTTCGGACACAGAGGTCATCGAAGCGAGCGCTGAGGCGGTCGAAGATCTGCCGGTGTTCGGCTATATCGAGGCGGATGTCGTTACTGCCATGATCGCTCTGAAACCGCATTTGCCCGGCGCGGTCGAGATCGCGCTGATCGCGACAAGGCCCGAATATCACGGCCGTGGCGCCGGGCGGCATCTCGTCGATGCGGCCGAACGCTTCGCCCATGAATCAGGCGCCCGGCTGCTGACAGTCAAGACGCTCGCGCCACGCGGCCGCGACGAACCGCAATTCGAGGCGACGCGGCGCTTCTATGACCGGAACGGCTTCGTCAGGGCCGAAGTTTTTCCCAGGCTCTGGCACGAGGACCATCCATGCCTGTTCATGGTCAAGCCGCTCGCTGGGGCGCAGCCGAGCGAGACCGCGCTTTGAGACGACGTGACTTTCTTCTGGGCGCGCTGGCGATAACGGGCGCACCCACTATCACGCGCGCAGGCGATAGTGGCGTCGTGTCGCTCGATTACGGGTTGGCATCGACGATGCTGGCGCTCGGCAGCGTGCCGCGTGCCATCGCCTCGCTGCGGAACTGGTCGGAATGGGTCGTCGAGCCGACCATGCCGCAAGGCGTCGTCGACATCGGCACCACGTCGGAGATCAATCTCGAAGTCCTCACCAGCCTCCGGCCATCGCTCATCCTCAGCACGCCCTTCCTTGCGGCGCTCGATGAAAAGCTGTTTCGCATCGCGCCCGTGGAGACTTTCACGGTCTATGCCGAAAACGGCGAGGCGCTCGGCCGCGCCTACGCCGAGACGCTGCGTCTCGGCGCCATGATCGGGCGGAGGCAGGAAGCGGAGGCATTTCTCGCCAGCGCCGACGTTACGTTCGGCCGGCTGCGCGAGCGGGTGGAGAGCCTGTCCGCGCCTCCTGTCGCCGTTATCAACTTCATCGACCAGAGGCATGCGCGCATCTATGGCGGCCCCGGCCTTTACGGCGGCGCCATGAGACGCATCGGCCTCGAGAATGCCTGGAAAGGGGAGGCCAGCTATTGGGGATTTCAAACAATCGGCCTGGAACAGCTCGCCGAACTCGATGAGGAGGCCCATCTCGTCGTCGTGTCGCCGCTGCTGCCGCCCGATGTCCTGACCCGCCTTTCAGAAAGCCCGCTCTGGACCAGCCTTCCCTTCGTCCGGCGGCAGCGGATCTCGGTCGTGCCAGGCGTCCTGATGTTTGGGATGGTCCAGGAGGCTCTGCGCTTTTCGACCATAATGGTCGATGTTCTGGAGACTGCCGCCCGATGAAAGCGCAATCTTCCCGCTTTGGCGCGCCCGCACTTGCGGTGCTGCTGCTGTTTTCTGGCCTCAGCCTGGCCGCCCTTGATCTCCGACCGGCGCTGCCGCATCTGGAGGCGAGAGGCAGTTACGACGCGCAGCACCTTCTCCTTCTCTATTCGACGCTTCCGCGCATGGCCACGGCCCTGATCGCGGGAGCCGCCCTCGCACTTTCGGGAACGATCCTGCAGCAGGTGCTGCGCAATCCGCTGGCCTCGCCGACGACGCTCGGCGTTTCGGCCGGCGCCAATCTGGCGCTGGTATCCGTCATGCTCGCCTTTCCCTCCCTCACGGGATGGGGCCGCGACGCGGTCGCGCTCGGCGGAAGTGCGGCTGCCGCCTTGGCGATTTTTTCGATCAGCGCCCGGCACGGCTTCTCGCCCTTTTCCCTCATCCTGTCGGGCATGATCATCGGCCTCTGGTGCGGGGCGGCGGCGGCCATCCTCATTCTCATGAACGATCAATATCTCTCGGGGATTTTCATCTGGGGAGCAGGATCGCTGTCGCAGCAAAGCTGGTCGATCCCGACCTCGCTGCTGCCTAAGGTGGCGCTGCTCGCCGCTCTTGCCCTTATCGCCACCAGACCGCTGGCGCTCAGCCAGCTCGGCGATGCCGGAGCGACGAGCCTCGGCCTGCCGATCAAATGGGCGCGCGGCTTGATCATGGCGATCGCGATTGCGCTGAGCGCTCTCGTCACCAGCGCCGTCGGCGTCATCGGTTTCATCGGGCTGGTCGCCCCGCAGATCGTTCGGCTGGCCGGCGCAACACGCGCCCTCAGCCAGTTGATCTGGTCGCCCATCGCAGGTGCCGGCCTTCTCCTCCTGACCGACGAGGCGATCAAGCTTCTTGCTCCCGGCGATTTCGTCCCAACGGGAGCGGTGACCGCACTGCTCGGCGGGCCGATCCTCATCGCGCTCCTGCCGCGGCTTGCGACGGCCTCGCGGGCGCTGCCCGGCATGGCCTCGCCGCGGCTCGTGTTCGGCAACAGGGCGGCGGCATCGCTTGCCCTGCTTCTTCTCTCCGTCGTCGCATTAGCGATTGCGGCGATCTTTTTCGGGCGCGCCACCGACGGTGCCTGGGCTTGGCTTCCGGCCACCTCGTGGGAGGAAATCCTTCCCCTTCGCCTGCCGCGCGTCGCCGCGGCTTTCGGCGCCGGAACCGTGCTCGGCGTGACAGGCCTCATTCTGCAGCGGCTGACCGGAAACGAAATGGCGAGCCCCGAGGTTCTCGGCGTGTCGGCTGGGGCGACGCTCGGCGTCGCCGCCGCCATGTTCGCCTTCGCCGCGCCGGGGCTGACGGTTCAGCTTGCCTTTGCCGGCGGCGGCGCGCTTGGCGTGCTGCTGCTGATCTTCCTCTTGAGCGCCCATTCCGGCTTTGGCCCGAACCGCGTGCTGCTCGCCGGCATTGCCTTCGGCGCGATCCTTGACGCGGGCATCGGCGTCCTTGCCGCAGGCGGCGACCCCCGCGGCCTGGCGCTTATCCGCTGGATGGCGGGCTCGACCTATTTTGTCGACAACACGGTTGCCGTGAGCGCCCTCTCGATCGCCCTTGCCTGCCTCGTGGCGGCCTTTCTCGCCAGCCGATGGCTCGCCCTCCTACAACTCGGACCGGAGACGGCGAGCGAACTCGGCCTCAGGATCGCCCCCGCCCGAGCGGTACTGTTCGGGCTCTCGGCGATCATGACGGCAGCGGCCACACTTGTGGTCGGCCCCTTGAGCTTCATCGGGTTGATGGCGCCGCACCTCGCCCATGGGCTCGGCCTCCGCCGGCCCTCCATCCAACTCCTCGCCGCCGCCCTCATCGGAGCGATCCTGCTCGTCATCGCCGATTGGGCCGGCCGCATGATCGCCTTCCCCTATCAGGTCCCCGCCGGTTTGATTTCGGCTCTTGTGGGAGCCCCGATGCTGTTGATTGTTCTGCGCCGGCGACCGTGAGAGGCGCCCCCCGCCCCTCGAGACAAGTATCCGTGAAGCCGTTTTGAGCCATGCGGCTTCGCGTCCGGTCAGCCGGCCAATGCCTCGGCATCGGCTCCTGCGGGAATGCGTATCGGAGAGGACGGATCCTTCGCGGCGCGCCACACGGCCTCGACGACAGCGGAGGGCTTGGTCAAGGCAGTTTCGGGCTGCTGCTCCCAAGACGCGAACACGTCCGAGACGACGGAGGAGTAAGCCTCGGGGAAGCCGCTCTGCTTTTGCATTCGCGTCCGTGCGGTTTCACTGAACCGCGTATCCGGCGCCCGCCCTGGAAGAACGATCCTCACGCGCACATTGAACGGCTCGAGCTCGAGCGCAACGGACTCGGAAAAGGCATTCACCGCTGCCTTGCTGGCCGTATAGACCGAGAGGAGCGGAAGCGGCTTCAGCGTCACGCTCGACGTGATATTGACGATGACCCCCTCCTGCCTCTCCCGCATCTGCGGCAGGACCGCTTGCGTCATGGCGATTGTGCCGAGCGTATTCGTCTCGAAAATATCGCGGACAATATCCATCGGCGTCCCCTCGACCGCGTTGAGCCAGCCGATGCCGGCGTTGTTCACCAAGACGTCCACCGGACCGGCCACATCAAGCGCAGCTCGGATGCTTTCAGGGCTTCTCACGTCAAGCGCGATGATCTTGAGGTTCTCCGATGGTGGTAGAATGTCTTCGCGCGGTGCGCGCATGGTGGCGACCACCTTCCAGCCCTTGCCCCAGAAGAACCTGGCGATCTCAGCGCCAAATCCCGACGAGCACCCTGTAATGAGAACGGTTTTCATCTCTGTCTCCTATTATGCTGACCGCCTAGATATAGACGGCGACCATCGATACTGCCTATGATGCAATGTCCGAATTTCGTTATCAGGAGTATCGATGAGCGACCCCTTGGCGGAGATAGTCACACTATTGCAGCCGGCGGCGCACCTTTCGAAGGTTGTCAGCGGAGCGGGAACCTGGCGCGTTGAACGCCACGAGACGGGGCAACCCTTTTACTGCGTGGTCATGGAAGGTGCCTGCCTGCTGAGCACCAAGGACGATCACATCATTCTCCGCCAGGGAGACTTCATGCTGATCCCGGCCGCCTCTTCATTCACGATGTCGAGCCTCGACAGCGGACCATCCGCTGAAATCGACCCCCTCACTGTCACGGTATTTCCTGATGAGACACGGCACGGCGAGCCCGAAGGAGTTGCGAATGCGCGACTGCTCGTCGGTCACTTCGCCTTCGGTTCGCCTGATGCCGCCCTGCTGGTCTCCTTGCTGCCGCGCCTCGTCCACATCAGCAACGATCAGCGGCTTTCCGCTATCGTCCAGCTACTGACGGACGAAGCCCGGACCGAGCGGCCAGGAAGAAACATGATCCTTGCCCGGCTCCTGGAAGTGCTGCTTGTCGAGGCGCTGCGCTCGACCGGCGAAGAGACGGCCTCGGTCGGAATCCTGCGAGGTCTGAACGACGGACGTCTCGTCTTCGCCATCCGTCGATTGCATGAAAATCCAGCCAGAGAGTGGACGGTGGAACAGCTTGCCGAGGCAGCCGCACTGTCACGGTCTGCATTCTTCAACCGCTTTCGCCGCGTCGTCGGCATGGCGCCGATGGAATATCTGATTTCCTGGCGGATGGCGCTCGCCAAGAACCTGTTAAGGCATAGAGATCTCGGAATTCAGGAAATCGCGGAGCGGGTCGGCTATGGTTCCGCAAGCGCGTTCAGCACGGCATTTACCCGCTTCGTCGGAATGCCTCCGTCGAGATATGCCGAACTGGCAAAAACCGCCTGAGTTGCGGCGGTCGCATTATGCCTTAGTGGCGTCCGTCGGGCAGGGGGCAGGCTTCGCCGCAACCGCCGACACCCGGCAGGTTATAGCGCAGGCAGCAGACTTTGCGGCGGGCGAATTCGAGCCCGCATTGCTGGCGTGCGGTGCGGATCATGCCGAACATCGGATTGCGCGCGCCGCCCGGCCAGTGCGCATCATCGAGCAGCGTCATGCCGCCCTCGACGAGGGCGGGCTCGTGGCGATGAGCGATCTCTTTGAGAATCCAGGAGAGGTAGGCCGCGACATTGTTCCAGAGAAGCTTCGGCGCGACGCCGGCATTAGCGGCGATCGCGGCGATGACGGGCTCGGCATGGCCGAGCATCAGCCGGTGAAGCTCACCGGCTGGGTCGGTGGTCGGTTCGGGCATGCCAGACAGCACGAATGCTTCCGGTTCGCCGGTCTGCTCATTACAGACGAAAGACAGTTGGTTGATCTCCATTGGCAAGGCGATGCGGTTCACGAACATGTGGACGCTCGGAGCGATCGTCAGCATGCTGAAATAATAGAGCGTCCACATGGAGACGATCGCGCGGCGATCGCTGCCCGGAAATTTTTGCCCATAGCGAGCGATGATGCCGTCAAAGATGTCCCGGTCGCCGAGCTCGCTGCAGAGAACGATGATCCCGGTTGGTGGCGGAGAAGCCAGCAGCTTGCCGCGGCAATAAGAAAACGGACCATCACCAACCAGGCCATCGAGGCCGACCGCCTGGCGGGCGACAGGATGATCGGCGATCGAAGAGCGAGAGACCGCCCCGTTCATCTCCACCGCCATGCCGTTACCACCGATACTTCAGAGTTGCGGTCATGTTGCGGCCCTGGCCGAGATAGCAGAAGCCCTCGTTGCAGACGGTGTCCCGCTCATCGGCAATGTTGCGGATATTGAAGGCCGCCGTCAGGCCTTCGTATTTCTTGTCGACCGCGCCGAAATCATAAGCGGCGGACGCGTCGATGTAGAAGCTCGAGGGGTTCTTCGACGTATTGGCCGTATCCGTCCAGTTCTCGCTAACATAACGGACGCCCGCGCCTACTGACAGACCATGGAAAGGATTGGTTTCCTGGAAGGTATAGTTGGCCCAGAGGCTTGCGACATGCGAGGGCGTCAAGGCTGGCGTATTGCCCTCGTTTACACCGCCTCCCGTCACTTCCGACTGGTTGTAAGTGTAGGCCGCAATAAGATCCCAGCCATCGGCTACCGCCGCCCGGGCTTCAAGTTCGATGCCCTTTCCGGTTACTTCGCCGATCGAGCCATAAGCAAACATCACCGGATCGACCAGTACCGGCTTGTTCTTTTCGACGATGTGATAGGCAACGGCCGACAGGAGAATGTCGGAGCCGGGCGGCTGGTATTTCACACCGAGCTCGTATTGTTCACCCTCTGTCGGCGCCAGGATCTTGCCGGATTGCGAGCGATTGTTCACCGGATCGAACGAGGTGGCATATGAGACGAAGGGAGCAACGCCGTTGTCGAAGAGGTAGAGCGCCCCGGCTTGCCAGGAGAAGGCGTTCTTGTCGACTTCCTCCGAGCTGACCGTGGGCAAGGTCGCATCGCGCGTCTGGTTCACCCAGGTCTGCCGGCCGCCGAGGTTGAAGCGCCAGTTTCCGGCCTCGATCTGGTCCATGGCGTAAATGCCGACCTGCCGCATGTCGGCAACGGAAGCCAAGATACTATAGTCCGGCGTAGCGCCCGAGACTCCATAAGTCGGGTTGGCGATATCGAAGTCGAACGCCGGATCGGCGGCTCCGGCGCCATATCCGAAGCTCGACTGAAGATTGGTGTAGTCGAGCCCGAACAGCATCGTATGGGCAAGCGGGCCTGTATCGAACTTCGCCTCGAGCTGATTGTCGATCTGGAAAACGTTCATTTCGTCCCGGATCGCATTGGTGCCACGATGCGCGACGGTTCCGCTCCAGCCGGTAACGCCGAGATAGCGGGCCTCCAAATCGAGATGCGAGTATCGCAGGTTCTGCCGGAAGGTCAGCCCGTTGTCGAATTCATGCTCGAACTGATAACCGACCTGCTGCTGCTTGACCTTCTGGTAGTCGTAGTCGGGATCGCTCGCCCTGAGCTCGTGGATCTTGCCGTCCAAGGTCGTGATCGCTCCGACGTTGGAGTCGGTTTCGTCCGATTGCGCCAGACCGTATACCGTGAAAGTCGTGCCCTCGTCAGGCTTCCAGCTGAAGGACGGCGCGAGGAAGTAGCGGTCGTCGGCAATGTCGAAATTAGTATCGCCGCGGCGGGCGAGGCCAACGATGCGATAAAGGAAATCGTCGTTGCTTTCGCTGATCGGCCCGCCGAAATCGAACATTCCCTGCAGCCGGTCCTCGGTGCCGTAGCTAATGCCGACTTCGCGGATCGGCTCCTCGGTCGGAAGCTTCGATATCTTGTTGACGAGGCCGCCCGGCGATCCCGCACCATAGAGAACGGAAACCGGGCCCTTGATCACCTCGACGCGCTGCAGCTGATAGGGATCGGTGCGGAACATCCCGTAGTTGATGTAGGGTTGGCGCAGTCCGTCACGAAAGTCCCCGACCGTCGTGACGTTGAAGCCGCGAATGTAAATCTGGTCGAAACGCGGATCGAAGCCGTTCGGCCCCGTCGTCACGCCGGCCGTATAACGCACCGCCTCGATGACGGTCTGTGCGCCGCGTTGCTCGATTTCCTTCTCCGTCGTCACCGAGATCGAACGCGGTGTCTCGACCAGCGGGGTGCTGATCTTGGTCGCGCCCGAGCTGTTCTTGGCCGTGACTGATGTTCGGTCGGTCTTGCTATCTGAGGATGCACCTTGAATGACGATCGGTTCCAGCGCAGTCGCGTTGGCATCTGCGGAGGCGCTCTGGGCAAAGGCCGGCGATATGGCAACGCCGATCAGGAAGATCGCTGTCGAGGCAAATAAGGTCTCTCTATAAATTTCTGGTAGATTATTAGAAACGTTCAAAAAAACACGCGGCATTGCTTGGTCCCTGCGTCACGGATGCGGGCGGAACCTATGGAGCGAAATTGACCTTGTCAACATAATATGATTGTTTTTGTCATCTTTATCCGATCATCTGTCCGTGTACGCTATTCCCGAACAGGTTGCACGCTGCCTCGATACTGGAAAGTCCCGAAGGACGTGGTCCAATCCAAGAGCAGGCGCACGGAACTTCTGCGAGTGAGGTCGGGACGGGTCAGCTATCAGAGTTTGAGTGCCTGCAGACGAGATCGTCAGTGGAACTGTCCATGGCTTTTCGACCGGGTAGGTCGCGTTTCCTATCCATCGCGGAGCGCGGTATAACCTTATTCAACTCGAAGTAACGAACGAAACAACGCGGCCTTGGGATACCCCAATTCGATATCAATCATGGCAAGGAGTAGAGTTTTCTGTTGAGGCAGATAAAAAATCTGGTTTACTGCCACTCGCTTGTTGGCTTTGAGGGGGAAATTGGCCGATGGTGTGGACTCGCAGGAGTATTGTGCTTGGTGGATTGGCGTTGCTTGGGACCGGCGCCGTCCGAAAACCGGCAGTCGCGGCGGCATCTTCTTATTTCGGTGGCACGGCCGTCGACAGCGGCGTGACATTTCGCAGCACCAATTTCGCGAAGATCGACAAGCGGTGGCACCGCCAGGTGGTCAAATATTTCAGCAGCGAGCCGATCGGCACCGTTGTCGTCGATACAAGGCATCATTTTCTCTACCTGATCATGGAGAACAAGACCGCCATCCGCTACGGCGTGGGGGTCGGCCGCGAGGGCTTTAAATGGTTCGGTCGCGCCACGATCGACGCTAAATCGCTTTGGCCACGCTGGACGCCGCCGCCGGAAATGCGCAAGCGCCATCCCGAACTGCCGGAGTTCGTCGCGGGTGGCTCACCGAAGAATCCGCTCGGCCCCCGCGCCATGTATCTGCATCGCGACGGCGTCGACACCGGCTATAGGTTCCACGGCACACTGGAGCCATGGAGCATCGGCAAGGATGCCTCCAGCGGCTGTATCCGCATGTTCAACGAAGACGCCATCGATCTTTACCAGCGCTGCCCCATTGGCACTGCTGTACAGGTTCTGCCGCATATTGCCGACCAGGCGGGCAATGCGGAGCTGAGCCAGGCAACCCCGGTCGAATGAGGAAATCACCCCGATGTCTGCTATAACAGGCTATACGAAGCGCCTTGTCGGCGCGGCCATGCTCTTGGCGCTCGCCGCCTGCTCGACCACCGAGGTCGCCTCCCTGGAAGAGCCGGCTGCTGTGCCGATGACCGGTCAGACCAACGACCCCGCGCCCGGTTTCGAGAACGTCGCGGCTGGCAGCGAGGAGGATTTCATTCTCAATGTCGGCCGACGGATCTACTTCAAGCAGGACTCCGCCGCGCTCGATTCCGTCGCCATGGCAACCTTGGATAACCAGGCGGCATGGCTCAACCAGAACCCAACCTGGCTGCTCAAGCTGCAAGGGTTTGCAGACGATTCCGGTTCCGCCTCCCAAATGCAGACGCTCTCACAGAAACGTGCCGATGCGGCGATGGCCTATCTTGCCTCGAAAGGCGTAGACCCCAAGCGAATGTGGGCCAAGGGCTACGGCAATGACCGCGAAGTCCGCGACTGCACAGAGCGCTCCTGCAAGGTGCAGAACCGGCGCGTCGTCACCAATCTGCGCACCCAGCCAGATGCGGTCTGATTGCAGGGTGGGCCTGCGTCTTTTCAGGGCCTGCAACAAAAGCCGGGCAAGGGCCGGCCATACGGCGCAGGCCCTTGTTCACGTGAAGGCCCTGTTCAGGACCGCGCTTCAGAGACCGCGGTCACGCTTCGGAGCTTGCCTAGCGACTTCGAAAATAGATGCTTATCCGCACTTTTCGCGCTGCTTCCGCGTCGTTTCCTGATCTCAACGATGAACGGCTTTATCCGGGACTTCATGGAGAAGCTCTCCTTAAGCCACCTGACGCTCGGCTTCAATCTGAAGAGGCGCCTGCTGAAAGGAGCCCTCTCCGATGGCGATCTTGCGCGGTTTCATGGCCTCGGGAACTTCACGCTTCAGCGCAATCGAGAGAATACCATTCGTCAGCGAGGCATTCTCGACCCTGACGTGATCGGCGAGTTCGAAGCGGCGTTCAAATGCGCGCCCGGCGATGCCGCGATGCAGATATTCGCCTTCCTGCCCTTCCGCCTTCTGCCCCTTCACCAGAAGGACATTCCGCTCCTGGGTGATGTCGAGGTCGCCTTCGGCGAAACCGGCGACCGCCATCTGAATGCGATAGTCGTCTTCGCCCGTCTTGACGATGTCATAGGGCGGCCAGGAATCGATCGCCTGCAGGCGCTGCGCATTGTTCAGGAGATTGAAGACACGGTCGAAGCCGATGCTGGACCGATAAAGGGGGGCGAAGTCAAGTTCGTTTCTCATAGCCATATCCTCCGTAAAGCAACATGGGGTGGAGACGCGTCGGAAACCTGCGTCTCCGCTCTGATCATCGGCCCGCTTTTGCGCTGCCGACGGAAATGATCTGGTTTCGCACGATTTTCGATTCAAGAGGAGAGTCCAAAAATTTTGGGCTGCTTTATCCGACAGGCTGGAAAGCCTTTTGTGCGCTGTTTTCATTCACCTAATTCGACTGACGCCGGCCATTTCCACAAGTATCATGCGGGAGACGGCGGCAGCACGTAACCGGCTGGCGACGGCAGGTCGATCACGGATCTTATGTCCGCGGCATTTGCCGCCAGAACCAGCTGATAACCACCCGGTTCGGCCCGGAAGGCGCCGACCTCGATATCGAAGTAGGCCAAATCGCGCGGCATAATCTTCATGACGGCCGTGCCGGTTTCGCCCGGTTGCAGCGAGAGCTTTGCGAAGGCGCGCAGTTCCTTGTCCGGCCGTTCCACTTTCGTTCTCGGCGAGCGCACATAGAGCTGGACCAGCTCCGAGCCGGGACGGTCGCCTGTATTGGTGACGTCGACGCTGACGGTTATGCCTTCGGGACCCATTTGTCGGGCCGAGAGCTGCGGTTCGCTCCAGCGGAAACTCGTATAGCCGAGGCCGAAGCCGAAGGGGAAGAGAGGTTCGATTTCGCGCGTATCGTGATGGCGGTAGCCGACGAAGATGCCTTCGGCATAGCGCACATGCCCGTCCTTGCCGGGATAGACGGCGGGATCGCCCGTGATGGCGGAATTGTCGGTCAGCACCTTCGGGAAGGTTTGCGGCAGGCGGCCGCCGGGCTCGACATCGCCGAACAACACGTCGGCGACGGCGTTGCCGAGTTCCTGGCCGGGATACCACATCTGCAGGACGGCGCGGACCTTGCCGAGCCAGGGCATCTCGATGGGACCGCCGGTCTGCAGCACGACCACGGTGTTGGCGTTGGCAGCAGCAGCCTTCTCGATCAGTTCCTCCTGCCGGCCCGGCAGCCGCATGTCGGGCAGATCAAGCCCTTCCGTGTCCCACTCCCCATCGCGGCCGACGAAGACAAGCGCCACATCGGCATTACGGGCCGTTTCGACGGCGCCCTCGATATCGGCCTCGCCGAGCGGTTTTTCGACGCCGAACCGGACGGCAATGAGATTGATGCCCTCCTCGCTCGCCGTGGACGGCTCATACTCGACGATGACCTCATAGGACCGGCCGGCTTCGAGGGTCATCGTGCCCCGCTGTTCGTCATTGGCGGTGCCGAAATAATTCTCGCCGCGCGTCCAACCGTCATGGCCTTCGACCGTCAACCGGCGATCGACAAAGAGCCGCGCAAGGCCGGCATTGGTCATGCCGAAAACATGTTCGCCGCTCTCCTCCGGCGCGAACTGCATCGTCATCCGGGCCGAGAAATCGGCCGGATCGAGTTCGCCGGCCGGCAACTCGAACCAGAAGAACTCGCCCTTGTCGACGGTCTCGACGTGAAGGGGATCGCCCTTGCAGCCGCGCCCCGTGAAATATTCGACCTTGATCTTACCCTTGAACACGTCGATCAGGCGGTTGTGGCGGCATCCGACGGCGTGGCTGATGCTGTTGGCATTGGAAAGAGCAGCGCGAATGCCTTCGAGCGGGCTCACCGTATAATGCGCCGCGATCTGCGCGCTGCCGCCGCCCATGACACGGGCGCTCGCGGCATTCGGCCCAATGACGGCGATCCGGTCGAGCGAGGTCTTGGCAAGCGGCAGGATGCCGTCATTCTTGAGGAGGACCGCGCCTTCGGCGCCGAGACGCCGGATCAGCGCCCGGTCTTCCGGCAGATCGATTGCCCGCTCCGTGAGATCCGGTGCACCCTCGAACGCGCCGACTCGCTCGAGCAGCAGCAGGATCCGCCGCGCCGCCGCCCTCACCGTCGCAGCCTCGACCTTGCCCTCATGCACGGCGGCAACGAGTTTCTCGCCGCGATCGCGCGCCGGCCCCGGCATTTCAAGATCGAGGCCGGCATTGATCGTCTCGGCGGTGGAGTGCGAGCCGAACCAATCGGACATGACGATGCCGTCGAAGCCCCATTCCTGGCGCAGCACCTTGGTCAGCAGCCAATGGTGTTCGCTCGTATAGGTGCCGTTCAAGCGGTTATAGGAGGACATGACGGCCAGGACGCCGGCGCGGCGGACGGCCTGCTCGAAGGGCGGCAGATAGATTTCGCGCAGTGTCCGCTCGTCGATGTCGGAAGACATTGTCTGCCGCTCGATCTCCGATTCATTGCCGGCGAAATGCTTGATCGTCGCTGCGACCCCCTCGCCTTGCACGCCCGCGATATAGGCGACGGCCAGCTCGGCTGTCAGCATCGGATCTTCGGAATAACATTCGAAATTTCGGCCGTTGAGCCCGGAGCGATGGATGTTCACCGTCGGTGCGAGCAGCACGGCGGCACCCTTGCTCTTTGCTTGGCGCGCCAGCGCCACGCCCATCTGCTTGACGAGATCGGGATTCCAGGTGGCGCCGAGTGCAATGCCGACAGGAAAGCAGGTCGCCTTGACGCCGGCAACCAGCGAGCCCGCACCACGCGCTCCATTCGGTCCGTCCGTCACCTTGATCTTCGGCACGCCTAAGCGCTCGATGGGAACAGTCGTCCAGAAATCGGCGCCTGATAGAAGGGCGACCTGCTCCTCGAGAGTCAT
The DNA here is from genome assembly GCF_017357245.1 of Rhizobium bangladeshense. Lineage (NCBI taxonomy): Bacteria > Pseudomonadati > Pseudomonadota > Alphaproteobacteria > Hyphomicrobiales > Rhizobiaceae > Rhizobium > Rhizobium bangladeshense. The sequence continues at coordinate 367,111 of NZ_CP071613.1, read as the reverse complement.
CTTGTCGAGTATGGAATCGATCATGCGAACCTCCCTTGAGTGAAGTCAGACGTTTCGGACGGACCCACCATGGTCACTTCCATCATTAAACCTACCGATTACTCGGTATTTTTAAGATGTCAACCTGTGGAGCCTGATGTATGGTTGGGGCGGCCCGGAAACTCGATGGCGGTGTGACAGAGGTGAATCAGGAGACGATGGCAGGACAACAGACGGGACAGGAAGAGAAAAGACGGCGCCGGTCCCGCAAGGGAGAGGAGCGTCGCGCGGAAATCCTGACAGCGGCGATGCGGCGTTTTGCCGAGGACGGCTATCAGAATGCCGCGATCGCGGATATTGCCGGTGATGTCGGCCTGTCACTGCCCGGCTTGCTGCACCACTTCCCGACCAAGGTCGATCTGCTGCTCGCCGTCCTCGCCAAGCGCGACGTCGAAAGCGCGGATTTCATCGGACATTATCGTTCCGGTCTTCGCGGCCTGCTCACGGGCATGGTCGACGTCTTCCGTCGCAACGCTGAAATGATCGAGGTCGTTCGAGCCTTCGCCATTCTTAATGCCGAGAGCCTGATGAAGGACCACCCCGCCAAAGCGTGGTTTCTCGATCGCGCCATCCAGATGGAGAATGACATCGCTGCAACATTCGAGCAAGCCATCGCCGACGGCTCGATCGACAACGGGATCGACGGCAGAGTCATGGCAGCCGAACTGATCGCCGTGATGGACGGCCTGCAGATGCTTTGGCTGCGCGATCCCGATCGCTTCGATATGGTGGGCGGCCTGGAAGCCTATGTCGGTCGCCTGCTGGCGAGGCTCGGTGTGGAGGGCTGAGCTTCAGCCTGCTAGTTGGCCGCGGAGGAGTCTCATGACTCGTCTGCATCGAAGCGGCTCAGCCAGGCGATGATGAGTTTTTACCGCTTCGTGATACCTTTGCCCGACCAGCAGTCCCGTATGCGTCGCTCCCCAAAGGCCGTGCACAGCCCTGCGAACTTCTCGCGTTCCGCCAATTTCTGGCTGAGGATTCCTCCCGTGTCCGACGGAGGTCGGAAACTATTTTCCGTCGAGCCATTCCTGCAATTCCGCCTCCGCCCGTTCCAAAGCGCTGTAGTTCAGCAGTTTGCGCAGGAAAGCGATCGTAACGGCGCGGGCGCGCAGATTGAAGCGGCCGTCCTCGTGGTCATCGCCGGCCGTCTGATAGACGTCGAGTTTGTCGTAGAGCTGCTGCAGGCGGTTCTGCACGCTGCGCAGCGACAGGTTCCGGCGTTTGGCAATGGCCCGGTCGGTCAGGCCGAGGGCTATGTCGACGAGGATCTCGTATTCGGAATCGGTGAAGCCGTTGGTCTGACCGAGGCTCTTCTGCTGCAGGCCCCGCACCTCGCGGTCGATGACGCATTGGCTCTCGATGAAGATCGAGCGCAGCGCAAGCTTCAGCCGCTCGTCGGAGGCGGATTTCAGCACGTAGCCGTAGGCTGCGCCATCCGGAACGATGCGCGAGACGCCGCGCACATAAGCCTCGTCCGAATAATTCGACCAGAACAGGATGCGGGTCTCCGGCCGCTCCTTCCAGATCGTCCGCGCCGCCTCGATGCCATTGCGGCTCGCCATCTGCAGATCCATGACGATATGCGCCGACTTGTGGTCGCGCGCGAGCTTTTCACCGACGGTTCCGTTCTCCGCCTCGATCACCGTATCGCACTCCGGCAGGGCAGCGTTGACAGCTTCGTGCAAATAGGACCGGTGCAGCGGGTCGTCCTCGACAATCAGAACCTTCATCGTGTCTTTCTCCTCAGTCTGGCTCGCCCCCTGGGGCGTTCGGCGCCAAGGGCAGCACGACGCGCACCGCGGTCCCGCGATTGTTTTGACCGGGGCCGGTCGTGAAGCGCGCCGAGATCAGCCGTGCGCGCGTCTTCATATTGTCGATGCCGCCACCGATGCGCCCCCGCGCCTTGGCGAGCCCGGTGCCGTCGTCGGAGATTTCGATCGACAGCTGTTCGTCGTTGGCTTCGAGCCGCACCATGATCGCCAGCGGCGCGGCATGGCGCACGGCATTGTTGATTGCCTCCTGCGCTATGCGAAACAAGGCGACGCTGACGGTCGGCTCCAGCCTTTCCAGCGCGCCGTTCGTCTCATCGACAAGGCCCCATTCGATGCCCGAGCCGGTGTCGCGGGTCGATCGGTCGAGATGATGTTCGATCGCCTGGGCGAGGCCGAACAGCTGGAGCACGGAAGGTTTTGCCTGCTCGATGATCTGCCGCAGATCCTGCATGCAATGCTGCAGGGATCGTGAAACGGGTTCGAGCGCCTCGGGCGTCACCTCGCCGTTGCGCGACAGCCGATCGATCCGGCGGGCAAGCCGCGTCAGGTCGGCGAGCGTCTGGTCGTGAAGGTCCATGCCGATCCGCTGGCGTTCCTGCTCCAGCGCTTCCGTCAGCTTCAGCGCACCTTGGCGCAACCCTTCCTCGCGAGCACGCGCCTCTGCCTCGACGATAGCCGAGCGTTGCGCCTGCTCGGCTGCCTGCAGCGCGAAGAAATAGGGCGTCAGCAGGTCGGCGATGATGCGGGCGCGCTCGACGTCTTCCATCGTATAGACGCCCGCTCGGTGAGACGAACAGGAAAGTGCTGCAATGATCGTCCCCTGCACCTTCATCGGCACATGCAGCCGGCTCCTCAGCGATTGCTCGACGATCGGCCGCTTGAACGCGCCCTCGAAATGGAAGCGCGGATCTTTCATGGCGTCGTCCGAGAGCAGAAATTCGACCTCACCTCTCAGGAGCGAACGGATAGGGCTGTTGACGACAGGCGCGCCGGCAATCTCGCCCCAGGCGGTCTCGATGCCCGTCTCATAGGCCGTGTGATAGTTGCCGCCTTCGAGCAGCACGCAGACATCGAGATGGTCGTGCGGGATGATGTGGGCGACCTCGGCCGCGACGGAACGGATGGCCGAGCGGAAGTCGAGCTGACCCGCGAGCAGCCGGGAGATGCCGAGATAGTGTTCGAACAGGGCTGCCGGTGCAAGATGCAGCATTGTCAGTTCCTCCCCGTCACGACAGGCTCCTCAACCCGCGTGATCATTCCCAGTAAGCGCCCGCGGATGGGCTGCCGTCTTGCGTAAACCCGCAGCTTATTGCGCAAAACCCGCAAACGAGTTGCCGCCTTGCCCCTGTACAGGCCGGCCGATCTACCGCATCCTGCCCTTACTGAGAGGAGGAAGCTCAGTGCAAGAACAATTTTCACTCAGGCCCGGCTCTGCCGGCAGCAGTGAAGCGATCCGCCGACCGGCGCGATCATGAGGGAGGAAGACATGACAATCCGTAAGATGCTTCTGGCATCGGCCGCTATTGCTTGCGCCGCCATGCCCGTTTCCGCCTTTGCCGACACGTCGGCCAAGAAGATCGCTCTTTCCAACAATTACGCCGGGAACTCCTGGCGCCAAGCCATGCTGACAAGCTGGAGCAAGGTGACGGGCGAAGCCGTAAAGGCCGGCGTGGTTGCCGCAGCTGATCCTTTCACCACGGCCGAGAACCAGGCGACCGAACAGGCGGCGCAGATCCAGAACATGATCCTGCAGGGTTATGACGCAATCGTGTTGAATGCCGCCTCGCCGACTGCGCTGAACGGCGCGGTCAAGGAAGCTTGCGACGCGGGCATAACGGTCGTCTCGTTCGACGGCATCGTGACCGAACCCTGCGCCTGGCGCATCGCCGTCGACTTCAAGGAAATGGGCCGAAGCGAGGTAGAGTACTTGTCGAAGAAGCTGCCGCAGGGTGGCAATCTGCTCGAGATCCGCGGTCTTGCCGGCGTCTTCGTCGACGACGAGATCTCGGCCGGCATCCATGAGGGCGTCAAGCAGTTCCCGCAGTTCAAGATTGTCGGCTCCGTTCACGGAGACTGGGCGCAAGACGTCGCGCAGAAGGCCGTCGCCGGCATCCTGCCGAGCCTGCCCGAGATCGTTGGCGTGGTAACGCAGGGCGGCGATGGTTATGGGGCAGCACAGGCGATTGCCGCGACCGACCGGAAGATGCCGATCATTATCATGGGCAACCGCGAAGATGAGTTGAAGTGGTGGAAGGAGCAGAAGGACGCGAAGGGCTACGAGACCATGTCCGTATCGATCGCGCCCGGTGTCTCCACGCTCGCCTTCTGGGTCGCCCAACAGATCCTTGACGGCAAGCAGGTCAAGAAGGACCTCGTCGTGCCCTTCCTGCGCATCGACCAAGACAACCTCGAAACGAACCTTGCCAACACCCAGGCCGGCGGCGTGGCCAATGTGGAATACACACAGGCAGACGCGATCAAGGTCATCGAGTCGGCAAAATAACTCTCCCGGCGATTGCTGCGCGGGCCGCAAATGGCCGCGCAGCAGTCCCTCCGAGCAGGTGTGGCGGACAGCATGAATGAGGTTTTGAAGGCGGTGATCGCCGTCGATGGCGCCAAGGTGAGCTTCGGGGCCGTTAGGGCGCTTGACGGCGTCACGCTCCGCGTCATGCCGGGCGAGTGCGTCGGACTCGTCGGGCACAACGGAGCCGGCAAATCCACGATCGTCAGCGTCATCAATGGCGGCCTTACGCCCCATGAAGGAATTGTGTCGGGCGACGGCGAGCGGCTGGACCGTTACGGCATCAACGCTGCGCGATCGCGCGGCGTGCGCTGCGTCTTCCAGGAGCTTTCGCTCTGTCCCAACCTCTCCATCGTCGAGAATACGCGCATCATGCACCGCGATCTCGGGGGCTTCGGCTGGCGCAGGCGCGCCGCGAAAGTCATCGAAAAGAGCCTCGATACGGTCTTTCCCGGGCATGGCATCGACAGCGGCCAAGCCATAGGAGACCTTTCGATCGCCGAGCGGCAGATGGTCGAGATCGCGATGGCCTTTTCCGACGCCGGCGTTGCGCCGCGGCTGGTGATCCTCGACGAACCCACTTCCTCGCTGGACGCGAGCCTCGCCCGCCAGATGCTCGACCATGTCCGCCGTTTCGTCGCGGGCGGCGGCTCGGTCATCTTCATCTCGCATATCCTGCACGAGATCCTCGAAACCTCAGACCGCATCGTCGTCATGAAGGACGGCCGCGTCGTTGCCGAACGCCCGGCGCGCGGCTTCGACCATCATGGCCTGGTCGAGGCCATGGGCACCGTTGCGAAGGAGGAGACGGGCCAGCGCCCTGCGCGCGAGCAATCCACCGCTCCGCTCGTTCTGTCCCATCAGACGGCAGGCCGTCCCTTTTCAGCCCGCAAGGGCGAGATCATTGGATTGGCGGGGCTGGCCGGTCATGGGCAGACCGAGCTCCTGCTTGCCCTGCATGCCGCCCAGTCAGGCAACTGGCTGCCTGAGCGCGACCCGCTGGTCACTTTCGTGGCCGGCGACCGCCGCCTCAACGGCGTCTTCGAACTCTGGAGCATCCTGCGCAATTTCTCGGTCGCTTCGCTGGGTGACCTCTCGCGACGCGGCCTCATTCTCGCTGATAAAGAGGAGACCAAAGGCGCCGACTGGAAGCGGCGGATCGAAATCCGCACCCCCGACATGGCAAACGGCATATTGTCGCTTTCCGGCGGCAACCAGCAGAAGGTGCTCTTTGCCCGCGCACTTGCGACACGCGCGCCCGTCGTCCTGATGGATGATCCGATGCGCGGCGTCGATGTCGGAACCAAGCAAGAGGTCTACGCCATCATCCGCGATGAAGCTTCGCGCGGCCGCACCTTCATCTGGTATTCGACTGAAATGGACGAGGTGCGTCTCTGCGACCGTGTCTACGTCTTCCGTGAACGCCGCATCACGGCCGAACTCGCCGGCGACGCCGTCAACGAGAGCAATATCATCGCCGCCTCCTTCGAAGGGGTCGCCGCATGACGTTCCGGCTTTCGTCCGACGCCATGCGTCTTGCCATTCCCGCCCTATCGCTGACGCTGCTGCTCGCCGCTGTCTTCTGGCTGCAGCCGCGCGCCATGAGCTATGTCGGGCTGAACCTGCTGTTCAACCTGGCTGTGCCGATCGCGCTCGCGACGATAGCCCAGATGCTTGTCATGGCGGTGAACGATCTCGATCTCTCGATGGGCACGTTTGTCAGCTTCGTTGCCTGCGTGAGCGCGACCTTTCTGCGCGACGATCCTGTAATCGGCGTCCTGGTCCTGGCGGTGGCGATCGCAACCTATGCCGCCCTCGGTGTCGTCATCCATCTGCGCAATTTGCCCTCTATTGTGGTCACTCTCGGCATGAGCTTCGTCTGGGGCGGCCTGGCCGTGCTGCTGCTTCCGGCGCCGGGCGGGCAGGCGCCGGACTGGGTGCGCTGGCTGATGACCGTCAAGCCGCCGCTGGCGCCGATGGCGATCGTCGCCAGCATCGTCATCGCCGCCGTCGCCCATCTTCTCGTCATGCGGTCCTCGCTCGGCGTGCTGATCCGCGGCATCGGCGGCAACCAGCGTTCGGTGGAGCGCGCCGGCTGGTCGATCGTCGCGGCTCGCGCCGCCGCCTACGGTCTGGCGGGTTTGTTCGCCGTGCTAGCCGGCATCGCCCTTGTCGGCCTGACGACGTCTGCCGATGCCAATATCGCGCTGCGCTATACGCTCCTGTCGATCGCCGGCGTGATCCTCGGCGGCGGCGAATTCATAGGCGGGCGCGTTTCCCCTGTCGGCGCGGTCATCGGCGCGCTGACGCTGACGCTTGCCGGCTCGTTCCTGTCCTTCCTGCGCATCTCGCCCGACTGGCAGATCGGAGCCCAGGGCGCGATCCTGATCATCGTGCTCGCGCTTCGCCTGATGCTGAACCGCCTGGAGAAACGGGAGAAACGCCGCCGATGACTCCTCTCCTCAGGCTTTTCGGCAAACCCTGGATCTGGTCATGGTTTGCCGCCTTCATCGTCTGGTTCCTGACGGTCATGGTGACACTCGGCGCCAGCACGCTCGGCCTGTCGCAGGCCGCGCTCACCTTCGCGGCCTTCTCGGTGATCGTCGGCATCGGCCAGATGTTCGTCATCACGCTCGGTCCCGGCAATATCGATCTGTCGGTTCCCGCCACGATGACGCTTGCCGGCACGGTGGCGCTGAAGCTGATGAACGTCGAAAACGGGCTGATTCTCCCCGGGCTTCTTCTCGCGATCCTCATCGGCCTCGTCGTCGGCCTCGGCAATTATGCACTCATCAAGGCGCTGCGCATTCCGCCGATCATCGCAACACTCTCCATGAGCTTCATCGTGCAGTCCGCGGCGATCTGGACGAACCGGGGCTTACGCATCAAACCGCCCAGCATGCTTGCGGAATTCACCACCTCGAATACGCTCGGCGTCCCGAACGTGGCGATCGTCGCGCTCCTCATCTCGCTACTAGCCTGGTTCCTGCTCGAGAAGACGATCTACGGGCGCTGGATCTCGGCAATCGGCCAGAGCATGCCGGCCGCGCGCATGGCCGGCATCCCGGTCGACGGCACGCGCTTCGTCACCTACCTCTTCTGCGCCGTGCTCGCATCCCTCGCGGGCTATCTGCTCGCCTGCTTCTCCGGCGGTGCGGCGCTCAATATGGGCTCGGAATATCTGCTGACGTCGATCGCCGTCGTCGTGATCGGCGGCACGGCGGTCGCCGGCGGCGATTCCAACGTCCCGGGCATCTGGGGCGCGTCGCTCTTCATGTTCCTTGTCGTTTCCATGCTCAATACCTATGGGCTCGGCGCGGGCATCCGCCTCATCATGACCGGCCTCATCATCATCAGCGTCATTATGCTCGCAGGCGGTCGCCGGACCGGCATGCGATAATCAGGAAGACCGCCATGGCCGAGGGCAGCATCTATGAAATTCACGACCCGCGCTTCCGTCAGTTGATCGTGACGAGCGCCGGCCTCGACGAACTCTATTCCGGTTGCCGCTGGGCGGAAGGCCCCGTCTGGTTCAACGACGCGAACCAGCTTCTGTGGAGCGACATTCCCAATCAGCGCGTGCTGCGATGGACGCCCGAGGGCGGCGTCTCCGTTTACCGACAGCCATCCAACTTCACCAACGGCCACACGCGAGACCGGCAGGGCCGGCTCATCTCCTGCGAACATGGCGGGCGCCGCGTCACGCGCACCGAGATCGACGGCTCGATCACCGTGCTCGCCGACCGCTTCGAGGGTGCACGGCTCAACTCGCCGAACGACGTGGTGGTGAAATCGGATGGCACGATCTGGTTCACCGATCCCACTTACGGCATCATGTCGAATTACGAAGGCTATCAGGCCGAGCCGGAGCAGGCGACACGCAACGTCTACCGGCTCGATCCGGAAACCGGCGAGCTTGCTGCCGTCATCACGGATTTCATCCAGCCGAACGGCATCGCCTTCTCACCTGATGAGACGATCCTCTACGTCGCGGATTCGGCAGCAAGCCACGACGAAAGCCTGCCGCGTCACATCCGCGCCTTCGACGTGGTCGATGGCGGCAGGCTTGTGAACGGCCGCGTCTTCTGCCTCATCGACAACGGCATCCCGGACGGTATCCGCACTGACGTGAAGGGAAACCTCTGGTCCAGTGCCGGCGATGGCGTGCACTGCTTCGATCCGGCAGGCAAGCTGATCGGCAAGATCCGCGTACCTCAGACCGTCGCAAACCTCGCCTTCGGCGGCCCCGGACGCAACCGTCTGTTCATCGCCGCAACGCGCTCGCTCTATTCTGTCTACGTTGCCGCGACCGGCGCCCAAAGACCGTGAGCCGGTGATCGCCGCGTTCAAGGGAGCGAAACTGGCGTTGGAAGCTGACCTTCACATGGCCCGGCTGAGTCGCTGCCGGTCTAATTTGAGATGCTGCGGATAGGACAGATTGGATGTTGCCTGCTGTTTTCGATTGAGATCGAAAAAGGTCATTCCGTTTGCTCACCGGTTATGCGGAGTCGTCGGGGCCTTGCCGGTGAACGCCGCCGCATCTAAGCGGCGGCGCGTCATCTCGTGACTCGGGCATCAGGCCCTTTCAAGCTTCCAGGTGCGGATCTCGAATGGCATGATGTCGGCGGGCCCCTTACGGTCCATCGGCTCTTCGAGAATGGTCAGCGGCTCCGATGCTGTCCACCCGGAGGCAAGGCCGATGGAAAGGCGGCCGCGGCGGCCGGCGGGCTCGTACAGGCGCAGGATCAGGCCCTCGCCCTCCTCCGCGGTCTTGAGGCCGGAGAAGGCGACGGGAATACCGTCGACGGCGAGCGGCGCGAAGGTGCCGGCGGAGAGGCCGCTGGCTTCCGCCGTTATAAGCGGCTGGTTGAGATCGATCGCCTCGTCGAGGACGCCGCCTTCATACCAGGCGCCGTCATGCGGCATCAAGGCATAGGTGAAGCTCTGCTCGCCTTCGTCGGCCAGTGGATCGGGATAGATCGGCCCGCGCACCAGGCTCATGCCGATCAAATTGCCGCGAGCGCTGTGGCCATATTTGGCATTGTTGAGAAGCGCCACGCCGAACCCCGGCTCGCTGATATCGACGAAACGATGAGCGACGGCTTCGAACATGGCCTGTTCCCAGGACGTATTCGTATGCGTTGCCCGCTCGACCACGCCGAAAGCGCATTCGAAGGTCGCCTTCCGCGCCTGGACATCGACCGGGTTCAGGGTCCGCAGCAGCGTGCGGCGGTCGCGCCAGTCGATCGTCGTCTCGATGTCCAGCCGTTTGGCATGGGCGCTGAGCACGTATGTCTGCGTGACGCTCGAGTTGCGATAGCGGTGGACGACGCGTATCGCCGCACGGTGCGGACCGTTTTCGACCAGGCTGATGCTTTCGGGCGCATCGAGACGGACGGCCTTTTCGGCATAATCGGCGTCGATATCCCAGGCATCCCAGTTGCGCGGTTTGTCGGCCGGATAGACCCAGAGCTGGTTGGCGGAGCCATCGACCGCCTCGCGGCCGGTCGCCTTATGGATGAGGCTGGCAACAGCCCCATCCCTGCCGATGACGACCGAGAGATGATCGTTTTCGAGACGGTCGGCGCTGGCCTTCAGCCCGCCCGCCGGTTTCAGCGCCTGCCTGTCGAAGACTGCGATCGACAAGGGGGCGACGATGTCAGCGCTCGAGATCACCGCGCCATCGGCAAGTGTCGCGCTTACCGGCCGGGGCGCAAGCGACGGATTGACGACGATCAGCGCGTCGGTGACCCCGCCCTTCGGCAGATTGGCCGACAGCGCCTGCAATGCCTTCGCCTGCTCGGCCTTTGCGTGGTCGATAACGCCGCCGAGCTCCTGCTCCGCATCCTGATAAACTTCGCGGATGCTGGAACCGGGCAGGATATCGTGGAACTCGTTCTTCAGCACCACGCGCCAAGCCGTCTCGAGGCTTCGCGGCTTTTCGCCGCCGAGCATATGGGCGAGCGAAGCGAGCGTTTCGGCGGTGATCAGCGCGCGTTCGGCCTGGCGGTGCTTGCGTTTGACGCCGCTTTGCGTCGTCAGCGTCGCGCGGTGCAGTTCGAGATAGATCTCGCCGTCCCAGACGGGAAGGTGCTTTTCCCTAGCAGTTTGGTGCGCCTCTTCGTAGAAGCCCTTGACAGTGCCCCAGCGCGCCTGCGGAATGGCGGGAAAATCGCGCAGCTGCACTTCGCGCTCGACCATCTCGGGTGTGACGCCGCCGCCACCGTCGCCGTAACCGACGGCGAGAAGCGAGGCGTGATGCTGCACCTTGCCGCGGAAATTCTTCCATGTCGGCAGGTAGCAATCGGCCTGCACGAAGCCGTTATAGCCCTGCATCGGATTGTCGAAGGTGTGGGTCAGCACCTGGCTGCCGTCGAGGCCCTTCCACCAGAAGAGATCGGAGGGAATGTGGTTGGTCTCGCTCCAATTGACCTTGATGGTGAAGAAGCTGTCGATGCCGCCCTGTCTCAGGATCTGCGGCAGCGCGCCTGAGAAGCCGAAGCAGTCCGGCAACCAGCAGACGGTATGGCGCGCGCCGAAAGTCTTTTCGAAGTAACGCTGGCCGTAGAGCACCTGGCGAACGAGGCTTTCGCCTGTGGGCATATTGGTGTCGGGCTCGACCCACATGCCGCCGACCGTTTCCCACTTTCCTTCCGCGACCTTCTTCTTGATGCGCTCGAGAAGCTCGGGATCTTCCTCTTCCATCTGCGCGTAATAATGGGCGGTCGACTGGTTGAAGCGAAAATCCTGCGAGCGCTCCATCAGCGACAGCGCCGTGTTGAAGGTGCGCCGCATCTTCCGCCGCGTCTCGCGGTAGGGCCAGAGCCAGGCGAGATCGATATGGGCGTGGCCGGTCAAAACCAGTTCGCCGTTCGGAGGGAAGCGCTTCTGCAATTCCTTCAGCCGCGCCGTCAGACCCGCGAAGGCAGCGGCCGCCAAAGCGCTCTGCTCGTCGGAGAGGCCCGCCGGACCGGATACAAGCTCCGGCAGCTCCCAGATCTTCTGCTGCATGACAGCGCTTGAGGTGCGGGAGATGTAGGCTGCGGTATCCGATGGCCAATCGAGGCTGCGCAGGGCCTGCTCCGCAGCATCCATCATATGCGGCACGACCTCGTGTTCGCCCAGCACGCCGATGGCCTCGGAGACCTGCTGCAACAGAAGATGCAGACGATGCGCCGGGCCGTCGAGCCAAATCAGCCGAGCCTTGTTGAGCCGAGGCGCCCGATTCGGCTCGCCGAAGGGAAAACGAGCGACGCTTTCCGTTGCAATCGAGAAGCGATGGCCCTTCACCGGAAATTCCTGGTGATAGGGATCGAGGCCGAATGTCTCGCTTTCACCACCGGGATAGCTAAGCGTGATCAGGCTCTCGCCGCCGAGATCGAGCTGCAGGCGGATATCCTTGAGCGGCCAGCCCTGCGGTGCCTCGGCGCGCGCGGCAAAATGCACCGCACCCTCACGATGCGGCCAATCCTGCTGATGGCCAATCGGCTCACCCTCGAAGGTCCACCCGTTGATCGGGACACTCTGCCGGTCCCGCCAGTGCGCGAGCTCAGCTATGCGGACCTTGAGGCGATCGAGGCGTTGGGCGATGGTGAGCGGCATGGCTTATCCTGTTGAGAATCAGCGGAGAAAGATCCGGAATCATGGCGTTGGGAGATGAGAATGGTGCTACGGAGAGATTGCCGGCCCCTCCTCCCAGTGGGCCTGCTGAGACTTAGATTAAGTAACTTTGATTTCACGTCAAGCCCGATCAACAGGCTTACCCCTGTTGACGCTGTAGTGAAGCTCGATTAGATCTTCCAACATGTTTGCCTTCACGCGCCGGATGTCCCTCTAGATTGAGGCCATCAAACCGAATCTCGACCTTTTTAATTAAAATGGGGCACGGCTTCAGGGCGTCGAAAGCCAGAGCCTCAGAATCTCTGACACGTCCGGCAGAGGGCAAGCTCGCACCTCGTGGCCGAACCGATAATATGGTCGCGACGGCTCGTCGTATTAGATCGAACTTGTCGACCACGCAGTCTGTCGAGCTCATTGCGCCGACGGAGTTTCACTGCAACACTTGTCAGGACGAAGTCGTTACGTCGTCCTTGCCAGTGCTTTCGAGACGATTGTGACGCGGTATCAGCAGGCCGACCTTCAGCAGCAGCCCGACAATGCCAGTGATTCCGTTGAGCCCATGCATCCATGCCGGAAGCTCCGGCACCAGCCAGACAAGCAGCACCGGCAGAAGAAAGCTGGCGAAGCCCGGAAGGATGTGCCAACTAAGCGATCTGTCTGCCTATTTTCATGTGCCTCCGGACAGAAATTGATGGCGAGATTGTCCGCAAACCGAAGGGTCAGTTGGGATTGCTTCATCCCAGGCTAGATGTGGTTGAGCAAATTATCCAAGACTGGCCCGAGTCTTGCGTGTCCCTCTTTATGAAACCTCTGGGCACGAACAATTCGCAGGCGGTCACGGACGTGACATGGCGTCGTCTTTTCGGCGCTTTGACGAAGGACGGACAGGCACTTAACCTGCAGATTCGACGCATGATCGTCCATGCGATCGAAACGGGCATGCTCAGCAAGAATACGCGTCTGCCGTCCACACGCCAGCTTGCCAGCCTTCTCGGGATTGCGCGCAATACCGTCACGACTGCCTATCAATCGCTCATCGACGAAGGCTTTCTGGTCTCACGAGAGCGCAGCGGCATCTTTGTCGCGGCCGGCGGCAACGGTCGGATCAAGGCACGACATCAGGCTGATGCAGTGGACGACTGGTCGTCGCGCTTCGCGATCAAACCATCGGGTCTTCGGCAGATTTGCAAGCCGCGCAACTGGCTCGACTACGCCTACCCTTTCCTATTTGGCCAATACGATCCCGCCCTGTTCCCGACCAATAATTGGCGCGAGGCGGTGCGGGCAGCTTCCAGCGTGAAGGAAATACAGGGCTGGGCCGGCGACATGATCGACGATGACGACCCCGACCTTGTGGAGCAGTTGCAAGTGCAGGTGCTACCGAGGCGCGGCATCTTCGCCGGCAAAGGCGAGATCATCGTCACGATTGGCTCGCAGCAGGCTTTGTCGATGCTTGTCCAGCTGCTCGTCGGCCCGACCACGGCAGTCGGCATAGAGGATCCGGGCTATCCCGACGTCCGCAATATGGTGAGCCTCGCTACAAGGAACATCGTTGGCCTGACGCTCGATCGCCATGGCGTGTTGCCGGACGACGATTTTGTCAGCCGTGACGTCACCTTTCTCACTGTCAGCCACCAATGCCCCACAACCGCCGTCATGCCGCTCGATCGACGCCAACAATTGCTACAGATTGCCAGCCGCGAGAACGTCGTGATTGTCGAGGATGACTATGAGGCGGATCTGTCCATTGAGAGCGATGGAGACATCCCGTCCCTCAAGAGCCTGGATGCGGAAGGACGGGTCATCTATGTCGGCAGCTTCTCCAAGGTGCTGGCTCCAGGGCTGCGTGTCGGCTACATTGTCGCCCCGCCGCCGGTCATCAGCGAACTCAGGGTTTTGCGCCGTCTGATGTTGCGTCACCCCCCGACCAATAACCAGCGCGCACTCGCCAATTTCATCGCGCTCGGCCACTATCGACAACATCTTGGCCGAACCGGCGCCGTGATGCTTGAGAGGGCAAACCTGATTGCCGATCGGCTTCCCGATCTGGTGCCGTCATGCAGGATCATCCGGGGGCAGGGTGCGACAAGCTTCTGGATAGAGGGCCCCCCCGGCTTCGACGGCCGGCAGTTGATGGATTTGGCGCGCCAGTCCGGAGTATTGGTCGAGGCGGGCGACATCTTCTTTGCTGATCCTCTCGCAGGGCGTCGATATCTCCGGCTCGGCTTCGGCTCGATTGCGACCCATCGGATTGAGGCAGGGCTCTTCAGGCTGGCAAAACTTATCGAGAAGTCTGTCGAGAGATCCGGCACAGGGTTGCGCGACCATGGCAGACAGCCGGGCTGTCATCCGGCTATTTTGGTCTGATGCCGGGTCCAGATCGGACATTCCATGGAGCCAGAGACGCTTTGGCCGGGCGCATGCACTGTGACCTATGCTAAGTGATGCCATCCTTTAATCGGAGGCAATCATGAATTCCCTCGTTCAACCCAACGACATCCGTGACGTCATCGAAGCCGATCGCGCGCATGTCTGGCACCATCTGACGCAGCACAAGACGTTCGAAACCGTCGATCCCCGCATCTTCGTCGAGGGACGCGGCATGCGGGTCTGGGATGCCACGGGCAAGGAATATCTCGATGCGGTATCGGGCGGCGTCTGGACGGTGAATGTCGGCTTCGGCCGCGAGAGCATCGCCAACGCCGTGCGCGACCAGTTGGTCAAGCTCAACTACTTTGCGAATTCAGCCGGCTCCATTCCCGGCGCGCTCTTTGCGCGGAAGCTCATTGACAAGATGCCCGGCATGAGCCGCGTCTACTATTCGAATTCCGGATCGGAAGCGAACGAGAAGGTCTTCAAGATGGTGCGGCAGATCGCACACCGTCATTATGGCGGTCAGAAATACAAGATCCTCTACAGGGAACGCGACTATCACGGCACGACGATCGGAACGCTTGCTGCAGCAGGGCAGCCGGAACGGCGCGAGCAGTACGGACCTATGCCGTCTGGCTTCGTGGAAGTGCCGCACTGCCTCGAGTATCGCGGCCAGTACGGCGACATTGCGAATTACGGCGAACGGGCGGCACAGGCGATCGAGGACGTCATTCTCCGGGAGGGACCGGAAACGATTGGCGCGCTGTGTCTCGAGCCGATCACGGCCGGTGGTGGCGTCATCGTTCCCCCCGCCGGCTATTGGGAAACGGTGCAGGACATCTGCCGGCGCTACGATATCTTACTTCACATCGACGAGGTCGTCTGCGGCGTCGGCCGCACCGGCAAGTGGTTCGGTTACCAGAATTTTGGCATCGAGCCGGATTTCGTAACCATGGCAAAAGGCGTGGCATCCGGCTACGCGGCCATCTCTTGCACCGTTACCAACGAAAAAGTCTTCAACCTCTTTAAGGACGATCCCTCCGATCCCCTTTCCTTCTTTCGCGACATCTCGACCTTTGGGGGTTGTGTGGCTGGCCCGGCTGCCGCGCTTGAGAACATGCGGATCATCGAGGACGAGAATCTTCTCGAAAACACCACGCTTATGGGTGAGCGCCTCCGCGCCAACCTGTGGGAGCTGCAGACGCGCCATGAGGTCATAGGCGACGTTCGAGGCGCAGGCCTGTTCTGTGGTGCCGAGCTTGTGAGCAACAGACAAACAAAAGAACCTGTTGAGGAAAAGCAGGTGCAAGCCGTCGTCGCAGCCTGCCTGGCGAATGGTGTCATCATCGGCGCCACCAACCGGTCGCTGCCGGGATTGAACAACACGTTGTGCTTCAGCCCGGCCCTGATCGCCTCGGCCAGCGATATCGACGAGGTTACCGGTGCGGTCGATACGGCGCTGACCAAAGTTTTCGGCTGATCGACACAACAACGAGATGAGGGCTACGCCGATCATGCCGTGGCCTTCATCGTTCCGGTTGGGCAGTCGTTTCGCGATGGATCTGGAATGGCGCCCAGGATTGGCTGACCGGCATGATCTCGATGCTGTTGATGTTGACATGCGCCGGCAGTGAAGCGACCCAGTAGACGGTCTCGGCGATGTCTTTTGGCTGGAGCGGACTGGCGCCCTGGTAAAGCTTGTCGTATGCCGCCTTGTCGCCGCCGGTGCGCACCAGTGTGAATTCGCTTTCGGATAGTCCCGGTTCGATCGACGTCACGCGAACGCCGCGGCTGGAAAGATCGCTACGTAGGCCAAGGGAAAACTGTCGGACGAACGCCTTGGTGCCCCCATAGACATTGCCGCCGGGATAAGGCCAGTTCGACGCGATCGAGGCCAGGTTCACGACGAGGCCACGCCGTGCGATCAGACCGTCGAGCATTAACCGCGTAATAGTGACCAGACCGTTGATATTGGTGTCGATCATCGTTCGCCACTCGGCGAGGTCGCAGGTGTCCGCGGTGCCGGTGCCGAGCGCCAGGCCGGCATTGTTGACAAGCGCGTCCACGCCCTGAAACACGGGGGGCAGTGATGCAAGCGCCTGGCGCGTCGCCTCTTCGTCACGAATGTCGAAACACAACCCATACGCCTGTGCTGCACCGCCCAGTTCCGCCACAAGTTCATCAAGCCGGTCCTTACGCCGTCCCGTCACGATGACGCTCCATCCCTCAGCAACGAAGCGTCGGGCAATGGACTGCCCGAATCCGGACGTGGCACCGGTCACCAGCGCTATTTGGGGCATTTTTGAATTCCTTCCGACGATCAGGTTGAGATGAGAGCGAAAACAGCTTGCGCAAGACCGGCCAGGGCAATTGCGACCAGGCCGCCGGATGCTATCCGATGCCATATATTAGGCCGAAGCCACCGGGACAGCAGATAACCGGCGCCAAAGCCGCCCAGGGTCACAGGAACATAGGAAACGAGGAGCCCGGGCAACTGTGGATCAACCCCGCCGATGAGCAAGCGGCTTGCAAGGCTGACCAAATCGA
This sequence comes from Rhizobium bangladeshense, assembly GCF_017357245.1. Classification (NCBI taxonomy): domain Bacteria; kingdom Pseudomonadati; phylum Pseudomonadota; class Alphaproteobacteria; order Hyphomicrobiales; family Rhizobiaceae; genus Rhizobium; species Rhizobium bangladeshense. Next base: position 350,239 of record NZ_CP071613.1, on the reverse strand, counting down.
TCACGCCGAAGAATACGGCCAGCGTGCCGCGGACGTGGGAGCGCTGCGTACCACCGGCGAGAAGCCAAGCAGCCGCAAGCGGCCCGCCGACCGCAAAGGCCGAAAGAAGTAGGCCAACTGCGAAACCGAACGCAAGTCCAAGGGCGCGGCCTGCCAGCCATCTCGGAGGATTGCGAATTAAGGCGACGCTGGCAGCCAGCATTACGAAAGCTGCGACAAATATACGGGCGGTGGATGCATCCAGGTACGCGGCAAGCCAACCGCCGGACAGCGCTCCGCAAAAGCCCGACACCAGAAGGATGCGTGTGGCGTTCCAATCCACGCTTCCTCCCTTGCGGTCGCCAAGGGTACATGCAGTCAGCACGAGATCGTTGAACAGGATGAACGGCACGCTGACGCTGGGCGCAATCAATGCGTTGGTCAATCCAAGGGCGGCAACCATCGCATAACCAAAGCCGGTAATGCCGCGAAACGCGCCCGCCACAAATGTCATGGCTGCAATCGCCAATATCTCCATCAAGCCTCCAGCATCAGCTCGCGCCTGATCTGCTTCTAGAATCTGCGTTCTGCCTAATGGCAGAGCCAGACCCGCACATCTGGGGTGCCAGTTAGAGTTCTTCGCACCCTCACTGGTCCAGATGGCGGGAGAGATGGCTGCAACTGGCTCTTTCGGCACAATGCTTGCTTCCGTCTTAATGGGTCCGTCTTCCCGATCCTCTCAAGGAGTGAGCTTCCATGAACCGCCTCAGCAAAGCCTTTGCATCCCTTGCCGTGACGTGCAGCGCCGTTTTAGGAATCTCGTTCGGGGCGGCGGCTCAGGACAAGAGCGTTACCTTCGCCTACCAGGACATGATGACGCCCATCCGCGTCCTGATGGAATCCGGCAAGTTGGAATCCGAAACCGGCTACAAGATCAAGTGGGTCAAGTTCGGCGGCGGCGGCGACGTTATCCGCGCCATGTCCTCCGGTGACGTTGATATTGGGGAAGCGGGCTCCTCGCCTGTCGCTGCTGCCGCCTCGCAAGGTCTGCCGATCAAGCTCTTCTGGATCCTCGACGACATTGCCAACGCAGAACAGCTCGTCGCGCGCAATGGCAGCGGCATCAAGACGATTTCCGACCTGAAGGGCAAGACGGTCGCCGTTCCGTTCGTCTCAACGTCGCACTACCAGCTGATGTACGCGCTTTCCGAAGCCGGCCTGTCAAGCAAGGACGTCAAGCTGCTCAACATGCGTCCGCCGGAAATTGCGGCCGCATGGGAACGCGGTGATGTGGACGCCACCTTCATCTGGGCGCCGGTTCTCGATGTTGCCAAGAAAAGCGGCACTGTCATTGCCAGCGCCGGGGATTTCGCCGCCAAGGGCAAGGCGACGTTTGACGGCATCGTCGTCACCGACAAGTTCGCCGCCGCCAACAAGGAGTTCATGACGACCTTCGTCAAGCTGCTTGCGGCGGCCGATGCCGACTATACCGCGAACAAGGCTTCGTGGACGCCGGATTCCAAGCCGGTCGCAGCCGTCGTCAAATGGACCGGAGCGAACGCAGCGGACGTTCCCGCAGGCATGGCCGCCTACAAGTTCCCGACGCTCGACGAACAGGCTTCCGCCGATTGGCTGGGCGGCGGCGCGGCCAAGGCGCTACAGTCGACGGCCGAGTTCCTGAAGGAGCAGGGCCGCGTGACCGAGCTTGCCCCGGATTATGCCGCCTTCGTCACAGACGAATACGTCAAGGCTGCCAAGTAAGCCAATCCCATGGGCGAGCTGGAGTGCGGTTGGCCCATCTTCTGTTTGGAGCGGTGAAGCAGATGCTCGAGATTCGCAATGTTAGCGTCCACTATGGTGAAGGCGAAAGCGGCGTAGTCGCGCTCTCACGCATCAATCTGGATATCCAGCCGGGCGAGTTTGTAGTGGCGCTTGGCGCCTCTGGATGCGGGAAGACCACGCTTCTGTCCTGCATCGCGGGCTTCCAGCCGGTGACGGAAGGCATTATCGAGATCGACGGCAAGCCTGTTACCAAGCCGGGAGCAGATCGCGGCGTGGTCTTTCAGCGCCACGCCTTGATGCCGTGGCTTTCGGTCGTGGACAACGTCGCCTTCGGTCTACGCATGCAGGGCATGGCGAAAGCCGAAAGACTCGAGCGCGCACGCCACATGCTGAGCCTCGTCAGCCTCGACGAATTTGGCGAGAAAAAGATCTACGAACTTTCGGGCGGCATGCAGCAGCGCGTCGGCATCGCCCGAGCACTTGCCGCAGATCCCGAAATGCTGCTCATGGATGAGCCTCTCGGCGCACTTGACGCCTTTACGCGCGAGCAGGTCCAGGAACTGATCCTTAAGGTCTGGGCTCAGACAAACAAGATGGCTTTCTTCATCACTCATGATGTCGAGGAGGCGATCTTTCTTGCGACAAAACTGATCATCATGACACCGCGCCCCGGGCGCATCGCGCGCATGATAGCGCTGAATTTCGGCCGGCGTTTCCTGGAAGGCGGTGATGCACGCGCGGTCAAATCCTCGCCGGACTTCATCGCCATCCGGGAAGAGGTCCTGGCCGCGATCCACAAAGGCGACAAGATGAAGGAAGGGTTGGTGGCATGAACGAGGGAGCGTCGAACACTGCGGCTGAGTTACCCGTCGCGCGACCGTCACGGGCCAAGCCTGCTCGCAGCCGCACCGCCCTGACCGCAATTCAAATGGGCCTGATCAGCATGCTGACCGTGTTGCTGGTTCTAGCGGTCTGGATCGCAGTGACTCATCTCGGCCTGGTCAAGCCGCTGTTCCTTCCCAAAGTTGAAACGGTCTTGAATGCCTTCATTTCGGCCATAGAGGGCAATATCGATGGCGCTCCGCTCACCGAACATGTTCTGATGAGCCTGTTTCGCGTGATTTCGGCTTTCCTGTTGGCGGCCTTGATCGGTATTCCCGTCGGCCTTTCCATGGGCCTCAGCCCTGCCATCCGCGCGATGCTCGACCCGTTCATTGAGTTTTACCGGCCGCTGCCGCCGCTCGCTTACTTGCCGCTCGTCATCATCTGGTTCGGCATCGGGGAAACATCGAAGGTTCTGTTGATCTTCCTCGCCTGCTTCGCGCCCGTGGCTCTTGCCGCACGGGCCGGCGTGTTGTCCGCTTCGTCCGACCAGATCAATGCGGCGCGCGCCCTTGGCGCCAGCCGTTGGCAGCTGCTTTGTTTCGTCGTTTTCCCGGCGGCCCTCCCAGACATCCTTGTCGGCCTGCGGATCGGTATGGGGGTCGGCTGGACAACGCTGGTCGCCGCCGAAATGGTCGCAGCCTCAACAGGCGTGGGCCAGATGGTCCTGAATGCTTCGAACTTCCTGCGCACCGACATCGTCATGATGGGCATCTTCGTCATAGGCTTCTTCGCGATCATGTTTGAATTCGCGATGCGCTGGCTGGAAAGGAAACTCGTGCCATGGCGTGGAAGGGCGTGATTGATATTTTCACTGGCCGCTCAGTGTTCACGAAACATGTCTCCGCAGGAGCGCGGCTTGATCGACCGCCGCCGTCGAATCGGAAGGAAGACGGAAGCGATCCTTCAGCAAGATGGCACCCGCCTGCTGAACTCGGCGCGGCTGAAACAGGTGGTGATGGCGAAGACCTACCTTTATCACTTCATGGCGCCGCAAGCAGAAGCGGTGAAAGCGTTGGCGGAGAAGCTCTGAGGTCAAAATCTATCGGTACCTGGCAGCAAATCGCATTCCTGCAGTTGAACGGATACGAACCGTCGACCACGCGATTCCCTCGCGCGGCATATCGGTGATTTATGGAACCGTCTTGACGATTGGAATGGAGCGTACTTTGAGAGCAGCGCAGAGGACGGCGCCGAGAAATCCTTGCGGAACGACCGGACCCCGGACCCTTCCGAGAACCCGATCGCCCACTATCATGCGGGCATCATCCTTCGTCCTGCGTCCACGCTTTACGTGTGGCAGCAGGAACCGCTTGCGATTTTTTCATGCGAGTGCGGCAGACGATTGTCGACGCTCTCCTCGTTTCCATCAGGCGGCAGGTCCATGGCAATGTTAGATGCGAAGAAGCCGTTCGGTTTCAGCGTGAAGCCCGCATATTCCATTGGCATGATCGGAAAATCCTCAGGCTTGCAGACATGGGTATGGCCGAAGGAATGCCAGAGCACGACATCGGCATTCTCGATTTCGCGGTTCTGCTTGACATAGCCCGGCAGGCCGTCGCCGCCGGCATGAACGTTCGGATAATCGCCGCTCGCATATTTTTCCCTGGCATCGAAGGCCGTGACCCAGATGTGTTTCTTGGCGAAGCCGCCGCGCTGGGCAACGGTCGAATCCGGCTGGGCAAGCATGACAGGTGACGGCATGACGACGATCTTGTAGCCTGGCGCTTTGCCGACGCTGTTCTGCATATTTGGGTTGGAGACTTTCCAGTAGCGGCCTGTCTCGCCATTGGCGAGCGCAGGCGAATCGAGTTCGCGCTTCAGCACGCGAGTCCTAGTATCGAAGACATTGCCGTAGGGATTGTCTTCACCCCAGGGACGTGGCACGAACTCATGCTCGGTCACGGTGTTGCCATCGCCATCGACATCCATATGCAGGCGCGCATTGAAGAAATGCTGGTGGGTCGGGCCGCCGAGATTGTCATCGACCATACCGCCCCAAAGATAGGTTTCGCCGGTCGCGACTGCCGCCGTTTGGATGATGCCGGTGAGCTTGGCTTCGAGCTGGATCGTGCCGTCCTGGTAGAGATACCAGTAGAAGCCGTAATCATAGTTGCCGACAGTTGCGAAGAAGGAGATGACGAGGCGGCGGGAGCGGCGGACTTCGAAAATACCGTTGCGGAATTCGTAATGCTTCCAGAGGATGCCATAGTCTTCCTCATGCATACAGATGGCGTTCTTCATGATGAAAGGCTGGCCGAAATCATCGGCCGCCGGCACGTCGAAATAGTGAATGTGGCCGAGGCAGTCGCAGCCAAGTTCGAGGCTGTTGGCCAGGCGCCCGAGGCCGTATTCGCCGGCATCGAAGGCGCTCTTCCAATAATGGTTCGCGGTCGGATCGGCATACGGCACGACCATTTCGGTAACGCTGGCGCGAAAGACGACGGGCCGCAGCCTGCCCTGATCCTTGATGCCGAGTTCATGCAGAACGAGCCCCTCGCGCGGGGTGAAGCCGACACGGAAACTCCAGTTCTGCCATTCGACTTTCCAGCCGTCGACAGTAAAGCTCGGCCCCTGCGGCTGAACAATATGCAGCGGCTTCAGATCGGGCCGCGGTTCCGGGAAGGTTTCGCGACCATAATTGCGCTTTTTCCTCGGGACCGGGATGATCTTTTCATCGTCCACGAGATCGACCACTCGATTGGTGATCAGATCGACCACCGCTACGACGCCCTCGATCGGATGTGCGTAACCGTTGTCACGGATATCTTCGCGCCAGTAGGACACGGCGCGGACTATGCGCTTTCCCTTCTCGAATTCACGGCCAAAATAGCCGGAGGAAAAAGGATCGATCTGGATGAGCGGAATATCCTCGTCGGTAATGCCGCGCTTCTTCACGGCAGCGATCCAGCGCGGATCGGATTTGACGGTGCCTTCCACGGTTTCGAATTCGCACAGCATGACCGGCGGCTGGCCATAAGGCAGCTCGTCAAGGGGCAGTCTCTTATAGGAGGAGACATTGCCAGCGGTCAGGTCGACGATGCCTTCGAAGGAGTCGCCGTTGCTGATATCCATTGCCAGGATGAAGGCGAGACGCGGCAGACTGTCGCCCACGCGATGGCTCGCAAGATCCGCCTTGGTCGGTTCCTCCAGCCGGGTTATCGGAAAGCGGAACGTGGCTGCGAGTTTCTGCCTATCCCTGAGTATGGCAATGGCAGAGGCGATCTCGGCAAGGCTCAGAGGATCGAGCGGATGGGTGACTGCGACAACGGCGTCCATGAACATACCTCTTTGAATTGGGCCTCTTTGATTGTGGGCCTCTTGGCTTCCGGAAAGACGACGCGCCTTCGCGCGTCGCAAGCTGCGGTGATCAGGATCGACCGGAGCAGATCTGCATCTCGGTCATGATCGCTTCTGCGTGAATGCAAAACACGGAGCAAAAGACATGCGCCTCAACGGCAATCAGCAAAGTTGCGCCGGCAAGGATCGCGATAGCGAGAACCAGAAGGCGATCGACGGGTGCAAGTTCAGCAATGGCACTCATTCGAAAACCTTTCCGAGCGAGGCGTAGAGAGCGGGCTTGGATCTCTTGACGTGGATTGCAAACAGCGCTCCGAGAATGCCCACCAGCACCATGACATAGGGGAAAGCCTTGACGATCAGGCTTTCACTGCCGGAAAGCAGGGAAAGATTGGAACTGACCAGCACCAGCGAACCGATGAGACCGAGCAGCGCCAGCGTCGGGGCGATCATCGTGGTCCAGGCGCTGTAGCCGTTCGGCGTCTTGCGGAAGAACATGACGATCGCGACGGAGACCAGCACCTGCACCTGCAGAATACCGATCCCTGCAAGCGCTGCCATCCACGAAAACACCACGGTGTATGGATCGGCTCCGAAGATCACGAAAAGGGCAAGGACGATGGCCGCGATCAGACTTTGCAGCAGTCCCGCGGCGTAGGGTGAGCCATGCTTGGCGTGAACCTTGCCAAGCACCTTGGCGGCCAAGCCTTCCCGGCCGAGGGCGAAGAAATAGCGGTTGAGCGTATTATGGAAGGACAGGATGCAGGCAAACAGGCTGGTGATCAGCAGCACGTTCATCACTTGGCTCGACCATGCGCCGAGCACGGAATTGGCGGCAGCGAAGTAGAAGCTGTCGAGCCCGGCAGCAGCAGAGGCCTGCACATTGCCCGGACCGTAGAATTGCACGATGGCCCAGGTGGAGAAGGCATAGAAGAGGGTGATGAGCAGCACCGCAACATAGGTGGCGCGGGGAATGGTCTTTTCGGGATTTTCGGCTTCCTCGCCGAAAATGGCCGTGGCTTCGAAGCCGATGAAGGAACCGATGACGAAAACCAGCGCCACACCAAGACCAGGCGTAAAGACCTGCGACGGCGCGAAGGAGGAAAAGGCAATGCCTTCCGGTCCGCCGCCTGAGAAAACGATGGCAAGATCGAGAATCAGCAATATGCCGATTTCGGCAATCATGCAGACGCCAAGGATCGCGCCTGAGAAGGCGATGTTGCGCTGACCGCAAACCAGCACGACGACGAGTGCCGCGAAGGCCCAGACCCACCACGGCAGCACCAGCCCAAGCGGCGCTATGGCGTTGGCCATGAAGAAGCCGAACAGGCCATAGATGGCGATCTGAACCGCGCTATAGGTGACCAGCGCCATGAAGGCGCCACCCACGCCGACCGGCTTGCCGATGCCGTGGGTGATATAGGTGTAGAAGGCCCCCGCCCCGCCCACATGTCGGCTCATGGCGGTGAAGCCGACCGAGAACAGCAGGTAAAGCAGGCCGGCGAGCACGAAAGCGCCGGGAACGCCTGCGCCATTGCCGAAAGCGAAAGCGGCTGGCGAAGCGCCGACGACGGCCGTGAGCGGCGCGGCCGCGGCAACGACAAAGAACACGATATGGGCAAGCCCCACCGAGTCCTTGGCCAGACGACGCTCCGGCGATGATGGCGCGGGCATGCTTGCGTCCAGTGTCATGGAGAACCCCCTTTGCTTGTTAGTTGCCAAGAGGGTAAGCGCGGCGATCTGGCCCCGAAATTGCAGTTCGTGCCAATGAATCGATAATTCGCGCCACGACAGTCACCGGAGACGCTGAAAATGGCAGTTGCATCGCATTTGATCAGCCGGATGCCCGCAGTTGCTTCGATTCGAGCCTCTGTCCTGATCCCGCTGGTGCAACAAATCGATAAAAGATCCGGGAAAACCGACCTTCTTCTGGCTTCGCACGGCATTCTGCGCTCGCAACTGGAAGATCCCTACACTGTCCTGCCCATGGCGCGTTACGTCGCGCTGTTCGAGGATGCCGCGACGATAACGGGCGAACCGGCACTCGGAGCCCGCATGGGCACAGGGTTCAAGCCCGCCGATCTCGGCCCCATCGGCATGCTCTTCGCGCTCTCGCCGAACATTCGCAGCGCCTTCGAGCGGCTGTCGAAATATGTCAACGCGGTGCAGGGCGCGACCAGTTCCGGCGTATTCGAGGAGAATGGCGACTTTGTCTGGAGCTACCGGATCGTCGATCCCGGCATGTGGCCGCGCCGGCAGGACAGCGAATTCACGATCGCCGCCTCCTGCCAGCTTGTCCGTTCCTGCTTCAGTCGCGGCTGGCGCCCAATCGAAATACAGCTCGAGCATCACGCCCCGCGCGATGCTGCCGTGCTGGAACGGATCTATGGCGCGCCCGTCCTGTTCGGCCAATCCGGCAACCGGATCGTCATGAACAAAACGGATGCCGATCGTATCTACCGCTCTGAAGACAAAAGCCTGCTCGAAATCCTGGAGCGGCATATCGGCGATCTGGTCAACGAGCCGGCGACCGGCGATTCCGTCACGGAAAAGGTCCAGGCCCTGATCGGCATCTATCTCGGCCGCAAGCCGATGACGGTCGCGATCCTTGCTGCCGAACTGAAGATGTCGCCGCGAAGCCTGCAGCGTCGGCTGTCTGAGGAAGGCGTGTCGCTTCGCGATCTCGTTCGCCAATACCGCCAAACGCTCGCCGCCCATTATCTCGGCGACCGGCATGCTGCTCCGATGTCCGAGGTGGCGCGTGTGCTGGGTTATGCAGACAATACCGTGCTCTGGCGTGCGCTGCGGTCCTGGAAGAAAAGGAAACCATCTGCCTTCGGATAAATCGAAGAACATGCGATGTGTCCACAAACCGCCGGACAACATCGGTGGCATTTCTCGGAACGGCCAAGGATCATCAAGGCCCTCTCGCCAACCTGTCGGTGACGTGATGTGTTGGAGCCGGTCGAGCTTTCTCGCTAGGACACACCAGGACATCTCAGTGTTTTCTTGTCAGCTCTTAATGAGAGCAGAATCTGAGAAATCATCGAGCGTCTAGCGCAGTTGAAAGGAATCGAACCGGAAACGGCTCGCCGGGAATAACTATGTATCTCGCAATCGGTGTTTTTCCGTTCGTCGGTACACAGCCGCTTCAGTCGATCCATTATGCGATCTTCTTAGCCCAGAACGTGAACATCTTCGCAACAAGCCTCGAACAGGGCTCGTACGAACGGCTCCCTTCGGACCCATTGCCGCCGCTCGCCGGCCAGGTCCGGAACTTCCGACACTGGTGCCATAAGCCGACATACTGGCTGGCGGCCGAGCAGACCGGCATTGGATGAACCAAGCGGCTATCCTGAAACCTTGAGGAAAGGGTGGCGGCGATGCTACCGCATCCCGACAGATCGTGAAAAAGGCGTAGCCGTTGCTAAGATCCGGCCTCATCCTGAAGGTGTCGCCGCTGCCAAATGGCCAGGTGGTGCATCAGACTTCGGTCCGATTGAGGATTATGACTGATCGGCATATTTTCCTTCCGCTGGATTGCAAGCTTCAGCACGAAAAGGGTGTCTGCCCCTGATCCGGAGCACCCTTTTCATTTGTTTTTAGGTTTCATGCTGGCAAACAAGTCGTCCATCTAGCTGACGGGTTATGTCGCCGAAGAGGTGCCCGTCTGCGGGAGCCGTCGAGATCGATCACGCATAATCCTTAGGTGCGAGTGCCGGAGCTACGGTCGCTTAGAGTTCGCTTCGCTTCCAAAAAAACCGGAAAAATGCTGATGGCATCGCGCTCAGCCTCATAGAATTGCTCGCATAACTCTGCGGAATAGAGACGACTGCATGTCAATCCCGTTTCCTCCGCCACCTCACTAGCGCTGCTTCCCATGCCTTTTCGCCTTCCTCGATGCCGCCGACGATCTGGCACCACTCGCCGATCTGTTTCGGCGATGGATCGAGTGAACGGCCAAACCACCACATCTCTGGAAGATGAAATGCCGCGCGGCTGCGATCAAGCGGACTGCCTCGCGACGATCTGGAAATCAATTTCAATCATGGGTTCGACAGTCTCGCCGGAAATTTTTCTCAATATTGATTGCGCGGCCTTTGTCCCAATCATGCGTCTGTCGATGCGGACTGTTGTCAGCGGCGGATAGGTGTGCGGCGCGAAGTCGAAGTCGCCGAACCCAATAATGGCGACATCCTGCGGAACCCTGCACCCCCTTGCTATCGCTTCCGTCAGCGCCCCGTGCGCGACAACATCGGAGCTTCCAAATACAGCTAGCGAACCCGATCCACGACCAAGTAACTGACTCAACGCTCTCCGCCCGTCACTAAAGGTCGAGGGGGAGTTCATTTCTACGTCGGGGAGTTCCACCTTTGCGACCCCGGAGAGCCGCTTTATGAACCCATCTCTACGTTGAATGGCTCGAGGATCGTTGGCGCCGATTTGCGCATATCGGCTATACCCCTTCGCCATAAGATGTTCGGCTACCAACGCTCCGACATCATAGTGCGAAAACCCCACCGCGGTATCGAGCGGTGACGGCGTCGAGTCCCAGATCTCGACGACTGGCAGACCGGCGCCTGACAACATCGCTCGCGTCTCCTTTAGATGAGTGATGCCGGTCAGGATTATGCCGTCGGGTCGCCGCGCGAGGATGGCTCGCGTCAGCTCCATCTCCCGCTTGTGGTCATAACCGGACAGGCCCAGCAAGAGTTGATAGCCTGCCGCGACGAGTTCGGCGTTCAAGCCTTCGATTGCCTCAGCGAAGATCGTGCTGGACACCGATGGAACGATGGCCGCCACCAGCCGCGTCCGCCGCGAAGCGAGTCCGCCAGCCAGCAGGTTCGGCACATATCCTGTCCTGGCGATGACGCGTTCTATCGCTTCAAGGGTCTTAGGCTTGACGAGGCTGGGCGTGTTGATTGCGCGGGAAACCGTCACGGGAGACACCCCGGCAAGCCTAGCGATGTCCGCCAGTGTCACCGGGCTCGCTACCTCTGTCAGTCTGCGGGTTTTCTGTCCAACCATGATCATCTCCACTGAAATGATGTACGCTTTCATTTTGCCACTTGGCAAGTCTTTCAGGAAATAAGTTTCGTCATTTTCTTCAAGCCACTGATATCACACACCAACTTTTGGAGCGACCAAGTCTTGCGAGACCAAAATATGATGCTAGAATGAAAGCGCTTTCATTTTCCGGTTGAGGAGCCGGAACTCGATTTCATCAGGGCGTAGGAGCGCCCAAACGGGAGGAGAAATCATGCGTTTAATGCGCTTCATCACAGTGGCGGCGATGGCCGCTTCGATCACTTCCTTTGCCGCGTCTGCGGGGAAGGCCCAGAACCAGGACTATCCGTCTAAAACTGTGACGGTGATCGTGCCCTTTGCCGCAGGCGGCAATACCGATACCTTCGGTCGCCTCGTGGCCGAACAATTGGATAAGCGCCTCGGCCAGCGCTTCATCGTGGAGAATAAGCCGGGAGCCGGCGGCAATGTCGGCCTTGGCGATCTCGCGAGAGCGGTTCCGGACGGATACACCATCGGCATGGGCACGGTCAGCTCCAACGCGATCAACCAGACGCTATTCAGGACATTGCCCTATGACAAAGCAAAGGGATTCGCGCCACTATCGTTGATCGCCCGGCTGCCGAACGTTCTGGTAGTCAATCCGGAAAAGCTGCCGGTCAATTCCGTGCAGGAACTGATCGAACTGCTCAAGAAGGAGCCGGGCAAGCACACCTATGCCTCCTCGGGCGTTGGCACATCGATCCATCTCGCCGGCGAACTGCTCGCCACCAAGGCCGGTGTCAAAATCACCCACGTGCCGTACAAGGGCAGCAGCCAGGCAATCATGGACGTTGTCGCCGGCCATGTCGACTTCATGTTCGATAACATCCCGACGGCCGCCCAGCAGGTCAAGGCGGGTAAGCTGCGCGCGCTGGCAGTCACCAGCCTCGACAAGGCATCGCTGCTGCCGGACGTGCCGACTATGGACAGCGTCATTCCAGGCTTCGAGGCAACGTCCTGGCACGGCATTTTCGCACCGCCAGGCACGCCGCCGCAAATCGTCGAGAAGCTCAGCAAGGAGGTTCAAGCCATTCTTCACGACCCAGCCATGAAGGAGAAGATCGAAGGCATGGGCGCAACGCCCGTCGGCAATACCTCGGAAGAGTTTGCGACCTTTATCAAGGACGAAACTGAAAAATGGGCAGAGGTCATCAAGGCGGCGAACGTCCCGCTGCAGTGAAATTCCCCACCGGCCGGCGCATCGTCGCGTCAGCCGGGGGTTTCTGACCTATGGATCGTAAAGCCATGTTGAAGATTAGAAACGGTCGCGACTTTGTTGGCGGCGCGGCGATGATCGTCGTTAGCCTACTGTTCATTGCCTTCGGGCGAGAGCTCGATGTCGGGAATTCGTTCCAGATGGGACCTGGCTACTTCCCCGTCATGCTGAGCTTGCTGCTAATCGGCATCGGAGTCCTCATCATAGTTCAGTCTCTGGTGGTTGCCGTCAGGGATGAGCCGGATGCACCGGCAAACTGGAAAGCCTCCATACTAGTGATCCTGGCGCCAGTTTTCTTCGGCCTCGCGCTCTCGAGACTAGGGCTCGCACCGACCATGTTTCTGATGGTCGGTGGTGTTAGTTGCGCCAGCAGATATGCCGGCTGGCGCCATTCGATCGCGCTCGCGCTGTTCATGGCGATCAGTTCGGTCGTTCTGTTTACACGGCTCCTGTCGCTTCCCGTCAGCGCCTTCGGTCCATGGATCCCCTTCCTCAGCAACTGACCGATATCATCCGCGGAGTTTCGCATGGACATCCTTTCCGACCTGTTGCTGGGTGCCGCCACCGCCTTCCAGCCCATGAACCTGCTCTATGGCTTCATCGGCTGTCTGCTGGGCACCGCTATCGGCGTGTTACCGGGTCTCGGGCCGACTGCGACGATTGCCATGCTGTTGCCGATTACCTTTGGACTGCAGCCGGAATCGGCATTAATTATGCTTGCCGGCATCTTCTATGGGGCTCAGTATGGCGGCTCGACCACGGCGATCCTGATCAATCTTCCGGGCGAAAGCTCGTCTGTCGTCACCGCGATCGATGGTTACCAGATGGCCCGGCGTGGGCGCGCCGGCGCAGCACTGGCAACGGCCGCGCTTGGGTCCTTCTTTGCCGGAAGCGTCGCAACCGTTCTCCTTGTCATCGCCGCCCCGCCGCTCGCCGCGGTCGCATTGAAATTCGGGCCCGCCGAATATTTCTCGCTGATGGTTTTGGGCCTTGTGGCATCCGTGGCGCTTGCCAGCGGTTCGCTCCTAAAGGCCTTCGCGATGATCATCTTCGGCCTACTGCTTGGCTCGGTCGGCACCGATGTGGAAAGCGGCATGCCGCGATACATCTTCAGCATCCCAGAACTTTACGACGGTCTCAATTTCGTCGCAGTCAGCATGGGCATATTCGGCATCTGCGAGATCCTCCGCAATCTCGAGAACGAGCATGAGCGTTCGGTCGGAGTGAAGAAGGTTAGCGGCCTGATGCTGACCCACGACGATTTCAGGCGCATCCGCGGCCCAATCCTGCGCGGCACAACGCTCGGCTCGTTCCTGGGCGTGCTGCCAGGCGGTGGCGCAATGCTATCCTCCTTCGCCGCCTATGCGCTGGAAAAGCGCATTTCGCCGAACCGCGCCGAATTCGGAAAGGGCGCGATCGAGGCCGTGGCTGCGCCGGAATCTGCCAATAATGCCGGAGCGCAAACCTCCTTCATTCCGATGCTCACACTCGGCATACCCGGTAACCCGGTTATGGCCCTGATGGTCGGCGCGATGATCATTCAGGGCATTACGCCCGGCCCCAACGTCATCTCCGAGGAACCTGATCTATTTTGGGGCATGATTGTCTCTATGTGGTCGGGAAATCTGATGCTGGTCATCCTCAACTTGCCATTGATCGGCTTGTGGGTACGAATGCTGACCATTCCCTATCACCTGCTGTTTCCTGCAATCATCGGCTTCTGCTGCATCGGCGCTTACAGCATCAACAACAGCGTTTTCGACGTTTTCATCATGGCGGGCTTCAGCGTCATCGGCTTTACGCTGTCCAAGCTGCGCTTCGAGCCTGCACCACTGTTGCTCGGCTTCATCCTGGGGCCAATGCTGGAGGAGAACCTTCGCCGCGCAATGCTGATCAGCCAAGGCGATCCGACAATCTTCGTGCGCAGCCCGCTCAGCCTTTCGTTGCTGATCGTAGCCTTGATCGTGCTGGGCATGGTGCTTTCACCCTCGATCAGCCGCAAGCGCGACGAAGCCTTCACCGAGTGATCCAATGCGAAAGTTTACTGAGACAAGGGAGCAGCCGATGACCGAAAATCTACGTAAGGCCCTCACAGGCATCTCCGGCATTCTTGTCACCCCCAATGACAAGGCCGGAGAAGTCGATACCGTCCGGCAGAAGCCGATCGTCACATCAAACGCAATCCGCTTCTGACAAAGTCAAAGCGGTCGAAGACCGTCCGGAGACGCTAATGACATCGAAAAAGACCTACGAACAACTGCGATCCGCCCGCTGGATGGTGCCGGACGATCAGCGTTCCTTTGGCCACCGTTCGAGGACAATGCAGATGGGATACGATCCGGTGGACTGGGAGGGCCGTCCTATCGTCGCGATCCTCAACACCTGGTCGGACGCCCAACCCTGCCACATGCATTTCAAGGACCGTGTGGAATGGGTCAAACGCGGCATCCTGCAGGCAGGTGGTTTTCCCTTGGAGCTCCCGGCGCTATCGCTGTCGGAAAACTTCGTCAAGCCGACGACCATGCTTTACCGCAACCTGCTGGCAATGGAAGCCGAGGAATTGTTGCGCTCGCATCCTGTTGACGGCGCCGTTTTGATGGGCGGTTGTGACAAAACTACGCCGGCCCTTATCATGGGCGCGCTCAGTATGGGCCTGCCCTTCATCTTCCTGCCGGCCGGACCGATGCTGCGCGGCAATTATGCCGGCAAGTATCTGGGCTCCGGTACAGACGGGTTCAAGTATTGGGACGAGCGTCGTGCCGGCACCATATCGAAAGAAGAATGGCAGGGCATCGAGGGCGGTATCGCCCGCTCCTACGGCCATTGCATGACCATGGGAACCGCCTCAACCATGACTGCAATTGCCGAGGCGATGGGGCTTTCCCTGCCCGGCGCCTCGTCCATCCCTGCCGCGGATTCCAGCCACCAGCGCATGTCAACCCAATGCGGACGCCGGGTCGTCGAGATGATCTGGGAAGATCTCACGCCGGAAAAGATCGTAACGCCAGCGGCGGTCGAGAATGCAGTAACGGTGGCCATGGCAACGGGCTGCTCCACCAATGCTATCATCCATGTAATCGCCATGGCGCGACGGGCTGGCATTCCGCTTGAACTCGACGATCTCGATCGGATAGGCCGCACCACGCCGGTGATTGCGAATATAAGGCCATCCGGTAGCAATTACCTGATGGAGGACTTCTACTATGCCGGCGGCCTGCGCGCGCTGATGAAGCAGCTTGGTGAAAAGCTCGACAATTCTGCGATCACGGTTACCGGCAGACCGCTGACCGATGGGCTCGAAGCGGTGAAGATCTGGAACGAGGATGTGATCCGGCCCCTCGCCAATCCGGTCTATCACGAGGGATCGCTCGCCGTGCTGAAGGGCAATCTTTGCCCCGATGGCGCCGTGATCAAGCCAGCGGCCTGCGATCCGAAATTCCACCGGCACAAGGGACCGGCGCTGGTGGCCGACAGCTATGCTGAACTGAAGAAGATCATCGACGACCCGGATTATCCGCTGACGCCGGATACCGTGCTGGTTCTGAGAAACGCCGGCCCGCAAGGCGGGCCAGGTATGCCGGAATGGGGCATGATCCCAATGCCGAAGGCACTTTTAAAGCTTGGCCTGCGCGACATGATGCGCGTTTCCGATGCCCGCATGTCGGGCACATCGTTCGGGGCATGCGTGTTGCATGCGGCTCCCGAAGCCTATGTCGGGGGACCGCTTGCGCTGCTTCGGACCGGCGACATCGTCGAGATGGATATTCCCGCACGCAGTCTCAACATGCTTGTGTCGGACGATGAGCTGGCGGCACGACGCGGCGCCTGGACGCCGCCGCCGCCGCGCTACGGGCGCGGCTACGGCCTGATGTTCTCGAAACATATCGAGCAAGCCGATAAGGGCTGCGACTTCGATTTTCTTAAGACGGATTTCGGCCCGATGGTCGATGAACCGGCAATCAACTGACCAGATCAGGAGCTATGAGATGTCCGACTATGTATTGTCCGATGCCGTTCGTGCCAAGCTGATGAAGATCTCGACGGCCTCTGTGGCGACCGCCCTTTACAAGCGCGGCCTGCGCAACCAGTTCATCCAGAATGTTCATCCAGTTTCGTGGAAGGGCGTCAACATGGTCGGCCAAGCCTTCACCCTGCGCTACATCCCGGCGCGCGAGGATCGCAACGCAATTACGGTTTTCCGCAATGCCGAACATCCACAGCGGGTGGCGGTGGAGACCTGCCCGGCCGGGCATGTGCTGGTCATGGACAGCCGCAAGGACCCGCGGGCAGCGTCTGCCGGCTCGATCCTTGTCACTCGCCTTGCCGTGCGTGGCTGCGCCGGTGTTGTCTCCGACGGCGGCTTTCGCGACGCTGAGGGTATTGGCCGTCTCGATATGCCTTCCTACCACCAGAGACCATCGGCGCCGACCAATCTCACGCTGCACGAAGCGCTGGACATCAACGTACCGATATCCTGTGGCGATGCCCCGGTCTTTCCGGGCGACGTGATGCTTGGTGATGGCGACGGTGTGATGGTGATCCCCGCCCACCTTGCCGACGAGATCGCCGAGGAGTGCACTGAGATGGAGATTTATGAAGACTTCGTGCTGGATCAGGTGAAGGCTGGCGATCCGATTATCGGCCTTTACCCGAGGACCAGGGATGAGTACCTGCCTAAGTACGAGGCATGGCGCAAAGCGAAGGATCGCTAAGACGCAATCTTAAAAAGATCCTGCTGTCGAACAGCGCCACAATGGCACCGGCACCGATGGTCGCGAAGTCAGACGGCTGTCACTTCATGGCGAATGGCCGATCTCAGGGGTGCTGCCCAAGGGCTCGCCGCCGAGTTGAGCGGGGAACGGCCTCAAACGAGGGGTCCAGCAAGTCATTTATCTCGCCACCGAGAGGGCGAATGGCCCGTGTGGGAGCGGAACAAGCGCGCAAAGTGACTTGGACTCGCGATCCCGCAGAGCGCCGCGATCTCGATGATCGGCAGATCCGTCTCGCTCAAAAGACGAGCCGCTCGTTCCATACGGCGGCTGGATATCGCTTCCAAAGGGGTCTGGCCGGTTGCTCCGCGAAAGGCTCGGAAGAAATGCCCCTCCGAGATCCCAAGCGGAAGCGATAGGTCGGATATCGCGATCGGCTCCGCCAGTCCGGCATCTATTCTGTCGTAGGTATCGCGAACCTGCCGTCTCGTCAGGGCGTATTTCACCTTCGCCCCGCGCGAACTGCCCCCTTCGCCTCTATTCATGAGATACTCGCAAAGGGCAAGGGCCATCGTTGAGCAGTAGGTCGCGTCCAGACCGCCGTCACGATGGAGAAGGCCGCTCATCTGCGCCGTCATGCCGTAAATAAAATCGTCACGGTTGATGAGGAACGACTTCCTGCCAAGGATCTGGGGGCTTCCCACGCCCGGATCAATGGCGATCGCACCCCATTCCCATGCCACATCGCGAAGCACAAGCTCGCGACTGCAACCGGCGGGCAGAAAGGAAACCATGCCCTTGACGTCGCGGCCCTCATAGCGAAATCCGTCGTCGGTTCGAAATGCGTGATGCGCGGCGCCGCCATTCAGCGTAACCATGATCAGATGGAAGTCCGGTGCAATCCTGCCTTCGACGCCTCGCGTGCGTCCCCGCCGGGCGGTTTCAAAACGACCGCCGGACCACTCTATCCGCATATGGTCCCGGGGCGCCAGGTTCAACTGCCAGCCTTCGATCTTGGTCTTCTGTTGTTGCATCAAATACTCGACTCCAGCCAATCACCCACATAGTCCATTCAGCAGAAACGATGCTCAACGATAGGACTGCTGGCCGGCGTATTCATCTGGAAATCGGACGTTATCGAGCCTCGCTGTTCAACAGTGTGTGAGCCTTCTCAGCAGGCGAGGCTACGATTTAAGGTCGTAGGCGCAGCGAAAGCCGATGTAGACGACATAGAAGTCGGCAGGCTTCCACTGCATGGCTTCTTCGCGCATTTTGTCCGGGCCGTACCACCATGACCCGCCAGCCGTGAGCGCGTTATCGCCGTCTCGATCGGCGAGCCACTCCCACACGTTGCCACCCATGTCGTAAAGCCCGTTCACGCTTTGGCGGGTGGTTCCCGCGGGGGCATGCCGAAACCACGGATCGCTACCGTTCGTATTCGCCCCTTCCGGTGTATCTCCCGTTGGATAGGCATAGGTTTTTCCGGCGATGAAGCCCGCTCCCGATCCACTTCCATGTTCGCTATAGGCGGCACGCTTCCACTCGGCGCGGGTCGGCAGCCGGCCGCCAACTGAGGTGCAATAGTCGCGTGCCTCATACCAGCTCACATGAACGGCGGGTTCGGCCATTTCTTGCGGTCGGTTTCCAAACGGGTTTCGAAACGTCCAACCTGGGCGACGTTCCCATCCGCTCCCCCATTCGTGACCGCCGCCGTCGCGTTCAGCAGCCGTCCTCAGCCTGGTCGCGGCAGCGAAGGCGGCGAATTCGGCAATACGAACCTCAGTCCTGTCGATGGCGAACCCTGCAATTGTGACGCGGTCGTTCCCGGCCGTAGCGGCGGCCGGGAACGCAAGGAGGATGAGTGTCAGGTACGTTGTGCTTGCGGGAAAGGCCATGTGACGACGCCGCCGTATTTTTTGCCGGGATAAGGAGGTTGTTTAAGCGCATCGGCGACGCCTGTCAGCCCGGTATAATAATCCGCCATGCGTTCACGCGTCGCGCGGTCGGGCAGGTCGCCGTAGAGCGCACCCATGTTGTCGACGACGTGCTGTGGCTGGCTCGTCGCGGGGATAACATTCGTCACGGCCGGGTGGGAGATGATCCATTTTAAAAAATACTGCGCCCATGTCTCGATGCCCATCTCCTTGGCGAAGTCTGGAATGGACTGTTCCGCCACGGGCCCAAAAAGCCGCGCCTTTTCGAACGGAATGTTGACCTGAACGGCGACACCGTTGGCGGCGCAGGCATCGAGCAACCGCTGTTCGGCGGCACGCGTCAGGATCGTATAGGCGATCTGGACGAAGTCGAGCGTGCCTGTGTTCACCAGGCGCTCCATAGTGTCGTAGTATTCCGGGCTCCACTGTGTGATGCCGATATAGCGCACAGAACCCTCGGCCTTTTTCTGAGCAAGCCAGTGGCGGACTTGATCATGGTTTTCGAGACTGTGAACCTGCAGGACGTCGATGCGATCCCGCCATAGCCGTTGCCGCGATTGCCTGAGCTGCCCTTCCGAATGGCTGTTGTCGGAAAGATATTCACCGGTGGTCCAGGTCTTGTTGGTGATAAAGATGTCTTCGGCGATGCCAAGATCGGCGATGAAATCGCCGACGCACACTTCCGACATTCCATAGAGCGGCGATGTATCGATGACCCTTCCGCCATGTTCGTGGAATAGGCGGACTACCTCGCGGACATGGTCGCGCGACTCTCCTGGTTGGAGGTCGAAGGTCTCGAATGTGCCGAGGCCGATCGCCGGGATCATCTCCCCCGATTTCGGAATGGGCCGCATGATTGGGGCACGGCCAGGTTGTTGTGCGACGGCCTGTCGCATGGAGAAAGCCGAAGCGAACATCGATGTTGCGGCAACTGCCGCCACGCCGGTTAGAAAAGTCCGGCGTTTGGTTGCGAGTCCTGAGGTCATTCCAAAAATCCCTGTTGTGACCACAGGGACGTTAATCGGTACAGAGTCGCCGCGCGCTCTCTATCCTCACCATTTGCTCGATCATGATCATTTTCTGCACGCGGCGGGCTCCCACCTTGCTGCTGGTTCACAATGCAGAGGCGCAACGTGTCGGGCCTTTCTGTATAGGGGTTCATCTGCCAAATATGGCATCGGGGCGACATGGGTGGTGCCTGTCTGCTGGTCTAAGCGGACAGCGAGGAGGGCGTCCGTTATCGCATCGGCTGCAGCACCTGTTTGGCTACATCGATAAAGGCACGCAGCTTCGGCTGGGCCTGCGCACGCTGAGGGAAGTAGAGAAACAGGCCGGGGGTCCTCGGCAGGAAGGGCTCGAGAACTCCGACGAGATGGCCGTCGTGCAATTCGGACTCCACCGCAATGTCGGCGACATAGGCGAGGCCGAGACCGGCGCGCGCGCAGGAAGCGAGCAGCGCACCATCGTTTACGATCAAGCTGCCGGGCGGATCGACGGAGAAAGTGCGGCCGTCCCGCTCGAACTCCCACCGGTAGAGGGCGCCTGACCGCGGGAAACGATAGCGGATTGCCTCATGCGCCGTCAGCTCCTGCGGCGCCTCCGGCCTTCCATGCGCGGCGAGATAAGCCGGGCTCGCCACCACCGACCAGGCGATGTCGCGCGTAAGACGCACCGCGACCATGTCGCGCGCGATATACTCGCCGATGCGTATTCCGGCATCGAAGCCACGCCCGGGCAAGTCGACCGTCGCATCCTCGACCGCAATCTCGATCGCAATTCGAGGATGCGCAAGTCTCAGCGCGGGAATGACCGGTTCGACGACAAGCGGCACCGCCATGCGCGGAACGGTAAGCCGTAGTAATCCGGAGGGCTCGTCTGTTGCTGCCGCCTCCTCGACAGCTGCGATGATTTCGGCCGCAGCCGGATTGACGCGCGCCAGCAGGGCCGCACCCGCCTCGGTCAAGCCGACGCGCCTGGTCGTGCGGACGAACAAGGGCGTTCCGAGCCTTTCTTCGAGGGCCCTCACCGCCTGGCTCACGGCAGCCGGCGAGACATCCAGCCGCGCTGCCGCCGCGGTGAAGCCACCCGCCTCCGCCACTGCGAGGAAAGCCGAAAGGCCAGAGAATGGATCCGGTCGCATGTTCATGTGCCGATTATAAACTAAAACTTCAAAATCATGAAAGCAGACACGGATTTTTCCGGCAAATACTCTCTGTTAGCCTTCCTCCATCCATCGCAGAGAGAGGAGACGAGTGATGACAGAAGAAATCACATCCGCCACGATGATGCTTCCGCGCAGGCACCTTCTAGCCGGCATGCTTGTCGCTGGCGCAACGGCTAGCACCGGGCTCACAGCGGCCCCCGCAATGGCGCAAACCCCTGGTATCCTCGAGGGCAAGGTCGCAATCGTGACCGGCGGCACCTCCGGCATCGGCGCGGTGACTGCCGCCGCGCTAGTCCGGGCCGGTGCAAAGGTCGCGTTCAATGGTCGCCGGGAAGCGCTCGGGCGGGAGGTAGAGAGCCGCCTGCGCGCCGCGGGCGGCGACGTTGCATACATTAAATCGGATGTGCGGGATGCGCATCAAATCGAGCGTTTCGTCGCAGAGACCGTCGAGCGTTACGGCCGCCTCGACATCGCATTCAACAATGCCGGCATCGACCTGCCGCCGGCGCCGATCGCCGACACCGACATTGCTGGTTTCGACGATCAGATCGCTACCAATTTGCGTGGCGTGTTCGTCGCGATGAAATACGAGCTGCCGCATCTCGTGCAATCACAAGGCGCTATGATCAATACCGCCTCGATCGGTGGCCGCCACGCCTTCCCGAACATCGTCGCCTACGGAGCTTCCAAGGCCGCCGTCATCCACATGACCCGCGCCGCCGCTCAGGAGTACGGCCGGCACGTGCGCATCAACGCCATCGCGCCGGGGCCGATCGAGACACCCATGCTGGAGCGCGTGCGGCGAGACTGGAAGGTGACGACGGAACAACTCGTTGCCCCTTACCCCATGCGCCGCGTCGGTACGCCAGAGGAAGTGGCGTCGCTGGTGGTGTTCCTGGCCAGCGATGCAAGTTCGTACATTAGCGGACATGTGATCGGCATCGACGGTGGCGATCTCGCCTAGTCCGATCACTGGACTAGCGACCGAAGCCGCCACCGGTCACTATCGAGCACTTCTCCGTGGCGCGTTTTCCGGTCAATACCTCCGACCTCGTCGCGACCGGACCCTGCGCCACCCTTTCCGGACCGGCGCCAGTCGGCTGCCGCTTGGGTTCTTTCCCGCCTCCGACTGTCTGCGGCCACCAGTGTGTCACGTCTTGCTACCAACAACGCTACCTCTCGGCATCACCGAGCCGTCCAGCAAACCTATTCGACAGGCGAGCACCGCCTTTGCCGCGCCTTTAGCAAATGCTCACCCTGATCATTCGACCGGCCGCGTGATCATCAGCCAGATAATTCCCAAAACCGCAGCAAAGGCCGGAAAGCCGAAATAAAACCAGGTCCAGAACAGCCTATGGTATCGCGCCGGCAGCGGCTCACCATTCGCCGCGGCTTTCGTTGCAATATTGCGCATCTCCATCTGCATCCAAACGACCGGCAACCAGAAAGCACCCGTGATGAGGTAGAGAACGATCGACCAAAGGATCCACCGCTCCCACAGGGAATACCCGACATACCAGGCGAGCGCTATGCCAGTGACCGGCTGGGCGATCACGGCCGTTGTCGTAAAAACGAAATCCGCAATGACCACGATCCGCGCGACGGCGGCCACTGTCGTCGCATTGCCGGTGCGATGCGCCACCAACATGAAGAAGGCGATGCCTGCGCCGGTCCCGAGAAGAACAGTGGCACCGATAATATGCAAGAACTTGAGCACGAAATACGTCATCGCTCCTCCAAAATCGCGAGAGCAACCAGGTGCAACACGAGGATCGGCCATATCTTTGTCAGTGGACCGAGCGGCTCATTCCACAGCTCCGGTAATATCGCCGTGCCGGCCGCCGCGTAAAAGAGTGACAGCAGGACAGCTGCGTAGAGGCCCCATCGCGCGGTGCGGCGTATGGCAATGGCACATCCGATTATGATGTCTGTAAGTGCCCCGGCAATAACGCTTGGTCCCGCCAAAGCACCTGCACCGCCGGCCAGCATCAACTCGACACCCTGCTCGAAACCCGTTGTCAGCGAAATTATACCCGTGGATATCCAGAAGAGCGGCAGCAGCACAAAAATGACCGGCTTCAGGAAGTAGAGCCTGGCAAACCAGCGCTCCTGAACCGAAACTGGCCGACGTGCCAAAGCATCGTCCAACGACAAAGGCAGGATGCCGGTGGCGGCAGTCCAATCGCTTGGATTACCCACGGCACCGCGGACGATCTCCTTTGCGGCCGTGCTTCGAACCGGCGGCCGCCAGCCCAGCAATCCGGCAATGTCGCCGAGCCAATAGAGGAGGCTGGCAAGCGGGCGGGGCAGCAGATAGCGCTTAGCGGGACGCCAGCCGAGCCACCTTCGGTATCGCTCTACGATCTCATGGAACTCAAGCTGTTGCGGCCCGACGATTTCGAGCGAAAGTTTCGATGGGGCGGTTTTGTCGATAAGCCGAAGGACGGTTTCAGCAACGTCCTGCAGCTGCACCACCTGAAGCTTTCCCGTGAAAGGCATCAATGGCAGAAACGGCAGCGCGGCAAGCCCCCGAAACAATGCACTCGAGCCGAAGGCCGCATCGCCAACGATCACCGCGGGACGCAATATTACCCAATCGAGATCGGTCTCCATCAACGCCATGTCGCCGGAAAGCTTGGTGCGTGAGAATGCCGACGGCTGCTGCCGATCCACTCCGACCGCCGAGAAATGGACCATTCGGCGCACACCAGATTGCTGGCATGCACGAAATAAGGCTCGTGGGCCGCGAGCGTGGACGCCCGTCATGCTGCGCCCCATTCCGTCCTGCAGCGCGCCGGAACAGTTCACGACGGCATCTATGCCTTCGAGATGACGCAGCCAGTCGGCAGGAGCCACGGCCCTTGCCATGTCGACTTCGACCCAAGCGCCGGAGCCAGCTGCCGGCCGTTTTCCGGGACGAACCGCGTGAATGACGTCATGTTCGCTTGCCGCCAGCCGGGCGCACACCGCGCTGCCTACCAGTCCCGTCGCACCGATGACTAAGATTTTCATACTTGCGGCTTTCACGATCAAAATCCCCGAACTTCTGCCTGCGCCATTCGTTCCGATGCCAGCCCGGCAGTACCCAAGCTGTTCGGCGGATATTCGCGTCCGCGAGTATTCGTCTATTGCTGCACCGCCTGGGGCCGAGATCTGCCTTCACCAATGTCCAGATGAATAGCGTCAAGACCAGGGCTCCAGGCCGCGCTGCGACAATGGCCATGGCCGTGCGATCGTGGCTGAGATATTTAACGAATATCATGGTGCCCTCGGGCTCTTGTCGCCCGTGCACGTGCAGAAGCTGCCTTGGGCCCAAGATCCGGCGGAGCGCAGCGACCACAGTCGGAGAGGCCGCGGCAGCCGCCTCCATCGCATAACTATGTTTTCCGCGACAGGACTGAAAGTGGCGCTGAGTATGGCCCTATCTATAATGCGGCTTTTTCGCCGCCCATCGGCTGCCCCGCGGCCTCGGCATCGGTTTAGAGCGGCGCGGCCTGGCGCGGCTGCGACCAGAGTCAACGACGAGAAGGCTGCGGTTCAGTGTGATAGAGCGCCGCTGACATGCCACCGGGCCGCCCCTATCACGAGGGCATCCAGCTCTGCGAGTGCGCTCGTCATCGTTGATTTCCTCCGAAAAACTCCGCACTCCAGCCGCGTCAAGGCTTCGCAGGTTCCGGAATATCCGATGCGAGACCTCAAGAGGGTTGCTGTTGGTGGAATTTTCTGTAGCTGCTGCTTTATCAGTGCAGCTTATTGACAAGCCTGAGACAAAGCTAAGGGAGCCGTGTCGGTAAAGGTGGAGGTTTGGTTCCGTCGTGATTGTCGACAGCAATTTGCATACTTCCCGTCAGGAGCTGTATAAGGACAAGGCGGCGGCGACCTTTTCCAGGTCGATCGGTTTGCCGCAGAGCACACCCCCCTTGTACTTGGCCGGAATGACAGTCCCGTCGTAGCCGGTCGCAAAGACGAAGTTAATGTCGCGCTCCTCCAATTCATCGGCGACAGCGAAGACGAGTTCGTCACCGAGGCAGACATCGAGGATTGCCGCATCGATATGTTCGCGGCCAATAAGTCCGAGCGCGTGACCGACTTTTGCCGTCGGACCCACGATGGTTGCGCCTAGGTCTTCGAGCCTCCGGCGGGTTTCGTCGGCAAGATAATATTCGTCTTCGACGATAAGGATGCGCTTTCCTGAGAAAACTTTTTGATCGCTTTCTTCCACTGGGGCCTCTCCGAAGGAACAGGGGTAACAGCCGGCAACCCGACCGACGTCTTCGCCGGCCGAGGCGCTCGACCCGAGGAGGGAGCGCCCTCTCATCCCGCGAGCATCGACGAGAGGGCAGGCGGACGCCGCTTCGGATGGTCGCGAAGAACTCGAGATCGGCAGATGTAAATGGGCGTAGGTGATGGCTTGAACAAGGTCCACTTCCAGCTGGTACGCGAGCGGACAAAAAGCTTCAACCTGTTGCTAAGGTTTGCCACCGGACCCACATATGAGCAAAGCCTTATGGATTGATTTTTATGGTAAGCAGAATCAGGAGAACGCTGACCGTGCAGCAGCGCGCAGCGGCGTTCGAGCACACGAGTAAGGTCGCGGTGGAAACCGCTGAAGAAGAGCGTCGCCTTCGCGACGAAAAGAACGACCGCCTGCTAAAATTGCGGCTAGCGTCTACGAAGTCCTGACAGACAGAAGCTTTTGCTCACGGCTTATCTGGCGTAGGAACGTTGAGCATGGACACGCCGGGGCAGCGAAATCCGCTCAGTCTTGTAGACCGCATCGACTGACCTTTAAGTCCGGTCGCCTGACAGGACCCCCGCCTCACTGGGAACGGCTATATTGCCTCTGTTGCGGAAGACGAAGCCCAGACCCCCTAATAGAAGGCTTCTTGCGAAGCTGTCGTCCAAGGTAGATGCCTTGCTGTTTGGCGACCTGCGCCAGCGCCGGGAGCGGCTTTTCGTCCGTGCCGATCAAAGCGGCGGTGTCTCCGAACGCATAGACATCCTCGAAGCCATGGACGCGAAGTTGATCATCGACCGGAATGCGGTTGCCGGCAGTGCCCGAGAGGCCGAGCCAGCGATGTGCTGGCGACACTTTCACGCCGGCTCCCCAGATGATCGATCCGGCCGAGACGAAGGTGCCGCCGATGTTCGCGCCGTCCTTTGTAATTTCGACGACCCGACTTCCCGTGCGAACTTCGACGCCGATCTTTTCAAGGTATCGTGTTGCACAGGCAGAGAGATGCTTAGGAAAGGCCGCCAGAATGCGGGGGCCGGCTTCCACCAGCAGAACGCGGAGATGGTCGGGCTGAAGGTCGCGAAAGTCCTTGCTGATCATGAAGCGTCCGAGCTCCGAAATGGCGCCGGCCATTTCGACGCCGCTGGGGCCGCCGCCAATAATGATGCTCGTCAACAGCGCCTGCTTTTCGGCGGGGCTGTCCGCTCGTTCGGCCTTCTCAAATGCCAGAAGAAGGCGATGCCTGATCTCCCGCGCCTCGTGGATCGTCTTGAGACCCGGCGCCAGAGCCTGCCACTCGTCTGAGAGTGCGGTCCCGTACAGTGCCGGAACCACCGAGGCGGAGTGCGGTTGTCGTGGACCAAAGCGACCTTAGACGCATTCAACCCTGGAGAAGCAGCATGAAATCCCTCAACACCGTCACGAGCGAACGGGCGGTGAGAGCCATGGATGTGCGCGAGGCAGCCATCTATCGCGGACCGCATCTTTACAGCCAAACGCCGATGATCCGCATCCAGCTGGACTTGGGAACGCTGGAGCAGTATCCGACGGACCGCCTTCCTGGCTTCGCGGAGAAGCTCACGCAGCTGCTTCCCGGGCTACACCAACACGGCTGCTGCTACGGCGAAGCGGGTGGCTTTCTCCGCCGCATGGCGGAAGGAACCTGGCTTGGGCATGTGGCCGAGCATGTCGCCCTGGAATTGCAGAACATGGTAGGGGCCGACGTCGCCAGGGGGAAAACTCGTTCGGTGGCGGACGAGCCAGGCGTCTACAACGTCATGTTCGCCTATCAGGAAGAGGAGATTGGCCTGCTGGCCGGGCGTTTTGCGCTGGAACTGGTGGATGGCCTGCTGCCGCCAGAGCTCCAGGGTGTCTCGAGCCTCGGGAAAATCGCTGCTTCTTCACTTGGCGCCTTCGAGCTTGCCGGAGCGCTCGACGCTCTGCGCGCGCTTCATCGGGACCGGGCGTTCGGCCCGACCACGGCATCTCTCATCAAGGAGGCGGAGGTGCGCGGCATTCCCTGGCGTCGAATGGACTCGAGCAGCCTGGTGCAGCTTGGCTACGGCAAGCACCTCCGGCGTATCAGGGCGGGTTGCAGTTCGCTCACCTCGGAAATTGCGGCTGAGATCGCTAGCGACAAGGATCTGACGTGCAAGCTGCTGCAGGAGGCCGGGCTGCCGGTTCCGCGAAGCATCATCGTTGAAGATGCCGCAGCCGCAGTGCGTGCTGCACGTCGCCTTGGTTTTCCCGTCGTCACTAAGCCGATCGATGGCAATCATGGCCGCGGCGTCAATGTGGGTCTGGCCAGCGACGAGGAGGTGACGTGGGGTTTCCTACAGGCGCAGGCGCATAGTCCATCAGTCCTCGTTGAGCAGCAACTGACAGGCGCCGATCACCGCATCCTGATTGTGGCAGGAAAGCTCGTGGCCGCGGCCAAGCGAGTTCCCGCACAAGTCACCGGCGATGGACGATCGACGATCCGGGAACTGATCGAACAGGTAAACCAGGATCCACGCCGCGGCGAGGGGCACGAGGCCGCGCTGACCAAGATTGTGATAGATGAGTGCCTGCTGCATTTCATCGCGAGATCGGGTCTCAGCCTTTCGAGCGTGCCTGCCAGGCACGAGCGGGTGATGCTGCTTCCGACGGCCAACCTTTCGACCGGCG